>PBOG01000166.1 GCA_002724245.1 Planctomycetaceae bacterium
CCACCACCACGACCACCGCGGCCTTCAGGGCGCCCACCACCACGACCACCGGGTATCACTGGATTATCCAATTCGCCTGCTGCCGCGCGTGACGTGTCACGTGGACCCGGTTGGTCGTGTTCGCGAGAAGATGCAGGATCCTGTGCATGGGCACCCAAACAGACTATGGCGCTCAACAGAACCGAGCCAAAACAGAGATGTGTCTGGTACCGCTGCATTCCCTTCTCCTTAGTTCTTTAATGACTGCTTGAATCTGGAAGCCATGTGCAGAAAACAATGTGCAGCGCAGGAAACTTCTCGCCAGCACAGGCTATCTGCAACGTTCCGTATACGGCTGGCATTGCACCCGCGCGTCATCGGTCAAAAGCCGCATTTACCGCAGCGACTAATGTTACGGTAATTAACGCACTGGGGAAGAAAATGATTCGCTACAAAAAAAATATTTCGCAGATTTCCCGAGGTTTGGATTTCGGCAGGCTGCTCCCCTCCCAAATGACCCCATACCTGGAGCACTGCCAAACGCCTTAAGGGTCCTGAAAGTCATGGCAACTGGCAAGATTCTTGTATCGCCAAACTTGTTGCCAGCTCATTGGCTAATCAACCCACTCGCGAAACCAGAGCTCCAATACCAATAACGCCCACAAACGATAGGCATGATCAAAGGTGCCCTGCTGGTGCTCATCCACAAGCGTTTCAACCGTTTCCTGCCGAAACAATCCGCGTTGACGGGCAGTTTGATCGAGCAACACATCATGCGTCATTTCCTTCAGTTCGTTGCGGAACCAATGATCTAAAGGAACGCCAAATCCCATTTTCCGCCGTCCCCAGATTTCACGTGGCAACAAATCGCCAAACGCATCCTGCAAAATACGTTTCCCACGCCCTTTACGGTACTTCAGGTCGCTCGACATTTGCGCAGCCAACTCAACCACACGGTGATCCAGAAAAGGTTGCCTGCACTCCAGAGAATGTGCCATCGATGCGGTATCCACCTTGGTCATCAAGTCACCGGGCAGGTACGTCGTAAGGTCTGCCAGTGCCACCGCCGCCAAGGGGTCTCGACGATCTGCTCGAGACCACGCCGATTGGAAAAAATGAAACGGATCGGAATCCGGAAGAGAGGTAATAAAATCGCGAGTGTACAGATCACACCTGCGCCGTTCGTTAAAAATACTGATCCAATCAAAATAACGCCGCTGAGGCCCCGCAGCGAGTCCCTCGCTAAAACGCTTGAATTGCCTGAGAAGTGATTTCTGCCTCGAAGAACCAGGTAACTTTTGCCACCAAGCCAATTTGAGCAAGTGCTTTATTGGAGCCAATGAATCAAGAACACTGGCCAACTGCACGGCGCGATAACGTGGATAGCCCAGGAACAACTCGTCTCCACCATCACCTGTAAGTGCTACGGTGACATGCTCTCGAGTCATCTTGGCAACATACCACGTGGGGATCGCGGAACTGTCTGCAAATGGTTCGTCAAAATGCCAGACAAGTTGAGGCAATATCTTCACGCCATCTGGAGTCACCTGGAATTCCTGATGGTCGGTCCCCAAGTGTTGTGCTACTTGACGCGCAAACCCGGTTTCATCGTACTCCTTTACAGGAAAGCCAATCGAAAATGTCTTTACCGGTGCCGGCGAATGCTGCTGCATGATTGCCGTGACGAGAGACGAATCCACTCCACCAGACAAGAATGCGCCCAACGGCACATCGCTACGCATCCTCAATTGAATTGAAGACGTCAAAGATTCTCGTAGTTCCTCAACTGCAACCTGGCGTCCCATAGGCCTAACAGTCTGAAAATCAGGCTCCCAAAAAGGCTCGATGGTTAGGGCATCATCTTTTACGATCGCCCTGTGTCCGGGCGGCAGCTTGCGTATTGACTGGAAAATCGTCGCCGGATGAGGCACATACTGGTAAGCCAGATAATGGTCGATTGCACTTGCATCAACTTCACGCGAAACCTCCGGAACCTGCAGGAGACTTTTCAACTGACTCGCAAAAAGAAATCGGTGGGGCTGCCGACAATAGACCAGCGGCTTCTGTCCCAACCGATCGCGGGCCAGCACCAGTTGGCGACGCCCCATATCCCAAATCGCAATAGCAAACATGCCATTCAGGTGCGAAAAACAGTTGACTCCCTCATCCTCGTAGAGGTGCACAATGGTCTCGGTGTCCGACTGTGTCCGAAAGCGATGCCCTTGACCTTCGAGCCGGTGCCGCAAGGCAGCAAAATTATAAATCTCGCCATTGAAGACCACCCAAATCGTGCGATCCTCATTCGTCATCGGCTGCTGCCCCGCAGCCAAGTCAATGATGGACAGACGCCGAAATCCCAGCGCAGCACCTGGCGTGGTCCCGTGGGGATTCCTATCGCACAAGTCGCTACGATAGGTGCCTATATCATCTGGCCCCCGGTGGGCAAGAACTTCCGTCATGTGAGCAAGAGTTACATCGGAAATTTCCGATGCGGATTCCGTCCAGATTCCGCCGGTGATACCACACATCCGCATCAACACCCGCAGAGGACCGCCGGACAACGCCATGCAGATCCGGCTGACTGAAATTCAAGATCGTTACAGAATAGCTGACGTGAGCCGCCGCTCTGATCGCCACCCAACACTTCCAAGGAAACTCGCTGTGTATTGTCATCATCCTGTTTTTGGAGATCTTCTGCTAGCGGAATTTCCCCCAGACGGGCGACAGCCCGGAAACCAGAGAGTTGTCACCCACCCAGTCACGGCCAGTGGCACGAACGACTTGTCAAGCAATGCGTCGGCGTGTTCAATTGAGGCTGCTTTGGAAGGGCACGATGTTGCAGTTTCTGACACTTCACTCATAATCCACGTTCGCTCAACAACCGTCTCCCGACACTCCTGATCAAGTCAGACATTGTGTGCCGGCGTCTGGCATCACAAGAAACTTTCCCCTGGCGCCATGAACGCCCTCGCCCGGTTGCCACGCCTGTGACGATGCCACTCGACGATTCTCGTGGCACCATCCGCCCGATGATGCAATTGGCGTTACCGGTCTTTGTGTCACAGTCATTGATTCTGATTGTCGGCTATACCGACTGGTGGCTGACGGGCCATTACCTCACCGGATCCGCGCCGAAAGCGGCGATGGGGTTAATGGCATATTACATGTGGATGCTGCAAAGCCTGTTCTCTGTTTTCCAGATCGGTGCCACCGCCTTGGTAGCTCGGTTTACCGGAGCTCGCCAGCATCGTCGCGCAGAGCGTGTACTACATCAAGCTCTGGTAGCCGGGTTCGCACTCTCCTGTGTCGCCACTCTGGCTTCCAGCTACGTGGGCGACTCTTTTGTACATCTGATGCAACTGGAGGACGAAGCTGCCGTGCTGGCAGCTCAATACATTTGGATTGTCACGCCGGTCATTCCAGCGATTATGGTCTTGAGCATCGGTTCCTCCTGCCTGTCGGCTGCTGGTGACACCGTAACCGGTGCCCTGATCTCAGCGCTGGCGGTCGTCATCAACGTGCTGGTTGGAGCTTCACTGGTGATCGGCTGGGGGCCGATTCCCCAACTTGGGTGGCGAGGGCTGCCTATTGGCACGCTTACCGCCGAGTGGACTGCCGCTCTGATCATGTGTTGCACGCTGATACGTGGCCGCGCAGGGATGCGTTTGCGATTGCGGCAAATGCGCCCACACGCGACAACAATGCGACGGCTACTAAGAATCGGAATTCCTGGCGGCATCGACATCGCAACAATGCTGGGATGCCAACTAGGCTACTTCGCGATCATTGGAACACTGGGTACCGTCGCCACCGCAGCACACGGACTGGGAGTCCAAGTTGAGGCCTTGGCGTATCTTCCGGGACACGCATTCAGCATCGCTGCATCCACACTGACCGGACAGTACCTGGGAGCAGGTAAGCCGCAACAGGCAACCCGCTGCGCGCTTACCTGCTGTCTGGCGGGAGGTAGTTTCATGACTTTCGTGGGGCTCGGTTTCTTCTTCAAAAGCGACCAGATCACATTCTTCTTCACGGGTAACTCAGACGACCCTGCAGGCGTACTTGCCGCTCAGTTGCTGCAAATCGCTGCGGTATCCATGCCGTTCCTGGCAACGATGATGATCTTGTCCGGCGCGCTGCGAGGTGCCGGTGACACCCGCTGGACCCTTATAACCACAGGCTTAGGGCTGATTCTGGTGCGTATTCCCTGTGCATGCTGGCTGGCCTGGTACGGCGTACGCGTGCCAGGAACGGATTGGGTCGTGGCAGGTGTCATTGGCGCCTGGGTTGCTATGGTCGCAGACGTGGCCGTGCGAGGACTATTGCTCCTGGGGCGCTTCTACCACGGTGGCTGGCGCACAATCAAGGTATAGTTCGAGACACTCGCCAACCGAAGGAATTCTGAGAGAACCCCCTTCGCTCGACAACGAACAGTTCAGCAGCGAATGCGCACAAACACCAAAGCCATCGGCCAGTAGAACACAACGATCCCCCCACGGCTTGCGGACCGACAAAGATTCACCTTGCAACTCGCCAAAGTGCGAATCGCGTTGAAAACAAGCGATTTCCTCTTTCGCAGCCCTCATTTTGCGTTATGATGATGACCCCACCTTCTAGCTAGTTTTGAGGTTTGATCTGCCCAATACGTGCTATTTACCCGCGTGCGATACCGCGCCACGTCAACGAAAATCAGGCCTTTTCACGACGTCCTGATTGGTGTGATGCCGGCGGAGTTTTCCACCAGGAAGCTCATGTGTTCTTCGTACAGGGCGTAGAATGTGACCACTTATGGTGCTGGGCGGGTGGTAGATTGAACCACATCCGCCTCCCCACCCCGCAGTTCCTGCAGCTGGGCCCAGGCTTGTGCCACCTGCACGGCAGGAATCCTGCAGCAGGGGCAAAACTAGTCGGAAATCGATGACCACGACTTGGGGATGTGATCCCCGAATCGTCGGCGTTTAATACAACATTTTGTGTTCACAACTCCTCAATAAAACAGTGCAGCGGCAAGACAATGAATCTGGAACGGTTACGAAATGTAGGTATTTCGGCGCACATCGACTCGGGAAAAACGACGCTCAGCGAACGGATTCTGTACTACGCCGGCAGGATCCATAAGATCCAGGAAGTGCACGGTGGAGGTACCGGCGCCACCATGGATCACATGGAACTGGAGAAGGAACGTGGCATCCCCATTACCAGTGCTGCCACTTCTGTCGACTGGAACCAGTCGCGAATCAATTTGATCGACACTCCTGGCCACGTCGACTTTACCGTGGAAGTTGAACGCAGCCTGCGAGTTCTGGACGGAGCCGTCCTTGTGCTGTGTGCCGTGGGAGGTGTCCAGGCCCAGTCACGTACCGTCGATCGCCAAATGAAACGTTATGGCGTGCCGCGCCTGGCTTTCATTAACAAGATGGACCGTACTGGCGCAGAGCCGCTGCGGGTCAGCCAGGAGGTACGCGACGAACTTGGCACCGATGCGATCCTGATGCAATTGCCGATCGGCTGCGGTGACCATTTCCAAGGCGTAATCGACCTCGTATCCATGCAGGCCATCTACTTCCATGGCGAACAAGGAGAAAAGCTAGAGCACACCGAGATTCCATCTGAGTATGCAGCGGAGGCAGCTCAAGCTCGTACACGGATGCTAGAATCGCTCGCCATGTACAGCGATGAACTGATGGAACAATTACTGTCGGAAACGGAAGTTCCTCAGGACGTCATCCACGAAGTCATCAAGAATGCGACTCAGCAACAGGGCATGACGCCCATCTTTTTGGGCTCCGCCTACCAGAACAAGGGAGTGCAACCGCTGCTGGATGCTATCGTCCGATATCTGCCCTCCCCAAAACAACGCACGATTAGTGCCGAAAGTCTTTCAGAAGAGGGGGCAACGATCCAGCTTGATGCGGATGCCAGCCAGTCTTTTGTTGGAATGGCCTTCAAGATCGTTGATGATGCTTTCGGCCAACTGACATTCATCAGAATCTACAGTGGCAAGATCCTCAAAGGTGCCACGTATGTCAATCAACGCACTGGCCACAAGGAACGATTCAGCCGTATTCTTCGTATGCACGCGGACAAGCGGGAAGAGATTGATGAGGCGTTGGCTGGCGATATCGTGGCGGTCATGGGCATCGACTGCAACAGCGGTGATACCTACGCTCCGAAGTCCGGTATCTGCACGCTCGAGAGCATGTTTGTCCCCGATCCGGTGATCAGTATTGCCATCACACCGCGCAAACGCGTCGATGTCGATCGCCTCGGCAAAGCACTGATGCGTTTTCGCCGCGAAGACCCGACGTTCCGGGTGTTTTCCGACGAAGAAACCGGAGAAATGCTGATTTCCGGGATGGGTGAACTGCACCTGGAAGTCTACCTGGAGAGAATTCGTCGCGAATACAAGGTGGAACTCGATGCGAGTCCACCCAAGGTGAGTTACCGCGAATCGCCGACCGTAACTGCAGAATTCAATTACAAGCATCGCAAACAGACCGGCGGCTCAGGTCAGTATGCACACATCGTAGGACGTCTGGTCGTCCTGCCGATAGACGCCGAAGATGCATTTACGTTCGAAGAAAACATTGTGGGCGGCCGGATTCCCAAACAGTATATTCCAGCCGTAGAAAAGGGGTTTCGCAGATGCCTCTTGAAAGGCCCGGTTGCAGAGTACCCGGTCGTGCGTCTCGGCACGGTGCTGGAAGATGGGTCCTACCATGAAGTCGACAGTAGCGATCGGGCTTTCCAGTTATGTGCGGAAGCCTGTTTTCGTGAAACTTTTCGCAAGACAAAACCGGTACTACTCGAGCCGATCATGAAAGTCGAGATCGAGTGCCCGGAGACACAGCAGGGCCCGATCGCGGGTGATATTACGAGCCGCCGCGGCGTGATCATGACCACGGGATTGCGTGATGGAATTTCACATATGACAGCTGAGATCCCGCTCGCAGAACTATTCGGATATGCAACTGATCTTCGCAGTCTGACACAGGGTCAAGGAACGTTTACGATGGAACTCCATGCCCATCGCCGCGTCCCGGCCAGCATCCACGAAGCTGTTGTCACTGAACGGCGCAAGCAACTGGCAACCGTGAATAGCTGAAATCGATCCGCGTGTCCCGGCACCGGCTCGGCCTTCACTTTCGTTCTGTGTGCGCACCAAAAGCCCTCATAGCCAGAGCTGCAGTCAGCGCAGCTGTATTCCAGGAAACTGGCTATACTCGCGTCCATGAAACGGCGCATGGCTCAACTCCCACTACACACTGGCAAGGCGCCGCCGTGGTTGTTTCGCCGGATGACCAGGTTGGCCGGTGGCATCGCGACGGCCATCGTCGAAGAATTTGGCGCGCAAGAATTGCTCCGTCGCCTCTCAGATCCCTGGTGGTTCCAGACGTTTGGATGTGTACTCGGTTTTGATTGGCACAGCAGTGGCCTCACCACCGTTACTTGTGGCGCGTTGAAGGAAGCCGCACAAGAAATCGGACAGGACCTGGGAATCCTGGTCGCCGGCGGCAAGGGTAGCACCAGCCGTAAAACTCCCAGGGAGATCGCCGACGCAGCCGAGCGCTGGGCCATTCATAATGGCGAACAACTAGTTTCCGCGTCGCGAATGAGCGCCAAAGTCGATTCGGCCGCGGTACAGGATGGCTTCGATCTCTATCATCACGTTTTTTTCTTTACTGCCGCCGGCGAATGGTGCGTCGTGCAACAAGGAATGAACACCTCGAGTGGCTGGGCACGCCGCTATCATTGGCTTGGCGAAACCGTCAATGACTTTGTTTCAGAGCCGCACCAGGCAATACAAAACCTGGTACAACAGGATTCCGTATCCGATCAATTTGCAGCCCGTAAATCAATGTTGAACATGGTCGCTTGCGAGGCAGACGCGAATCGGAAAGATTGTGCCGAATTGGCCCGGCAGAACCCGGACTGGGTCGTCGCTGAAATCGAGCGTCTCACCGAGGGACCAACCCTTTTTGCACCGCAGCGTCATCCGCTGCTGCCGCGTGACGCAAACCTGCCGCGTCTGCGGCAGCTGGTAATCCGAGCCCACGAAAATCATCCCCAGGATTTTGCCACACTGTTAGGAACGCAAGGAGTCGGCGGTGCCACCATTCGCAGTCTGGCATTACTGGCAGAGGTTATTTTCCAGAATCCCGTTTCGCATCGCGATCCCAGCCGCTCGGCTCGGGAAATGCCAAAGTGGGCAGATTACGCTTTTGCCCACGGCGGCAAGGATGGGACGCCGTTTCCGGTAGACCGCCAAGGCTACGACCGTAATATTCACATCCTCACCGAAGCAGTACGGCGGGCAAAACTTGGTGAAAATGAGCAATTCAGCGCGCTGAAACGCCTCGCACAAGCCACCTCCCGCGCGGACCATACCTCGTCCGGATGAATGTTGCCCGAGCGCCAGGAACGCCCCCGTAAACCAGGGGAGATACGTCTCCCCGGTAACATATGACGGTTGTAACGGTGGTAAGGCGCCGATCGCCTGAACGCAGGTGGAATACGCTGTAGCCAAACAACCAACCTCTCCGAAAGACTCCCTACATACAAACTACCTGGTGACCGTTGCAAGACTCAACGAGAGATGTGCACCTTGGGACAAAAGTTCTCTCTCTTACCGGCAATCACGGCGATGCTTGTCATCGCAAATCTCCCCGTCGTGGGATCTCTGGCAACCGGCCAGGAGAGCGTTGAGGTTTTGGTTCAACGCGGAAATGAAAGCCGTCCGTCGCCTCAACAGGCAGTCCAGAGGAAACGCAGGCCCACCGTATCCGGCACCCGCTGGCGAACAGGACGAGGGCCGATTCACGAAATCGACGTCGATATCACGCCGGGCCCCGGCCCAGTACCTGCCAGTGTGGAAATCGACGATCCGGCTGGGCACCTCCCGGATCGTCCCAGCGCGCATCGGAATTCCAACAGCCCAATCCGCTTCTCCTGGAAAACATCAGGGCTCTACCATTACCCACTTTACTTTGAAGACGAAACGCTTGAGCGACAAGGGCGCTCGCGACCATTGGCCGCCGTGCATAGCGGCATCCATTTCTTCGCAAACCTGGCAGTCCTTCCCCTTCATTTGGCCCATCCGACCCTGGCCACTGGTCCGAGTAACTGCCCTAAGCTCCACGGACCCTCTCGACAACGCTAGAATCTGCGGCAACTGCCTGATCCTGACGTGGACAGCGTGTGCATCTACAATCTGCTGCAGATACCATTGCGGTTTGGTCCATTCGTCACGCCGGAAACTTGCATGGCGTACCGACCAGCCAATCCCTGGTCGATTCGATCAAGTTCCCCCACAATAAAACTTGCCGCCTGACGACTAGCCAACTGCCATGCTTACACCTGACGACATCCTGGGACCTGAAGGGCGGATTGCAGCGCGACTTCCGCACTACGAAGAGCGGCCACAGCAACGCCAAATGGCAACAGCAGTTGCCGCAGCCCTGCACGAAGGACATCACCTGATCAGTGAAGCTGGAACGGGTGTCGGAAAGAGTTTCGCCTACCTGGTTCCCGCGATCCTGGCAGCCACACAGGAAAACGCTGAAGCGAACGGGATCACGAATAAACGCATCATCATCTCCACTCACACTATCAGTTTGCAGGAACAATTGGTTCACAAAGACCTGCCACTGCTGAACAGTGTGATTCCACGCGAATTTAGCTTCGTCCTGGCGAAAGGACGTCGCAATTACCTCAGCCGTCGCCGTCTTGGAACGGCCATGTCACGTGCCAGCCAGTTACTACAATCAGACGACGAACTGGACGAGTTACAACGAGTCCGCAACTGGGCAAAAGATTCGCGAGACGGGTCGTTGAGCGATCTCGAAACACAGCCACGCCCTGCGGTCTGGGACGAGGTTGCCAGTGACAGTGGGAATTGCCTGGGAAAACGATGCCCGACGTATGACCAGTGCTTCTACTTTCGGGCTCGACGTCGCATCTACAACGCGCAAATCTTGATTGTCAATCATGCGCTTCTATTCAGCGACCTGGCCTTGCGTCGGGTCGGTGTCAGTCTACTACCAGATTATGACGCGATCATCCTCGATGAGGCCCACACGCTGGAATCCGTCGCCGGCGACCACTTGGGATTGGGCATCTCGTCTGGCCAGGTACGGTACGTTCTCAATCGGCTCTATAACGAACGCACCAACAAGGGACTGCTTGTCCATCATCAACTTGCCCAGGAGCAAGAGCAGGTTCTGTTTTGCAAACGTCGCGCCGAAGAGTTTTTCGTCGAACTCCATGAGTGGTTGCAAGCGCGTCCCGGTGGCAACGGCCGAGTCCTGAAGCCAGAAATTATCCGCAACCGATTGTCTGGCCCACTCGAGCAATTAGCTCGGATGCTACGCGACTATGCGGAGCGACTGGACGACGAAAGTGACCAACAGGACGTGGTTTCAAGTCACGACCGGCTGATGGCACTTTGTGGTGACATTGAGTCCTGGCGCACCCAGCAGCTGACAGAAAGTGTCTATTGGCTGGAGAGTGCGCGGTCTCGCCAGCAACTTCGCATACGTCTCGCCGCAGCGCCAATCGATGTGGGCCCACAATTGCGAGAACACCTGTTCGACATGACCCGGTCTGTCATTATGACGAGCGCTACTCTGGCAACTGGGAAAAATGACTCTTTCGACTTCTTCAAATCACGCATTGGGCTTACCCAGTGTATCACGGAGCGACAAGGCAGCCCTTTCGATCACGAAAAACAGGTCCAACTTGTAGTCGTCCGTAATATGCCAGACCCCAACCGGGAAAAAGACGCGTTCCACGAACGCTGCTGCGCCATGATCAGACGTTATGTCGAACGTACAGATGGACATGCCTTTGTCTTGTTTACAAGTTACGAGATGCTACGCAAGTGCGCGACCGCACTGACACCGTGGCTGGCAGAACAAGATATGGCGATTTACAGCCAGGCGGACAACATACCCCGGCAGAAGCTTCTGGACCGTTTCAAGGAGAACCCTCGGGCCGTACTTTTTGGGACCGACAGCTTCTGGCAGGGGGTCGACGTGCCCGGCAGCGCACTACAGAACGTAATCATCACACGATTGCCGTTTAGTGTCCCAGACCAACCCTTATTGGAAGCAAGATTGGAGGCCATACGGGCTGCCGGAGGCAACCCGTTCCGCGATTACCAGCTCCCTGAAGCAATCATCAAGTTAAGACAAGGATTCGGGCGTTTAATCCGAACTCGCAGGGACACTGGAATGGTCGTACTTCTCGACCCCAGAATTTCCACAAAGCCCTACGGTCGACTCTTCATCAAGGCATTGCCCAAGTGTGACCTGGTCGAAGAAGATGCCTCACCTGACGAAGAGCAGGTATGGGAGGACTGGTAGTCCAATTCAAGAATCCGATTCGGCATCGGCGTCCTGGGCAGTCGGATTGAGCCATTTCAAGCGACGCTGCTCCTGTTTTGACACTGCTTTGGGGATCGGCTGCAGCTGCCATGATGTGCGAGGCGTTTCCGCCAACGTCACATCGAATTTCATCACCTTGCCGCGACGCACAACCAGGACTTCCTTGGTGTCCCCAGGTTTGTACCGCTTGAGCCGCTCGCGCCAATTCTCAGCGCGCACGCGAAAACCATCCCAGGCGACAATTTCGTCATCGACATTCACTCCCCCTCGATAAGCCGGACTGTCACGTACCACGCGCGATACCAGCAATTGCCCGTCCCGTGCTCTTGTCGACACACCAAACCACGGACTCGATTTCGCGGCCGTCTGGCCAGTATCGCCCCGACCTTTCTTTTCTGGACGAAACTCCAAGCCCCACCACTTCAACGCCGGGCTGAAATCCAGCATTCCGGGCAGATCGACATGCTGCTGGAACCACTCGTTGAGATCCGCCCCCGCCACTTGACTCGCCAACTCACGAAACTCCTGCGAAGAATAGCCTCGCTCCCCAGCATGCTGCTGATAAAGTGCCCGCATCAGATCATCGAGCGATTTCTCACCATCCGTGAGCTGACGAATCCTGGCATCCAGTAGAAATGCGACGGCCGCGCCTTTGGTGTAATAACTCATTCGAGCATTGCCGGAGTTTTCGTCTGGTCGATAAAACTTGATCCAAGTGTCGTGCGAAGAATCTCTCAAAGACTGCACCAGACGTCCGGGGGTTTTTCTGACCGACTCAATTATCCTGGAGAGCCGCTCGAAGTACTCTTTCTGACTGCACACACCTGCTCGCACCAATGCCAGGTCCTGGTAATAACTGGTAATTCCCTCGGCAATCCACAACGTGGGAAAATAGACTTCGCGCGCATAGTCGTATTCAACAAGTTCGCGTGGCCGCAACCGCCTGACATTCCAGGTATGAAAAAACTCGTGGCTCACCAAAGCCAGCCAATCCAGATAGTCTTTCCGTCTTCCGTAATTCCAACGGCTCGTCATCAACACAGTACTGTTGTCATGCTCCAGGCCACCACGGCTCTCTGTCACGAGGTTTAAAAAAACGTAGCGAGGGTAGGGGACCGAGCCCCACATCCGCTGATGCTCCGCCACCACTTTTGCGGCAGCCTGCGCGGCAACCGCGCCATCCCACAGCCCGTCGCCACCCTGGTTTACTAACCAGTGTTCACGCTCACCCGCTCGGAAAGGAAACACTGTGGGATTACCAGCCAGGATCGGTGAATCGACTAGCTCGTCAAAATTCTTTGCCACGTACGCATGCGGATCATCTCCCGGCAATAGTTCCAGCGCACAAATGGAACGCTTCCAGGAGGGAGGCAATTTGAGGCAAATACGATGCGGCCGATCCTCTGCACCACGTAGTGTAAGAAACGTCGGAGCACCGTTGAGAATTGCAAACTCCTGGTCAACCCAGTTGGTTCGCACCGACATTTCACGGCAATACAAACGATACTTGAGTCGAATAGTCTCCAGCCCTTGAGTCTTTACTTCCCACACATGTTTGTTGCGTTTCTCAATGGCCAATTGCCGTTTCATATCCGCCGTAGACGCTTCCAATCCTTCGATGTGGCGCGCGTACTCTCGAATCAAATACGACCCTGGCGTCCACGTCGCCATAGTGAGTTCGATCGTGTCTCGGCACCCTGTCGGAAGCACAATCTCGACATCTGCGTAGTGATTCCTGGCTTGTGGAAAGCGAACCGTGTATTCAATCGGGTCCGCAGCCTCCAGGCAGAGTGGCATCAGTGTCGTCAAGGCCGCAATGAACCACGTTGTCACGAGTGGCCCTGGTGAGGTCAAGGTGGCCATATGTTCGATCCCCTGTCGGTAAGACCATGCAAGCCTTGGGGGCACAACCGCAAGTAAGGTGCCCTGTTCGGATACTCAACGGTGTCCGGGCCCGGGAAAACAGGGCACACGATGGCAGTGCCCGCAGGCCTATCGCTACTATAGTCACACCTGACAAGCAAGCGAATCTACAGCACAAATCGAGACTCGGAAGACGAATCAACATCTTGTTGATTCTGCTGCCCATGCACCGGGCTGGCACTAGGATTGATCAGAGATCGCCTTCCAGAGCTTCGGCGGAGACATCGGTAATTCGGTCATTCGAACACCAACCGCATTGTGAATCGCGATGGCGATCGCTGCCGGGGGTGGCACAATCGGCGTTTCTCCAACACCACGCACTCCGTACGGGTGATCCGGATTAGGTACTTCAACAATGATGGTGTCGATCATCGGTACATCGAGGAACGTCGGAATCCGGTAGTCGAGAAAACTGGCGTTCTTCATCTGGCCCTGATCATCGAAGAAATACTCTTCGTTCAGCGCCCAGCCAATTCCCTGGACCGCGCCACCCTGCATTTGCCCTTCGACGTAACTCGGGTGAATCGCTTTACCGGCGTCCTGAATCACCGTGTAACGCAAGATCGTGGTTTTCCCAGTGTCCGGATCAACTTCAACGTCAACCAGATGTGCACCAAACCCGTTTGTCGCACCATCGGGAGCTACCGTCGCTCGGCCTACAACCGCTTCTCCTGTGGCATGAAGTTTTTCCGCCAATTCCGCAAACGTGAGCGAATCGCCGTTATGGCTGTAAACGCCACTTTCTACACGGACGTTCTCTGGCGAGCAGTCCCACAACTCCGCAGCGCGGGAAGTCATCTGACCTTCGATGTCCAGCCCTACTTTATAAGCCGCCAAACCTGTCGCAAATGTCACACGGCTTCCACCCGTTACATCCGTATAGCCTACGCTATCCGTGTCAACAACCTGGGGATGGACTTCCTCTGCAGTAATACCCAGCGTCTCTGCTAATTGCATGGCGATCGAAGCACGCGACCCGCCGATATCCGTAGAACCCTCGGTCAATGTGACCGTCCCATCCGGATTCACGTGGGCACTGGCGCTCGACTTGAGGCCACAATTAAACCAAAACCCGAGCGCCACACCGCGTCCACGATTGGGACCTTCCAGCGGACTGTTCCAATGATCACTGGCCTGCGCTGCCTGTAAAACCTCGACACATCCAATACGCGGATAAACGGGTCCATCAACACGGCGTGTCCCCTCAGTAGCTGCATTCTTGAGCCGCAACTCCAGGGGATCGATTTCGAGTTTCTCAGCGAGTTCATCCAACACGGTCTCGCACGCCAAGGCCGCATGCGTCGATCCCGGTGCGCGATAAGCTTGCGTCTTGGGCTTATTGAGAACAACGTTGTAACCATCGACTTTGGCATGCTCAAAATCGTAACAGCTAAATACGCACATGCAGGCCGGACCAATCGGTCCACCAGGAAACGCTCCAGCATCAAAAGCAATCCAGGCTTCACCTGCGGTAAGTTTGCCTTCCTTGGTCGCTCCCAATTTGACTCGCATAAAGGACCCGGGTGTTGGCCCGGTGCCTTCGAAAACTTCATCACGCTGCATGGTCAGTTGCACCGGCCGGCCAGACTTCTTGCTGAGCAACGCGGCAACTGGCTGTAAATAAACTGTAATCTTCCCACCAAAACCGCCACCTATTTCGCAAGGAACCACTTTCACCTTGGAAATCGGGATTTGCAGGATCTCAGCGACCTGCGCACGGCACGCGAAGGACCCCTGAGTCGAAGTCCAAACCGTCAGGTTCCCATCTTCGTTCCAATCCGCGGTCGCAACATGTGGTTCAATGTAACCCTGGTGCACAGTCGCGGTCTTAAACTCCCGCTCAACCACCACATCTGCCGCCGCAAACCCCTCTTCGGCGTCACCCTTGAGAAAGTGGATTTCCTTGTCCACATTGCTCGGCTTGTCAGACTTCTTCCCCATGTCGTCAGTAAACACATTGTCGTGTAACAGCGGCGCATCTTCACGCATCGCGTCCAACACCCAGGTCACCGCGGGCAAGGGTTCATATTCCACTTTGATCTTCGCGATCGCCTCGGCCGCAACATGCACATCCGAGGCGGCGACCGCTGCCACCGCCTGCCCCTTGTACAACACCTTCTCCCTGGCCAGAACGTTGTCCCCAAGATGCGCCATATTGACGACACCCTCACCCAAGTCGGCCATCTTGTCGACCAGGTCGGGCATATCACTTGTCGTAATTACGGCAAAAACCCCGGGGTGCGATTCGGCTTCTGACGTATCGATCGAGACGATCCTGGCGTGTGCGTGCGGACTGCGGAGCACTCGTCCGTACAGCATCTTTGAGAACTTCACATCGGCGCCGTACTTGGCCTTGCCGGTTACTTTGTCCATGCCGTCATGGCGTATCGGTCGGGTACCAATGACCTTGTACTGTGAGCCTGGAACTGGTGTGTTCATCCTCTCAAATCCTGTACTAACACAGTAATGGAGTAACTGTCCGGGAACGTCACACGCAACACTGGTTTGCGGCTAACGGGCTTCCGGAACGGCCTTAAATCCTCATCGCCACAGTGGACAGGCCACTGCGGATCCCACAGCACTCATGTTGCCGATTGCAGCCGATCGGCAGCCTCTTGAATCGATCGCACGATCTTATCGTAGCCCGTACACCGGCAGAGATTGCCTGCCAGATTGAAGCGAATTTCCTCTTCGGTCGGGTCAGGGTTACGATCCAGCAGAGCCTTCGCGCCGACAATGAAACCAGGCGTACAGATCCCACACTGCAGCGCCGCACCTTCGAGAAAACACTGCTGCAACGGATGCAAGTGCCCCTGCTGCGCAATCCCCTCAATCGTCGTAATTTCAGCGCCCTCTGTTTCCACCGCCAACACCAGACAACTATCGACCGGAAGCCCGTCTAACAACACGGTGCAGGCACCACAGTTGCCGTTATTGCACCCCTCCTTGGAACCGGTCAGATCGAGGACCTCACGGAGTACTTCCAGCAAACTCTGTCGAGGCTCGCAAAGGAATTCCGTTTCTTCACCGTTAATGGTTGTTGTGACGTGTGTCTTCTTAGTCACGTTTTGCTTCCTTGAAGAAGATACTCTCGGCCTGCTTCGAAACCTGATGGATCTCGGTCAAGCGATGTCGCTATCTGATGCCCCACCCTGTACGGGCAACTCCTTATACCGGCAATTCAGTGGCCAGTAGGACCCTAACTGTCTTGAACCCTCTGATGCGCTAACGCTAATGTACGTTGCGTCAGCACGCCCGCCAGGTGCACTCGGAATTCCACCGTTCCGCGCATGTCGTCAATCGGCGACGCCACTTGCCGGGCCAGCACACCTGCTTCGGAAAAATTCTCTTCTGTGGGTGCTTTGCCAACCAGAAACTGACTCGCCTCTTCAGCCAGCACGGGTGTCGGCGCGACCGCACCTAGGGCAATCCGTGCAGATTTAATCGCGTTTCTCGAATCATCCAATTCGATCCAGGAAGCAGCCGACGCTACCGCGATATCCATTTCATTGCGAGGAATGAATCGCTGGTACGCAGAACCCGCGTTTGCCGGTTGCGGAGGTAGTGTCAGCGTCGCCAACAGCTCTCCAGGCTGCAGTGAATTTTTCCCCGGCGCTGTGCAAAAATCGCTCACGGGGATGCTACGGCGCCCCTCCGGCCCAGCCAAATGGCAAACGGCCTGATGTACCAATAGCGGCGGTATCGAGTCGGCTGCAGGTGATGAGTTGCACAAATTCCCACCCACACTAGCTCGGCTTTGAATCTGCCAACCACCGATGATTCGTGTTGCGTCTACCAGGGCAGGGTATGCATTGACGACATCCGCCGTCGTGTAAATCTGGTAACAAGGCGTCGCTGCACCCAGACACAATCCGGAGTCGGGAGCGTACTCTAATTGCAGCAATTCAGGGATCTTTTTGACATCAATCACCAGGTCTGCAGAACGCATCCCTTCACGCAACTGCACCAAGATATCAGTTCCACCTGCCAGCACGCATGCTCGTCCACCCGCATCCCGCAAAGCCGTCGCTGCGGCTGTGAGGTCCGTAGGCGCAACGTATTCAAATCCACTCAACGTTGTCAGCCCTCCCATTCACGTCGATCACAGCCCTCTTTAACGGGGCCACAAACGCAGTTCCTGTAACCTTTTGACAGCGACTGGAACTATGGTCATGTTCGCAGCAGGTTGTCAAGTCGCGGCCAGACAAAATAGACCAGCGACTTCCCACCGGGTTACGAGCAGCTAACCTCCTGGAAGAGCCTATTGCCCCGCACCCAGAGTTGCCATTTCAGCACCCAACAGACGAGCGTATTCTATTTGCCGCCCAGCAGACGCAACGTGGGGCAAATTTGCGGCCAACGCCACGTTCTCTAACGTGCGAATCAAACGTTGGCATTTCGCCCACTTTCGATCCCGGTTCAGCTGCTCTTGCGATAAGCGATTCAACCGACGCCGCAACTGCGAAAATCTCTTGTAACCCTTGTGAGACTCAACACACTCCACAATCGCATCCGCTTCTTTCTGAATGATGGTAGCCGCACTCGGGTGCCAGGGGTTTGCGAGTTCCGGCCAGCGATTGATGACCTCGCGCCGAATTCGTGCGGCCAGCTTATCGTACTGACCTCGCATCTTGTTACGATTCGAAAGTCCATCCTTGTTTTCTTTGGCCAGCCGTGAAGCAACCGTCTGTGCCTGACGAGCACGCCTCGATTCAAAGAACTCGAGTTGACCTGAAAGTCCTTGCAGAACGACACGCTCTTCGGGGCGAGCGAGATCGAGCAGGTCCGCGAACGCACTGTCGGGATGCCACAGTCGAACTACAGGCTGCGGTGGCCGCTCATCGCGTCGTCGCTTGCGTCGGTTTCCCTTGGATCCCGGCTTCGGATATTCGCTATAAGCTCGCAGAAATGCGTCCGAAGTCTTGACCGAAATGTCAATGGTAGAGGACGTCAACAACGCATAGGCGTGCGCTTCCGAAAAAGAAACAACTCCATCCTCGTTGTAATCGCAACTGGACACCGCCTGGCCAGTCCGTGTCGCCCCGAGGATCGCTGCCCAAAAGTAGCTGCTGTATTCGTGATAGTTCTCTTCATTGATATCGGGGGTACAACCGGCAGCGGGTCGCGTCTGGACGGTGGCATAAAAACCGCAACGATTGGGCTGAGCCAGTCCCTTGGACGAATCGCCCTCCTTGAAAATCACATTTGCAAACCCGCCCGAGTAACACTGCACCATTACCAACACCACCGGAACTTCGGCAGGAAGCTTATCCAAATGTCTCGTCAACTCAGTCATCAAGATTGGCTGATTATTCCACAAAAACAATTGCGTATTCTCCGGCCGTTTTTTGTCCTTTGATTTTCCACCGTGTGCAGTGACGTAAACCACCAAACGATCACCAGCCTTCAGTTGAGCCCCTTCCTCAACAAACCAATCAGCCAGATTGCTACGTGTGGTCGCCCCAGTCACACCAGGCACCTGGTGAGATCGGTAACGGTGATTCAAATAATTCGTTTTGCGGAAAATCGTCGCCAGCAGCAAATTAACGCGAGGCAGCTTGGCCTCTGCATCGACGTATTGCAGGTCGCGACCGGGGTCGTCTCCATCACTGAAAAAGATGTCATGCTGAACCGGGCCTGCGGGATACCGGGCTTCCAACACGTGTTGAAAGAAGTGAACGTTCTTCTCCAGGGAAATCTGGTTACCTGTCGGCGCATAACCGCCACCCACGGTAAGAAAATAATCCGCGGATCGAACCTGCGTTACAACACACAGGAAATGCAGGATCAGCACCGCAGCCGAAAGTTCCAAGCGTGCCATGGCACTCTCCTTTAAACTGGGAACGAACGTTGCCCGCTATCTTAACCTGAAACGTACGCATCGCCGCAAATACGGCCAAGAAACCGGCGGCGCAGTTGCCCGCTTTGCGTTCAACATGGCATAATACGCAGACTTGCAGATTATTCGTACCCAACGGGATACCATTCCATGGTCGACCTTCCACTTGTTTTTCGGGTTCGCCAGCGATTCCAAGATCCACGCATTGACGACATCGCCGCTGAAACAGAGCAACAATTAGCGAGCCTCAGCCTCGGTGCGACGATCAAACCGGGTCAGTCGGTAGCGATCACCGCGGGGAGCCGTGGAATCGCCAATATTCCGGTCATCATCAAAGCGATCGTCGACCACGTTAAACAACTTCAGGGTGAACCGTTTATTGTTCCGGCAATGGGAAGTCATGGAGGCGGTAAAGCTGAAGGGCAAAAGCATATTCTGGAATCGTATGGAATCACCGAAGATTTCTGCGGCTGCCCGATTCGAGCCACGATGGAAACCGTCATCGTCTGCGACGCGGCTGAAGGTTTTCCAGTTCATTTCGACAAGTTTGCCTCCGAAGCGGATCATGTGATTGTTTGCGGGCGGGTAAAACCACACACGAATTTTGTGGGCGACATCGAAAGCGGCCTGATGAAGATGATGTTGATCGGGCTGGGCAAACATAACGGCGCCCGAATCTACCACCGCGCGATTCAAGACCACAGCTTTGGACAAATTGTTCGCAGTGTCGCACGAGAAGTCCTCGCAAAATGTCGGATTGCAGCTGGGTTGGCAATCGTTGAAAACGGCCTGGACGAAACGGCACTCCTGGAAGCCGTCGCGCCTGAAAACTTCGAAGCGCGTGAAAAAGAGCTGCTCGTTAAAGCCAAGGACTGGATTCCCAAACTTCCATTCCCCCACGCGGATGTGCTTCTCATCGACGAAATTGGCAAGAACATTAGTGGCTCCGGACTCGACACCAATGTGGTAGGAAGAAAATTCCTGGACCATCAAGCCGCGGAAAATGAATACCCCAAAGTAAAACAAATCTGTGTCAGAGGTTTGACGGAAAAAACCCACGGCAACGCCGCCGGAATCGGTCTGGCGGAGTTTTGTCGGTCGCGAGTCATCCGGGAAATGGACACCTACGCAACACGTACAAATTGCTTGACAGGCGGACACGCGACCGGGGCAATGCCTCCCCTGGACTACGAAACCGACCGCGAAATGCTCGAACACGCATACCAGGTCGTCGGCCTGGTGGACCCGGAAGAGTCCAGGCTGTTATGGATTCACAACACTCTCGAAGTCACCGAACTGGAATGCTCTGCCGCCTACTGGGAACAGGCCAAGGAAGCGGACAACCTGGAAATACTGAGCGATCCACGACCGATGCCTGTCGGAGACGACGGCAATTTACCCGACGACTTTCTGCTCACTAGCGAAACCGAGACTGTCGGAGCGTCCTGACAGCCGCGAGCACACCCGGTTGTAGCTCCTCTCGCAAGAAACGTGGCTCCTCGCGCAAAGCTATGACACCTGCAACGACTTGTGGAACCTGTGGTGTCCTGTTGCCACCCGATGCGGCTGAACAAGGTGTTACGACTTGTCCCAAGTGCACTTATGCAAAAGGACAAGCGGTGCCCACCGTAACCGGATCGCCCGCAACCCCACCAGCGCCTCCCATCAATGACCCCTATCAGCAGTTTAGGGTCTTTGATGAGCAGACCGAATGGATTTACGACGGCGAAGAACTGACCAGCGGCACGCGGTACCAGGAACTGCCCGTCGACGCGAACAAAGTTGCGGTGCCACGAAAAGTGATTTACCTGCAGGGAATTCTGCTTAGCCTGGTTGCCATCAGCTGCTTTTCTCTAGGTATGCTTGTCGGCCAACAGAATTCCGCGTTGTCCAACCGTTCGGCCCCGTCCCAACCCTGCCTGATCCAAGGCCTCGTAAGCTATACCAGCAACGCCGGCCAGCGAATGCCAGACGATCGGGCCGTTATTATTGCAATCCCCGAGACACTGAAGCTCGACGAGAAGCTGAATCACCGTGAATTGGGCGTCACTGAACACCCTCCCGACACGAATCGCCATCCCGACATTCTGTTGCTGCGCACCGCTGGGGGAAACCACGTTTGGAGCAACGCACGCGGTGAATACCGCATTCAATTAACACAAACCGGCAACTATTTCTTCTTGTTCTTGTCACGGCACCGCGCCCGTCCTGAGAATTTTGTCCACGACCGGAAACAACTCGCGCAAATCGGTCGCTACTTTGAGTCCGCAATAGATTTACTGGGCAACAAAAGTTACCATTGGGAGCGCGTGAACATTGAGAAGAATCGCACTTTCGACACGGATTTTTCTCCTTGACCCGATGACGCCCCGAGCGACGACGACTGCCCACGCCAGTAAGTCATCATCCACAACAATCGCAACCTGCTTGAAAGCACAACCGATGTACCGTGGCCTTTGCCTCGCCCTGCTGCTGTTCGCATGCAATCTGCCCATACTGGCCTGGGGAGCGAAAACTGGTGCCGCCACCTGGCATGCTGGGGCCGCACGGACCCGCATTACACCAGATCGCATGATCTGGATGTCCGGCTATGGCAACCGCAACCAGCCCGCACAGGCCACACTCACAGACCTGTGGGCGAAAGCCTTAGTTTTGCAAGATCCCAACGGCCACCAGGCACTTGTCATCACCCTTGATCTGGTCGGTATCGATCGCGATCTGTCCGTAATCATTTGCAAGCAAATCGAAGACAAGCTGGGCCTGGAACGCAACCAAATCGCGATCTGCTGCTCCCATACGCACACCGGTCCTGCACTGCCCAATAATTTACGAGTGCTGCACTATCTGCAAGTCGACAAATCCCACCAACAGTTGCTGGATGCCTACGCCACGGAGCTCGTACAACGCGTCGTATCCACCGCCCAGGCTGCAGTAGCCACGCTCGAACCCAGCCAACTGAGTTGGGGTAGCGGCCGAGCTACATTTGCGGTCAATCGACGAGAAAACTCAGAATCCGGAGTCCCGGCACAACGTCTTCAAGGCGGCTTGAAAGGCCCCTTGGACCACGATGTCCCGGTACTGGCAGTCCGCAACACCACAGGCACACTGAAATCGGTGTTGTTCGGATACGCCTGTCACGCTACGGTTCTTAGTTTCTATAAGTGGTCCGGGGATTATCCGGGCTTTGCCCAGATCGAACTGGAACAAAATCACCCTGGCTGTATCGCACTGTTTTGGGCCGGATGTGGCGCAGATCAAAACCCATTGCCTCGACGCACCGTCGCACTTGCCCGACACTACGGGCGACGTCTGGCAGACGCAGTCGATACTGTCCTGTTGACCAGCCAGATGCACCCCATCACTGGAAAACTAGAAACTTCGTACCGCGAAATCGACCTGGCGTTGGCTCAATTACCCTCTCAAGAAACACTGAAAACGGAAGCGATGTCCTCGAATCGATTTGTCGCAACCCGGGCCCGTATGCTGCTGGCAAAACAGGAACAGGGACAGCCGCTGCCGAAGAGCTACCCCTATCCTATCGGCGTCTGGAAGCTGGGGAATGACGTACAGTTCATCGCACTTGGTGGTGAGGTGGTAGTCGACTTTGCGGTTCGCCTGAAAGCCGAACTATCCGGGGTGCGCACCTGGGTTGCGGGCTATACAAATGATGTGATGGCTTATATCCCGTCTCGCCGGGTTCTCCGTGAGGGTGGTTACGAAGGTGCCTCAGCCATGGTCTACTATGGCTTGCCTGGCGTCTGGTCCGAAGAAGTGGAAAAACGGATTGTCGACGAAGTGCAACATCAGCTCACTCCCTGATCTTATCTCGTGGGAGTATTTCGCAAGGAAGGCCGTTTGGTAGCGATGGGTTCTCCTGTTCAATCCCTGGAAACACAGGCCACAACGCCTGCCGCGCCAGCGCTTGCAGAAGCAGCAATCCGCCCGGAGTCTCCCGCGGCAACGGCAACGGAAGCAAAACGCCCTGCGACACCATTTCATTACTACCCCTTCTGGTCACCCCGATTCTGGCATGGCATGACACTGGGGCCCTGGCTACGGCTGCTACGCCGCAATGGCCTGCTCAGCGTCCATCCTCTCCGCTACCCATTGCTCATCGCTGTGACGTTCTTTTCGTCTCTCAATGGCGTCCTTCGCTTCGTTCAGCGGATCACACACGGTAAACGCCTGGCGCAGACATCGCTACCGACAGCTCCGCTGTTTATTGTTGGTCACTGGCGTAGCGGTACGACCTACCTGCACGAACTCATGGTTCAGGATCGTCGTTTTGCCAGTCCTACTAGCCTGCAATGCTTTCTACCGCATCATTGGCTGTTGACCGGATGGCTGTTCAACCGTTTCGGTAGCTTTCTACTGCCCAAGAAACGCCCGATGGACAATGTGGAAACCGGCTGGGACCGGCCGCAGGAAGACGAATTCGCCCTCCTCTCGATGGGCGCGCCTTCACCTTATGAGCGCATGGCTTTTCCGAATCACCCGCCCCGTCACATGGACTACCTGACTATGGAGGGGCTGACTGAGCATGAGCTGGAACATTGGAGCAACAAACTCAAGGAGTTTCTGGTCACAATCGCCTACAAGAATCCAGGCAAACAGATCATTCTTAAATCCCCACCGCACACCGGACGTGTGAAACTCCTAGCCAAGCTATTTCCAGAAGCACGCTTCGTCCACATCTCTCGTAATCCTTATTCGGTCTTTGCCTCCACACGGCGACTTTGGCAGTCACTGGACGAAGTTCAAGGATTGCAATTGCCACGCCACGAAACACTTGACGATTACGTATTCGAATCTTTTGACCGGATGTACGGTGCCTTTGAGCGTGCGCGGGAAGAGTTACCAGATGACCGCATCTGCGATGTCAAATACGAAGATTTGACACGGGACCCACTGGGACAGTTGAACGCCATTTACCAGCACCTCAATCTGGGCGACTTCAGCGAAACCCGCGAACAAGTGGCCGCGTTCACCAGCAAGCAACGGGACTATCGCACCAACCAGCACTCGTTGGACGAGGCAACCCGAAAGACGATCTACCAGCGCTGGTCAGGTTATTTCCGACGATACGGTTATGATGCCTGAAAACCCGCGGCCGGCACCCACCCTATCGGGTGCAAGTGCGCTGAAGCCTCCCCTGCCATTACTGATCACCGGGATCGCCGGCGTAGCCGGCTACAACGCATTCCACTACTTTCGCGCACGTTACCCCGGGCAGGTGATCGGCACGCGACGCGCCGACAACCGACGCCTCACCGGCGAAGGGGTTGCCGCCTGTGACATCCATGACCCGACACGTTTGGAGTCGCTGTTTCAGCAGCACTCCTTCGCGGCAGTACTGAACGCAGAAGGAACCTGCGCGCTGCGCAGCTGTGAGCTCGACCCACCACTGGCATGGAGAATTAATGTGCTGGGTGTCGCCAACCTGCTGCGACTATTGCAACCCACCACCCGGCTGGTCCACTTGTCCGTCGACCTGGTCTTTTCCGGGAATGGTGCTGGAGACTATCTCGAAACCGATCCGACGGACCCAGTTACCGTTTACGGCAAAACGATGCGTCAATCCGAGCGACTGGTACTCGATTCCCACCCGGCGGCAACCGTACTCCGCATCTCACTGCCGATGGGCATCAGCTTTAACGGACACGCAGGCGCAATCGACTGGATCCAGGCTCGTTTTCAAGCAAGTAAACCGGCCACGCTGTATTACGACGAAGTCCGCACACCGACCTACACCGACTGCCTGAATCGTACGCTCGAACGGATACTGGCCGGCTCCAACCGTGGCGACGGCCCTTTTGCCGGCCTGTTCCATGCCGGCGGGCCGAGACAATTGAGCCTGTACCAGATCGCACAAATCGTCAACCGCATCGGGGGCTACGACCCGGACCTGCTGATTGGCTGCCCCCGCCAGGCAGCGGGCCCCATACCACCGCGCGCGGGCAACGTCACGCTCGATTCAAGCCGCCTGGCAGCACAACTCGGATCAGCGCCCTTTACGCCCTGGCCATTGGACGGCAGTCAGGTACCAACCGATCGCCAATGGCATCACGTGCGGCAGGGGGACGAATCCCCTGACCTGCTGATAAACACGCTCTATCGCAATCCGGCGTATCCAGGCAACGGCCCAGAGCGGCCAGACACGGACCACCACTAAGCCTCCGTAGCAGCCTCTTCTCCCGCCAGCTCAATGACCTTGTACCCGCCCTGCGCTTTATAGTACAGCAACAGAATCAGGAATCCGATTGCCATCCCCGTGGGAAGCAACGCGGTCGTTGCCAGAGCAGAACGACCGCCGAGCGTAAACGCATCCTTGATCACCTGGGAGTTGGGATCGTCAGCATTCTCCATAGCAGCCTGCTGCTTGTCGGCTATGAGCTCCTGAAATTCGACGATCTTGATTCCCATCGACTTCCCCCAGGAAGGAAACGAGTTGGTCTCCGGTGCCTTGAACTCTGCAAAGACTTCAGCATGATTCGCTTCCAGATGGGCGCTCGTCGCCTGAGACTGCCAGACCCCAATCAGCTCACCCCCAATCAGCCCCACGGAAAGCATGCCCGCCCCGCCCAAGGCACTCATGGCGACCGCACCGCACTGGGGATAGCGTTCCCCCGCCACAGCCAGCATCGTCGGCCACAGAAAGGCCTTGCCCAGCGCGTAGAGCGTAGCCGCGGCAAAAATCATACCTACCGTAGAAATCTCGGTGGACAACCAGAGCAGCCCCATGACTGCCAACACTGAACTCAGCAGCAACAACCCAATGGGATTGATCTGGTGCACAATCGGACCAGCAAAGAACCGCAAGGCAAACATCAAAAACGAGGTATAGATCAGGACCGTCACCGAGTTACTGACCAGGTTCTCCATCAACCGGGTCTGCCACGAGTCAACCCCCAACTCCATGAAACCAATCAAAGCGTGCAGGAGAATGAGGAGCAAAAATGGCGGCGCGGCAAAACAACTAAAGAGAACCCCGTAACTCACTTTCCCCCCCTGGGTGACGGTGTCTGGAAAGGCCTCTTTTAGCGACATCAGCATCAAAATCACCAGAATTACCGAGTAAGAGGCCAGGGCATAATGCCAGGGAATTTCGGCAATCGCCGCCGTACTATTCTGAAAACAGAACGCCAAAACGCCACCCACAATCAATCCACCTGGCCAACCAGCGTGCAAGATGTTCAGGTAGTGGGTCTGATTTTCCGGATAGAGCTGTCCGACCAGTGGGTTAATAACGGCTTCGTACAGACCGTTGCAAACCGCGAACAGAAAAACACTCCAGAAGAGGAGGTTGGTAACGGACGCAGTCGCCTGCTCGGGATCACTCTGTTTCAGCCCTTCATAGTAGCTGGGAGCGTAAAGCAACATTAAGGCGCTGACGATATGCAGCAGCACGGCCACTAGTAGCAACCGCTTGTAGCCGATCCCTTCAACCAGCATGCCGCCCAGAAAGATAAACACCCCAAAACCGGTAAAACCGGCTCCCATGATCATCCCAAAATCGGCACCACCAATACTAAACTCATTTGCCCAGGCCGGGCCACTTGCCGCCCGAGTAGCAAAACCCATTCCGGCCGCGATCAACGTCAGGAAACTGACCAACATCAACGTTCCACGATTTTTCGCAACGTCCATCGACGTAAGCTCCCGAGGGTTAGGGAGGAAGGTGGGTAGCGGATGTGCCGCGGATCTCCCAGGGAGAAACAGGCTCCATCACATTCAGGCGCCGCCTCGCTGCCACCACTGACTGATGAAAGAGTGAGCCAAGAGACCGAGTATACCGGTTGGTCGCGGGAAGTAAACCGACCAGTTCTCGCAGCCAGCAGCCTATAATTGTGGACATGGACACGCCAATCATCAACATCCTGTTATTGGTAACCGATGGCGAACGCCCAATCGACTGGAGCGATCATACGTCGTTGCGGGTCTGGCAAGATAAAGAGTGCATGCCACCCGCACTGCAGTTGGATATTATCGTCAGCGACAGTCCCCAGCTCCCGCGCGACGCGCTGGCTGACTCGCGACTGCAAGACCGGACACAGTTCGGCCTGATTCTCGTCGGCTGCCAGTCGGCAGAATTCGCCGCCGACGTCCACCTGCCCGCTGATGCGACCAGTCGGGAAATGCAGCTCGCTTGTCAATTGCTGGGAGCACTGGTTCAGCAACGCCGTCTGCAGCGGCACAGGGCAGGAGAGTTTCAGATGCTCGAACAGTGGGCGCTACAGGACCCGCTAACCGGCCTGCCCAATCGACGTGCGTGGGACCAGCAAGTGCAGCAGTTGTCCAGCACCAGTGCACCGCTCAGCCAACCGGTCTGCCTGGTGATACTGGACCTGGACAAGCTCAAGGACGCCAATGACACACGCGGACACGACGCGGGAGACGCCGTGCTGCTGGCGGCCGCCAGCGGACTGCGTAGCGCACTGCGAGCAAGCGACTTTGCCGCCCGCTGGGGGGGCGATGAATTCGCCCTGCTACTCCTCAATGTTCCGCCGCAACATGCCCACGCGATCGTTGAACGCATTCGCGCCGCAACCGACCGGCAAATCAACGAACAAACCGACCAGCCTGTTACGTTGAGCGCAGGGCTGGTAAGCATCGCTGCTGGCACGCCCTTCCAGGCGGAGAGCTACTGGCAGCAGGCCGATGCAGCCTTGTTCCACGCAAAGCAATCAGGCGGGCACTGCAGTGTCGAACACAGCAGCTCTGGATGGCAAACGAAATAACCCCTTCGCAGGCGGAATCCGAAGACGATTGCGGACACTTCATTCAGGAAGGACGACAGTACCAATTGGGCCCAATGCAGATCGCAGCATGTCGGTACCCCAGTCGGAATTCTCTTCGGTCACTTCGAGAATATCGCGCTCAAAAAGGGCATAGTCGCTCCCCAAGGCAACCTCCTTCCTGCCTTTCTCGAGGTTGACCTGCATCTTGGCTAATTTTTGCGTTTCTGGAACAATCCGCCTCAGGGAAATCTTGACTTTCTTGAACCGCTTGAACACTTCGGCCTGTTCAAGGGCATCGTGAACAAGCATGCCATCACGGTAGGGAATCTTCACCTTCTGAACTTTGCCATTCAGGGCAACCAAACGCAGACCGACTGCCGGCGTCCCTTCAGCCGCCGTGGGCACTTGGGGAGCACGATCTCCAAACATTGACTTCCCGATTTTGAGCGAGGTGCATCCGGAACACGCAGAAATCATTAGACCTGCAACGATCAAGAAAACGCCTGGCACCGATTTACGTTTCATGGGGATTTCCTTAGTACAACATCCGCCCGCTCGCTCGAGCGGCATCCTCCCCCTATCAGAAACCATCTCCGTTATCGAAGCCGATCAGGGTCGATCTTGAATCAACCGCACCACGGATCCGTCGTCACCGCCAGCCCATCGCGCCAGCCATCACTCCCTAACCGTAGTGCGACTGGCTACACACTCGCTTACGTGACCGCCACTTTTTCATCGATGAATGCGGACACGTGAACCAGCAGAGAGAATCGCAAACACGTCGTTGGCGTCTCGAGGCGCTAAACTGATACACCCCGTAGGCAGCTCTTTGCTTGTTGCGGTCAGCGGACTGCCATGGATGCAGATCCGTTGGCCAAGATCCAACCAGACTTGTCCATACGGGTTTTCCGGATCTGTTGCAGGCCACGCCTTGCCATCGATACCGACATAATCCCGTTGTCTGCGTTTCTCCTTGATGACATATTCTCCGGGGGACGGTGACGGATCCGAACCGGAGGCAAAGACAAAACGCCCCGCATAAAGTTCCCCCAAGAAGACCGCAAGTTCGCCGTGCCCCAGATCCACTTCCGCCCGAAAAGGGCCTGGCACGACTTTCAATTCCGTACCTGGCACCAGGGCGGTTGGATTGCGCACCGCGTTGATGTTTTGCAGCAACTCCCAGGGAACCTGGTAACGCTCAGCAATGCCCGCAAGTGTCTCGCGTTGGCCCACCTTGTGCTTTGGCAAGATCAGATGCTCCGAGGAATACACAACTTTACCGGCCAGCGGATCCAACAACCCCAGTAAACGCTCATGCTGCTCACTACTCAACGCATCATGATTGAAGTACTTCGAAAGCCCGGCCAAGGCATCGCGAAATTTTCCTTTGTCAATCTGGTCCTGGGCTTCACCCCATTGCACCTCGAACATCCGCGCCGCCGTCTCCAGAGACACCGGCCCTGCCCCACCTGCACCACGCACATCGTCTACTAACTGCTGTGAATCTGCGGCAACCATAGCAGCCTGTTCGGTATCCAGTGGTTCGACCACTGTCGCGCGGCTGCCTAACGGAGTTGCATCGGCTGTTTCTTCTGGTTCCGTCGCCTTCGACGCGTCTGCCGTTGGCACCTGCTGGCGTTGTGTTGTCGCAGAAATCGTAGCTGGCGTCACGCGTCCCGGTGCCCCATCAACAGCCGGTACACCAATTGCAACTCCGGGACTAAAAGAGTCTGCCATGGTGACGGCTTCCGAATCCTGACCTTCCTTCTGAAAAGCCACTCTCGACCTGGTCGGTGTCGGCTCTGAACCGCCGGCGGTCGGATCAATCGGCACAGGCTCACGGGTCTGGCTCTCGCTTGCCAGCTCACGATCTCGCCGTGCAGCTGCTGTGGACGGAGGCGGAGTTTCATCAAAAGCAGAGTCAAAACGCTCCTCCAGGAACGGCTCATCCAGATCCGCCGGTGATGAACCGCCAGATTTATTGTCAAGTGCCTGTGGAGCCATCGCGCCTGGGTCCGTCAGCACGGTGTAGACACCGTACATTACCATCGACAACAAACCGATGACCACCAACGTCTTCATGGTTTGCACCGCCGTCCTCCTTGACGAGAATAGTACAACTAAATGAACCGCGCAAGCGCGTAATAACCCCCGGCCTCAGCAACCCTCAATAAACCTCACGACCATGTCTGAATCATCGTGGGACGATGACGACTTCGCAGATGAAAGCGATCTATACGACGACCTGTACGACACGGACAACTCGGAAAGTGAAACACGTCCCTGTCCGGAGTGCGGAAGTGAAGTATATGAAGAATCCATCCACTGCCCTCACTGCGGCCTTTACATCACATTCCAGCAGACCGTTTGGTCGAAGCATTCCTGGCCCTGGATCACCTTGGGAATCCTGGGAGTTCTGGCCGTCATCCTGATTCTGCTAATCGGCTACTGAACGTAGCACAGGCTGCGGCCAGTTCAGCGAGCGGAATAATAGGGCATCCCGCCACATGAGGCCAGAGCGAATCAGCGCCGCACCGCCAGCCAGCAGTGCTAGCCACCTTGAGTTCGAACTTCCATTGAAACACTGTGGCTTCCGAGAGAGGACTGGCAGCCACAAAACGCACTCACGACAAGAATCTCACACCGTTCAGGGCACACGTGAAGCAACCGCCGAGTCATTGGCCGGCGATGTCGCTGGCAGTCAGAACCCGGCCGCAACCTCACTTCGTCAATGCGGTGTGAATGCAGCTGGAATCAAGGCATCCTACAGCCGCCGCTGCCGCATTGCGGCGCACCACAGCCTGTCGCTGGCGGGGCCTGACAAACGGGTAAACTCTCCGAGTTACCATTATGCGCCACGGGAATGCTCAGTTGTTTCTCAAGCTTCTGGCTGCCACACGCAGGGCACTCGGCTGTCTCATGGCTCCGCAAAAGCAACTCAAAATCACCTGCACAATCGCAGCAGTTGTACTCATAAATCGGCACTTGCGGTTCTCCTCACACCTGACCGAAGAGGTTATTATGCGGCATCTCTAGTATACGTCAGATGGGCCTTGGCCAAAACCACAAGTGGCCGGCGTTCGCATCTCCATGTACCCCCCGCACTTCCCCCACAACAACTGATCGCACGCTATGAAAATCACCGATGTCGAAGCCCTGCACCTGCGGATTCCCGGAATTGAAGAAATCGCCGACGGAACTCAGGATGTGCTCGTGGTACGAGTTCACACGGACAACGGGTTGGTAGGAGTTGGTGAAGTCACCAGCCAGTCCTATGTCTGCAAGGCCATTGTTGAAGCGCCTCGCTCTGCAGAGCGACGGCATGGACTGCGCGAAATTCTCGTCGGACAAGAGGTCGAAGACCTGGCGGCACTTTGGCAACACATGTACTACCACACCAATCGCTTTGGCCGGCGTGGAGCGGCGATACACGCGATCAGTGGTGTCGATATCGCGCTTTGGGATTTACTGGGTAAAGCCCAGGACCGCAGTGTTTGTGAACTGCTGGGCGGCCGAAAACGTGAGTCTATTCGGGCGTATGCAAGCCTGCTCTTCGGAGAAACCCCCGAAGACACCGCGCAACTGGCGCGAGAAAGTGTCGAACAAGGCTTGACCGCAGCGAAGTTTGGCTGGGGCCCGTTCGGCGCCAACGCAGACAATGACCTGCGGCACGTACAAGCTGCCCGGGAATGCCTCGGCAGCGACCGGGATCTGATGGTCGATGCGGGTTGCAAGTGGGATGCTGAAACCGCTTTAGAGCGAGCCCATCTGCTCGCGCCGCTGGAAATCCGCTGGCTGGAAGAGCCGCTCTCACAAGATGACCGCCAGGGGTACGCCACACTCTGTCCGCAGTCACCAGTACCGATTGCAGCCGGCGAAGGCGACGTCACCACTTATGATTTCCTTGATCTCGTTGAGCGCGGAGTCCATGTCATCCAGCCAGACGTCGCCTTCTGTGGAGGCCTGACTGTCTGCGCTGAAGTAAGTAACCTCTGCGAGAAACACCAGCGCCGCTGCGTTCCCCACTGCTTCAGCACCGGCATCAACCTGGCCGCTTCGCTCCATTGGATGGCAGCGACTGACGGAGACCTGGTCGAATACTGCCTGCGACCATCACCCTTGATGCGCAAGCTTGTCTCCAATCTGCCTCCGCTCGTAGACGGACAAGTTCCGGTTCCGACCGGAGCTGGGTTGGGAATTGAACTGGACGAAGAGATCGTCAACGAATTCCTGGTTCGCGAAAGTTAGTGCACACCAGGCTGATTTGACGGAAAACAGCCAATTGGCTATAGTCCCGCATCTTTTGATGCGACTAGCTTTGCGGGCGTCTAGCCGGAGCGAGTGACGGTAGTTCCAGTGTCACTGACCGTATTCTTTCCCCACTCCGTTCAGTGGCCGCGTCTGTTGACGAGTGTGACCAGCGTTCAACTACCACAAAGAAAGAAGCCTTTCTGATGAGTGTTGGTGAGAACACGGGAATCGGCATTTTTACAGCTCGCGGGCGGGATTACCCGACCATTCGCCAGTTTACGGTATTCTTGGAAAACCGTGTCGGACAGCTTTTGGAAGTGATCCGGCGTTTCGAAGGAAGCCAGGTGCGGATTGTGGCGTTTTCGATTAATGACGCGACCGAATGCGCGTTTGTACGGCTGCTGCTCAGCCACCCGGAACAAGGGCGGGAGATTCTGGAGCGGGCCGGGCTGGCGATGATTGAAACAGACCTGATTGGCGTGGAACTCCCCACGGGGGCACAACCATTGTTGAAAGTCTGCACGGCACTGTTGCAGGCTGAAATCAATATCGTTCAGGCTTACCCCCTGATCGTTCGGCCTCACGGCAGGCCGGCCGTCGCGCTCATGGTGGACAATATCGACCTGGCCCAGGAAACGCTGCTGGAAAAGCAGTTCTGCATGCTTTCCGAGCAGGATCTGATCGAGTCGGGCTAAACACAAAGACGCCAGCGTCCTGCCACGCAAGTCACTGGGGATGATCAGATTTCATTCAGCGGTAACGCGCCTTTCATGGCTCCGTATCCGCCACCTGCCGAACCTGCGGGATTTGTACCGAAATAGCGACTGTCCGCGGTCGAATCCGCAGCCGGTTGAAACCTCACATCACAAGAAAGCCGGACTCGATCGATTGTTGAGCAGTTGTCGAGTGAACCATGCAGGATAAAACCACTAAACACAACCAGGTCCCCTGGCTGAAAATCGGCGGACAGCAGCCGCACACCTCGTTGCTCTGCCAGGGTCACCGGATCGACTGAATTCGGCTGTTCATAGGCGGCGCGCTGCACCACTTCATTTTCGCGGTCGCTCTGGTAGTCATGGCTTCGAATCGGCTCAATCCAGTCCATAAATTTGTGCGAGTCTTCGATAATTAACAAAGGGCCTTCACTCTGGTCGATTTCTCCGAGAGGAATCCAGGCCGTGTAAATACGTTTCGAATAGCCGGCAAAGAATGGAAAATCGTAGTGCAAACGCGTTGCCCGCCCGACACTCATCGGCCGTAAATAGATCAAGTCATGCGGCCTGGCAGCTTCTCCAAAGAAACGCCCCAACAGCGTGCACAGCTGAGGTCCGTGCGTCACAGCACGTAGTGCTTTACCGGAACTGACGTCGCGCCAGAATGCATTCAAGTCTCCGGCAACTTCACGTCGGCAACTTGTACCTGTGCCAATCCCATGCTCAACAGGTTCGTTGATCTCCCCCACTTCTCCCAGGCGGGCAAACACCTCCTTGCGAGCCGTAACGACCTGCTCCTGATCCAAAACACCACGGAGCAAAACATAACCGTTTGCGTCGACCTGCCGCTGCAAAGCTGCCCCATCCCGAATATCGTCGGCGTACTCACAAAGTGTCCCGCGCAGGTTCGAGGGAATCTCAATTTGTTGGACGCATGCTGGTGGTACTGCTGTCATCGCGAAACAACCTCGAAATACCCAATGCTCACCCTGGCAGCCGATGCGCGGACCGCGCCGGTGACGAACAACCGGACGATAGACGTATTGCGATCACTCGGACAAGGCGATCACATTGGCCGCCCCACCATCGATCGGAATCGTGTGACCCGTAATGTACCGCGCCGCATCACTCGCCAGAAACAATGCAGCACCGGCAACGTCTTGCGGTTCACCCCAACGTCCCAAAGGCACACGGTCGAGTACTTTGGCTGCCCGCTCTGGATTTTGTTGCAACGCGTTTGTCATGGGAGTCCGTATCCAGCCCGGTGCGAGCGCATTAACACGAATCGAATATTTCCCCCATTCCGCTGCCAGGTCCCGTGTCAAAGAAACAATACCGCCTTTGGTCATCCCGTACATACTGCCTGAACGGCCCAGGCCCGCCAGCCCACCGCCCAGAGCAGACATGTTGATGATGCTCCCGGCGCGCTGCTCGACCATGACACGTCCTACGGTGGTCGCCATGTAGAAGCTACCCAGCAAATTCACCGAGAGCAGTGCATCCAAATCCGTCTGTTCCCAATCCACTGGATCCACGCGTCGATGAATACCGGCATTGTTCACAAGTACGTCGATTTTTCCGTGACGCGTGTGTATTTCTTCAACCACCTGTTGCACTTGCAGTCGATCCGTCACATCACACTGCACCGCTTCGGCAGCGCCGGTGGAACTGGCTGTAGCGATCTGCGCCGCCACCGTACTCACTGCATCAAAGTCGATGTCCAGTAATACCGTATGTGCCCCATGCAACGCCATGATCTCGGCGATGGCCGCGCCAAGGCCCTGGCCGGCACCGGTGACCATGACAATCCTGCCACTGAGCTCAAAGGGACCTTGCGACATCAGAGACGATTCTCAAGCGGACGAAGGGGCAGGTTGAAATAACTCCAGTACATATCCGTCAGGATCGTACATGTAGACGACCAGTCCGCCCTTGTTGGGCCCGGCAGTAATCGTTACGGGTTCCGAACGAAAACGAACATCCCGAGATCTTAACTCCTCGTAACTCGCGACCAAATCATCGACCAGCAAGCAGAGATGCGAAATGCCCGCTCGATTCGTTTCGGGCGAACCCGGCTGCCCAGCATGCGACATGTACTGCACGATTTCCAGTGTCTGTCGACTACCGGGGCTGACACGCAGCGACGCGACGTTGAGCTCGACATCTGCATATCCCGTTTGCCTGGCGACGTAATCCGCGGTAACACTCGGGCGACGACCGACGAGTTCCATCCCCAGCAAATCACGGTAAAACTCAATGGAACGTTCGATGTCACTGACCGTCAAACCCAAGTGATGCAAATCGCTCAGTGACCACCCGCTCGGAATTGACATGCCGTTATTCCCCCTGTGCTTTCACACCGGAACGCTGCAGTAGCTAACATACCGAGCCACATCAGCCATTCGCACGTGCTACTCGACCACCGAACACGACCCCATAAACCCACAGCCCGAGAAACCACAGGCCAGCTGCGATGCCCCACGCAAACTGCGTTGAAACTTCGGCAAAGCCGTAGTGACCCACTGCCTGAATCGCCACTGCTAACAATGGAAGCATGAGGCCGACTGCGGCGGCGGCCAGCCGAAAACTTGTCCCTTCACTCGCAGCACCACCAACGCTCAGAACCCAGAAAATAACATCTGCGACCAGCAAGATAGCCAGCGCCGCCCACAGCAATACTTCCGATTCAATAACCACGCGTTTGCTTCCTTTCCCGTGTTTCCGAGTAACTTCAATCGCATCCGCAAACAACCCGCAGGCGGCCTGGGAATACGGCTACTGTATTCCCACTCGCAGCGCCATCGGAACAGCGGCTTAATATAGGGGCAACTTGCACCGTATTCAATCGTCTCTGTCTGAGTGCCATCAACTCGACAATCTGGCTGGCTACTCGCCGCGGCGGCCCCTCAAGCCAACCTTCAGGCCGCCATAAAATCGTAATGTTGCCAGTGACAGTTACGAAAAACCATAACCGTCTGGCAGCATCCAGCCAGGCAAACCTCAACAACCCCGCTACGCTGACAACCCTCAACGAAAGTTCACATTAACACCGAGGCACTGCAATTGAGTTAACAAGTCCTGCCACTCTGTTCCGTTGAAATGAACGCCTGCAGCCAGACTCTCCCGCCGGTTACTCCACCCCTGCTTCCCTGGCCACCGTACGGGCTGCCCAGGGTCCTGGGCAGGAGCCGATTCAATTTGCCCGATGAGCGTTTCCAGGCGTCCTGCAAAACGGTCCATTCCTGTAAATGCGCGTGGATCGATCGCCAGACAGAAGAAGGAACCATCGTACGGCCCGGACGTCTCCGATAACCTGGGCATCTGCTGTCCAATCGGACTATCGGCAAGCGCCGCCGTCAACACATCGACCAGTAATGCGAAACCAAAACCGACGTGCCCCGCTACGGGAAGAATCCAGCCCCCCTGCAAGTCAGACGGATCGGTTGTTGGGTTCCCCTCTGCGTCCAGCAGACGTCCAGCTGGAACCCGCCCCGACTCCCGTGCCTGTTTTTTCATTTTGGCCGCAGAATGCCCTGTGGAGAAATCAAAAACCAGCGGGTCTCTTTCGCCACGAGGCAACGCGTAGCTGATGGGATTGGTTCCATGTAATCCAAGTCGACCGCCGTGTGGAGCCACGTGTGGAGCACATGAAGTGGCAGCAATTCCGATCATGCCCGACCGGGCGGCCTGAATGGTATAAGCTGATATCGCACCGTTGTGGGTACTGTTGCGAATTACGGCGCTGCCCACACCTGTTTTCCCGGACTTCTCAATAGCACTCTTCATAACTTCGCGCGAGGCGTAATGGCCAATCGCCTGGTGGCCCGCAAAAACGGCCGTCGTCGAAGTCTCTGTGATAAGTTCAATCCGTGCACGGGGAACAATCTGCCCTTGTTGCCACTTTCCCACATAGTAGGGAAGCGCAGCCACACCATGACTGTGAATCCCCCTTGAATCGGCGTCGACCAGCACTTCCGTGGCTACTTCAGCAATATCAGCCGGAGCCTGCAATGTATCGCGGAACACGCGTTGACTAAGCGCACGCATCTGGTCCATCGGGATGCGCATTGAATCACAGGTCCTTCGCTGCCTCGAGATAAGCGTGTGGGTCGTGAATCGGCAAGTAGTACAACCAATCAGCAGATTCGTAGAGGATCACCTCCTGAATGTCATCCTGGTGCGCGAGCAGGCTACGGATAATTGCTTCACGACGCCGGCCAGTTGCTTGCGTATCCGCTGCCCGCAAAGTTTCCTGCGCCTCATAAAGAAAGCCGAGAGGCCCTCGGAAACGTGAGCCACGTCTACCGGCGAGATCCGCGCGACACGCCTCAAAAAACACCTCCAGCGGTTGTGGTGGGGGCAGATATCTGATTCCGAGGTAAACCGGCTCAACGCGTAGTCCGGTCAGATCAATGCGTGCCATCCCCCCACCGAACGCCAGAGAATGATTGTTTGAACTCCAGATATGCTGGTAAAGGTTGGCGCCATAGACACCACCCGCTGGCTTTTCCATGGTCGCCAATTTTTTCCGCACCTCATGTTCCACCACCGACCGTTGTGGAATCACTGTCCGAATCCTGGTTTGGGGAAAACGCCTCTCGATGTCCAGCAACAGTCGACGCACACCGCGGGCTACCGCGCCATCACGATGAAAACGCCAGGGAAAGTCTTTGTCGTCCAGAGGGCAGGGCGTACCCCACTCATTAGCCTGCCAAGTCGTCATCGACTCGACCGAAGGCGCGGCGGCCAGCCGATTTAACCAAGGGGTGTGGTCTGCCAGGCCCCGTGGAGCGGAAGCACAATCGATCGGCAAGTGCCAGTAATTCACCCCGGCTGTGCGGTACTCAAGAATCGGTCGAATACCCAATTTCCCGTCGCCCTTCGAACCCGACAATTGGGTGTGCGAACGCGTATTAATAAAAATCTCGTCGAACGCAGGCAACGCCAGGAGTGTACTCATTTCTGCAAGCGCTTCCTGCCGCGCCAGTGGTTGCTGAAAATCAAGCATCTCGACTGACCAGTCCGGCCCCAAATCAACCACCAGTCGATGGTCTTCCAGCGCAACCGATGTCAGTTTGCGTTTGACAACCAGTGCAATCGATGCCTCGATTGCCTGAAATTCCGTGCGGTATTGCCCCCCGGTTGCGATGCCTGCGACGCGTGTTTGTCTGGCTTCAGGATCATCCCCCGCAAACGCCCACGACACATTGATCCTCCCCAGGCGATTTCCTGCAGCGCTGCTGAGCGTGAGGCCGCCGTGCGCTGCCAACTGCAACGTACGTCCCGCGGCACTTGCAGCCGAAAGCCACAAGAAACGTGCGCCACGTGGCCAACGTATACCACTCAGCCGCAGTGACGTGTCGGACGTCGCTTCCAGAGACCACCCCGTCACTGCGGGCAATTTCGACTCGACTTCCGACACAATCGACCGGTAGTGCGCCAAGCGAAATGTCGCGTCGGGCTGGCGAACGAGCACTCGCGAGGCGGGGTCAATAGGCGCCACCGGTGAAGCGTGAATCGCCAGATCACGGTGCCCTTGGCGAAACCGCTCTGCCCAGCGACGTGCGTCCGGAACCCCTTCCAACTCAAGTGTTGCCAGCTGTGCCGCTTCCACCTGACCCATCTGTTCCAACAGAACGCGGTAATGGGCAAAACCCACCTTGTCACTATGGAACTGTGTCGCCGGAGAGGCAAGTGTCAGGAAATTCCATAACCAGCTGCCGTTCGCGTCAAAAGCAGGAACGACGTAGTACTTGGTCAGCGCGGCCTCAAAAGGACGAAAACTGAGCGATAGCCCGATTCCATGATCACTTGCGCTGGCCGCATAGCTCCGCATCACAGACGGATCCAATCGTAACCGCATCAACATCTGCAACCATTTCCAGGAGGGCAACCCGGGAGCTTCTTGCAGTTCTGTTTGCAGCGATCGATCTTCGAGAATCGCCTGCGCACAGGCAGCGTAACGTCCCCAATCCTCCGCTGGATAATTCTCAGGATTTACGAGTGTGGGAAAAGGACTGGGCCAGACAATCAAACGGGTAATGCCGTGGCACTGTAAACGGCGAAAATACTGATCAAATCCATCGCGATCCAGCGGCCTCCAACGACGGCGTGAGCCGTCCCAGGCAATGCGAATCAAATCGTCTACAAAGTCAGAAATATAAGATACTCGCCGTTCTGGTGGGGCAGGTTGGAAACGCAGCACTTGCATGTCCACCCTGCCAGCAACTCGACAGATCAAGTGAAGTGAGAACGCTGCCTTCTCTGCCGGCCCTGCCACCACGCGCAAACGCAGTTGATCCGTGACCATCACCTGCACGTCACCGACGTCGACCTGTTGACCGCGTTGGACAATGTCGTCACCGTGACGCAACTGCAACTCGAATACGGCAGTCAGGTCCAACGCGCCCAAAGTAATCGGCCAACTTCGTTCACCCCCGACGACGTATGCAAAGGGCGTTTCGGTATTGCGTCCCGAAAGCCGGAATCCTTCGTCAGCCGCTCCCCACCTGGCCAGGGCCAACAGCCACAAGACGCCCGCAACTCTGACTGCCCAGTGCATCAGCCCCCCCGTTTCCATGCGCATCAAGCAGCGTTCGATCATACCAGCGAAGCACGCTCAAGCATCGCCAAACAACTCACGTATCGGCTGCCCATCAGCGAGCCGCCAGGGACGTCCAGTCATGTCATGAATCTCACCAGCCGGATCGATACCGAACCGCCAGTAAATTGTCGCGGCCAAATCCGCTGGCGTCACCGCACCTTCGATGGGATAAGCGCCGCGTTGGTCACTGGCACCGTAGATATACCCACCTTTGATGCCACCACCAGCCAACAGGATAGAATAACAGTCCGGCCAATGATCGCGACCGGCATTTCCGTTGATCGTCGGGGTCCGGCCAAATTCTCCCATCGCCACAACGAGAGTTGATTCGAGCAAGCCACGTTGTTCCAGGTCTTCGATTAACGCCGAAAGCGATCGATCAGCCGCCGGCAGAAGGTAATTTTTGTGTTGTACAAAATTGTCTGAATGCGAATCCCAGTTCTGTCCCTGCTGCCGGTAGTCGTACACGTTGACGAACGGCACACCAGCCTCGACCAGACGCCGCGCCAGCAAGAGATTTTGCCCTCGTAGGTTACGACCGTACGCCCGCTGAGCGCCGTTACCACCAGCTTGTTTCTCCTCGGACATTAATCCGTAACGTTCACGGATCTGCGTCGGCTCTCGTTCGATGTCCAGTACCCGAGCGACCAAGGGAGAGTCAATCAGCTGGTAAGCCTTTTCATAAAACAGCCGCAGCTCCTGCATGCTCGCCGACGCCAATCGTACCCCGCCTGCTTCTATTCGTTCCAGCAACATGCGCCGGTCGATCATCCGCGCCCGCGTCAAACCAGACAGGCGGCGCAATGCCGGATTCCCGTACGATGAGCTACTCGGGTCCCCGATAATTTGAAATGGGTTATAGGTTTTCCCCAGAAAGCCTCCCCCCTGGCAAGGAGTATCGACCACGTTGTGAAAAACCCACGGCAATGCAGCGTGAGGAATTTCCAGCGATCGACCTCGCTGTGCGTGACTGACAACAGCACCATAACAGGGAAAAAACTGCGGGATCGGTGCAAATTCCTCGCGATCCCCTACTGGTGATTGCCGGCCCGTAAGGGATTCCGTCGACGCGGAATCGTGCAACCGATTGGTATGGTGCATACTACGAATCAATGCGCAGCGATCCATAACACGCGCCATCTGCGGCAGGTGCTCACTGACTTGTAATCCAGATACCGCACTATCAATCGGGCGAAACTCACCGCGGATCTCCGCCGGCCCGTCGGGCTTCATATCGTACGTGTCGAGGTGGCTCGGACCACCGTAATAGAAAACCACAATACAGGACTTGATCGCCGGTTGAAGTCGCTTCGCGGAATCGGCCGGCGCAGCCAGGCCTGACTGTGCCCGCAGAAGGCCTGCGAGTGTTAGTCCCAGACCGCCACCCGAGGCGAGCTTGAGTAACCTGCGGCGGGTCGGTGTCCCATTACCTTCAGACTTCATCTGAATCTACTTCCCGACGACTCTCGAGCCGTCCAACGCCAGGCGATCAGCGCAGGGTTTATGTCACGTGGTCATTATAACCAAGGGGCGCCAAACACCGAACTGCAGGCAACCGCTTCCTTCTGCTCGCCAGGATTCACGTCACAACGCCACCGCCCTTGGCCATACACTCCCCACTGAAGCTACGAAATGCACCTACTTCATCCAGAAAGCGTAGAACTTTCCGTTGCGCATGCGAAACCGGAGTTGCGATGAGGCGCGCTGCGCAATCGACAAGTTTCGGTCGAATCGAACCTCACTTTCGTAGTGATCACCGCGCAGGAGATCTGAACGGGCACACACCCGACCCGCCTTGTCGACTACCTCTACCACCATTTCTCCCATAGTGAGGTCGGCGTTAATGTAAAGACGCACGTCCTCTGGCCAGGAAAAGGCCTGCGTTACCAACAGCCCCTCTTCGCCCTCGGCATCTAATGAGACAAAGCCGTCTCTGCGAATCGTGGCGACGCCGATTGAAGCTGTCGCTCGTTGACGAAACTTCTGGTAGTCAACATCTCCGGGCTGCGCATACTTGAGGACGTTGTAAGCATGATCCCCCTGGATCCCTGAATAAAATATAAAAACCGTGTTGCCGACCACCTGCAGCGGTTGTGACGCCGTAAAAATAATGCCGGCATCCCACGCTTGTGATTTGCCATTGGAAATGAACACTCTGCGCTCTGCGACACGGTGCCAGTTCAGGCGATCACGACTGACCGCGATCTCGACATCCAGTTTTTCGGTTGTGCCCTGGTGGAACATCCACGGCAAACCGATCAACAGGCCTTCGTAAAATGTGGTCCCCATTCCGTAAACCTGGACACCTGGCCCATCCTTTTCATCTGCTGCCAGGACCAAACGGGACGGGCTCCACTCGACAAAATCAACACTCTGGGACATCGCCACTTTGCGGCCCCCCGCACCAAATCGACCGAAGCTACGGAAAAGGCGGTGATCAGGGTCCCACAGCACCTGCTGGCCGGAATCGCTGGCCTGGTCGATAACTGGATTGGCGGGGTGTTCAGTCCACACCTTGCCATCCGGGGAAAAGGCAACCGACATCCCATTGATCGGCTTTACCGGAGCCCTCTGATAGGGCACGGCGTGTTCCCAGTAAAAAGCCTTGTAGCGTCGCGCCGGGTCCTTGTCGCGCGGATCATAAACCACTGCCACTCCTTCGGCGCACTCTGTGGCCAGCTTGCAAATGTTGTTTTCCCGCGAACCGTTGTAGTCAACCAGCCCCAGCGCTGGCAGCTCCCAGTGAAAGCCATCCGTGCTTTCTGCATACGCGGTAAACTGAAAGTTGGGGCAGACCTGACGCCCGTCTTTGGTCACCGGCGGTTCCCAGGGGAATCGGGGACCCGCCAGATACCACATCTTGAATTTACGCTCCTCGGGAATGTAGAGCACCGTCCCGTACAACTGGGCGCGAAACGTCTGCCAGGGTGTCTGATTCGCCCGTACTATCGGATTTCCTTTGTATTTCTTCGGCGGATTCACAACTCGCTTCAAGCCAGTGCGAGAAGCGATCACCGCGTCGTCGAGAAACAGCTGCCGGCGGCCCCGCGCTAGTTGCTCGAGCGCATGACGTGTGCGTGCGTCAATCAGCCGACTCCCCTGGTCCAGTACAGTCCAGCGCACATCATCGACAACGTGTCTTCCAGCGCGAAACTCCATTGACAGCGCAACGCCGTTGCCAAAAAGTGTTTCTCCAGGAAGTATGCCGATGCGAGTGCGATTCACCCAGACTTCAAACCCATAATCATTCGCTCGATTCGTCGTCCAGCGCACCCGATACTGATTCAACGTTCCTGCATCGAACTGCAAGCCTTCTGGAAGCTTGACATGGCAGGACGGCTCACTCAACAAGCAACCTTTTGAAGTTCCCGTTAACAAGACGCTGCGTCCATTGGGCAGCCGAACGGGAAACAAGCGAAAGCGACGCCCCGCATACTGCACAGAAAGCCCATCCGCTGCCAATGTATCGTGCGCAGTCGACGACCACTGAAAGGTCAATTCATGCACCTGCCCTTCGTAACGCGCTTCCACATCGGCCAGCCGCACCCTGCGCGAAAAATCCCTGACATCGCGCACCACCCAGCGGTCATCAATAATCGCCTCGACAGCTCGGCCACCATGGTGTGTCCAAGCGGGCGAGGCATTCGCGGGCAATACCCGAGCGTCGTAGTGCAGCAGTTTCTGTTGAGACTGCGCCAGCGACGCCAATACCAGCAATAACATTAGCGTCATGCCATTGAAACGTATGCCCATCACCATCCCCCTTGATTACGGCCGCAGAACATCTGGCGCATCCATCCGCACAGGTGCGCGTGCTTCTGGCTGTGGTACACGTGGCCGGACGTCTCGCCACACGGACCGTTGCTCAAGTCTAATTCCAGAACAAAGCCCGAACAATCAACGCCCCTTCAGAGACACGGAAATCGACCTGCACACTGCATCGATCTGTCGCCAAGTGCTGGAGAACAAAACACTCCAAACTCATTCCTGTTCAGCAGAAAACTTCAGGGAATAGAGATCCGCATCCCGCATCACGAATCGCAGGCGAATCGGCTGACCGGAAAGTGCCGCCAGTTGGGCGGACGATTTCCACCTGACAGTACGACTGATTTCATCCCCAAATATCTCGGCACAGTCTGCCAGTGCCAACCCTTCGATTGGCCGTCCCTCCGGAGTCTGAACTTCGACACGCAGCGAACCGATTGCGGAAGTGGCATAGTTAATCTGCAAACGCTTCCCCGCAAATGTAAAGGGGCGGGTCTGCAGACTGCCCCCCTCAAACGGCGCGTGAATCGACACCAGGCCATCCGTGCGAAACACGTAACGGCGAACATGACTGGAACGCTGTCCATTATGTCGATTCACGTAGATCGACATCTCAGTTGAACTGGTTGGATGCAATCCACGCAGTGTGTAGTTGGAGCGAGACACCCAGTTCTTCGCGCCCGGCCCAGGGCGGACGACTGCCTCCTGAAACAACCGATCGTAGTGATCGCCCCCACGCGTCGTCATCATTACGGTGTCGGCGCAATCGGCAATCAACCACTCGAGAGGGTCGGCGACATCGACTCGGGCAGGCTGTATGCCAGCCGCCACCGCCTGCGCACGAGTCAGCGCAGCGCGCTGCTGCGACAATCGACTGGACAGCGCAACATAGATATGCGGTGCACGAAAATAGGGTGTCGTTTGATTATTGTAATGGTGATCCGGTGGCAATAGACCCGCGTCACCAAATGTCATCCGCTGCGGCTCTTGCCAGGTCAGCAGATCCGGAGAAGTCATCCGCGCCACGGACCGTCGATTCGGATCCTTCGGATTCGGTGGGCTAACGCGTATCGCGTAGCGAAGATAGAGCACGTACCGCTGTTCCGCTGTAGACCAGAACAACGATTCAAAGCCATCAAACGCACCATACATAGAAGTCTCAATCAGAGGTTGTTCACGGATTTTTCGGAAGGCGAAGCCGTCCGCAGACACCCAGCCAATAACCTTGGTAACGCCCGGCTCCTCAATCAAGGTGAATGCTTTGAATCGCCTGTCAGGATCCACTCCCGGACGTCGATCCAAAAAGACCTCTGGCAACGGCTTGTCCGCTCCAATCATGAGTTGACCATCCACGGTCCCGACCAGGCTGTTACCTCTGCTTCCTTCCCACTCGACCAGGCCCAATTCTGGTTTGCGCCATTGAATACCATCTGAACTCACCGCCACCGCGAGACGGTTCAAAGCGCTGTAGTACAACAGAAAGCGGTCACCATCTTTGATCACACTAATCCCGTTGTACATTCGCTGCTCCCAAGGCTGGTCCCGTTCGACCGCCAGTTCCGCGGGCCTGGGATGGTGCAGCTGAAAACGCGTCCCCGCGAGTGACTCAACGAGATAGCGATCGACGAACAACTCTCGGCGCGACCCGATGGAGAGCACCGGATCCGATTGGGCACAGCATACGGACGTCGCTTCGTACAGCCCAATTCCTGACAGCAAGAACGCGGCAACAAGTCGGACCACCCGTCTGGGCTTTCGTACCGGTCGCAACATCCTATCCTCCCCGTTTCGTCTTACCTCGTGAGCCCCGCCAGCAACCGGCTGGCTGTAGCACTCCAGCACATCACAAGCCCCGCCTGCTGCGCATTCCGCTAAACGTATCCATCGCCATCTTCTCGGACGCTCAAACATCAAAACGAATCCCCAGCCCCGGCTCGGTTGGTACGACTACCATGCCCTCATGGACCAATAGTGGCTCGAGGAACATCTCCTCGTAGATCGCCGTTCCGGTCGGATCAAACTCCAACAGCTGTGTCTCTGGCAAAGCTGCCATCAAGTGCAGTGTCGCGGCCAGCCCCACGCCGCTAGAGAAGTTATGTGGACTTGGAATCACGTGATGCGACACCGCATCGTGACAGATATCTCGCGTTTGCCGCAGCCCACCGCAACGCAAGATGTCAGGCATCACGTAATCGCAGCAATCCGCTTGCCACAGAGGCTCGAACCCTTCTCTGAGATAGAGATTTTCACCGGTCACAATCGGCATCGATAATTCCTGACGAAGCTGCGCATGACCGTGGTAGTCTAAAGGCGGCAAGGGCTCCTCGTACCAGAACGGATCAAATGCCTCCAGCTCGCGTCCTCGAGTCAGTGCTGTATCGAGATCGAATGCCGTATTAATGTCAATCAGAAAGCCAACATCGGGGCCTATCGCTTCACGGATTGCTTCACAGCGCCGCAAGTCATTTTCTTGTTCGCCGTCCGCGCCGATATGTGTTTTCACATAACGAAACCCACGCTGGACATAACTGCGTGCCAGATCGGCCATCTGTTGCGGTTCTTCCCAGTGTAAATCGCTGGCATAGGCCTCCACTCGATCGCGTTTGCGTCCTCCCAGCAAATCACAAACAGGGCGTCCTTCGCATTTGCCACGTATATCCCAACAGGCAACTTCGATCGCGCTGACACCACACATCACCGAGCCGGCAGTTTCCCAAAACGAACTCGATGCGCACAACTGCCGCCAGAGTCCGTCGAGATCCAACGGATCCATCCCAATCGCCGCTGGAGCCAGACGCTTTGTGATAATCCCGGGCATCAGCAATGGATCACCAAACGCATCACCGATCCCAGTCACGCCTTGATCAGTTTCCACAATGACAAAGGTAAATAAACGTCGATCTGTCGACCCCTGGGCATTACGCATCGGCCGTGCCAATAGCCTTTCACGTTGCACGGCATAGACATTCGTAATTTTCACGACGTGCCTCCTGGCTTTCTCGTCGGCAGCTCATCCATCGCAGGTGTGTCGCGAGGATAGCAGACCCCGCAGGCAACCACCAGTTTCATCAATACGCGACCGCAACAAGTGGCTATCGCCGTGGACGACGTCCCCGGCTTCTGTCACCTTGACGACCACTACGTGCAGTATTGGGAACCCGGCTCTGCCAACGAATGCCGGCACGTGTGCCTGCCTGGCGATGCTGACTGTAACTCAACTGGCTCGGACGGTGTCGATTCAATGCCGTAGACAAGGCATCACGAAGTTCGGCTGCGAGCATATCCGAGGGCACAACTCCGATCACTTGGCCGGTCAATCCAAACGTGCCGGGTTGAATCACAATAAACCCAGAACCGGCCTGCAAGCCTTGCACGGCCTGAAATGCTCCCGGCGTATGCGTCGCCACATACTGGACCTGGCCCAGCGCAGGCTGACTTAACGAATCAAAATACAAGATGGTCCCGTCTGCGCAAGCGGCTCTGCCACGCTCTTCAAGCCACCCGTCTTGGCATCGATCCGAAACACCGCGACATTTGCTCCCGACATGTTGGCACACAACAAAAGCTCGCCACCGGGAGTGATCGCCAGATTTTGCGGCCCCTTGCCCAGGCTCGGTTCGATCGACAACAACGTCAACCGACCATTCGCACCAATCCGATACGCCGCAATGCTGTCATGCCCACGATTCGTTCCGTACAAGTGACGACCATCCGGGGTAATTTTCAAATCCGCACAGTGGCTGACACCATCAAAATCATCCGGCAAAGTCTTGATCGTTTGCTGTTCGATCAACAACCCTGATTTGGCATCATAGTCGAACACGGTTACCGAATTATGGATTTCATTAATGACATAAAGATGCTTTCCGTTGGGGTGAAAGGTCAGATGCCGTGGCCCCGCGCCAGGCGATGTCCGCACAAATGGCTGGCGATGGGACTGCAGCTTGCCGTCGGCGTCATCCAACCGGTAACCAAGTACCTGGTCAAGCCCCAGATCGGCGGCAAATACAAATCGGTTGTCAGGACTGACGATAATGCTGTGCGCATGCGGCGCCTCTTGACGATCCGCATTAACACTCGACCCACGATGCTGAATAAAGGATGCGGCTGCGCCGAGCGATCCGTCCTCACGCACTGGCAGAGAAGCCACGCTACCACTCGAATAGTTCGCCACCACAACCGTTTTCCCGGTCTTGTCGACATCCAGGTAACACGCGGCGGTACCCCGTGCCGACTGCCGATTCAAGAGCTTGAGCTGCCCGTTCTCATCAGCGATCTGGAAAGCGGCCACCTGTTCATGTTCCTTACCACCAAACTGCCCGGCCGCGTGAATCGAGTACAAGAACTTACGATTCGGTGACAAGGCGATAAAAAACGGGTGTTCAACATCCTTATTGCGCTGCACCTGTTTTAATTGACCGTTCCCCACATCGAGTCGATAGGCGTAAATTGAACCCTCTTCTCCGGGTGCAAATGCTGTGACAAAAACAAGCAAATCTTCCGCGACCATGTGCTGCACTGGCAAACTCCCCATGAACCCGACAGACAACGCCAACAAAAATCGGAATCGACCGCCATTCATCTCCACTCTCCCTTGGCAATAAGGTGACTCAAACAGCTATGAAAGCTGCCACTGACGCGGCCCGATCAACCACACCGACCATGCTCGCAGCGAGGTGACACAGCGGGATGACACGATGCTCTAACACCGTCGTAATGTTCCACAAAGACGCGCCCACCTCAAGACTTTTCTACCGGCGGGCCCCCATCTTAGCTGCCGCACTGCGACCATGACAACCGGCGACGACAGACGTGTCAACGTGCGTCTGCCACCACTTACGAGCGAACCGAACTCATCTCCGCAGTGTCACCTCCGTCAGCACGACCGGCCAGATGGTCGGACCAGCATGCCATCGGGTCTTCCGCCAGGATCCGCGGCGCAAGCCACCAGTACGTCACCAAAACCGCCAACAGTGTGATTCCATACATCGACACGGCCCGCACGACACTTCCCGGCTGGAGCAACGCCAATCCTAAACCACCTACAGCGGGAACTGCCAGTGAAGTCACTAACACCAGTATCGCGTGATTCCATTTCGCCAGGCCAGACTCTGCTGGCGACCACTGCCGTACCTCGTCCAGCATATCCGGAAGCTCTGGATGGACCCACACCCGAAGGCCCACTACCCAGGCGGCGACCGAGGCCATCAACCCCAGTGCCGACGTCATGACAACCCCGACTGTCAACGTGGTCATCACCGCAGCGAAACGGTCCATGTTCGGGGCGACAGCAGTCAAGTAAAACAACACCACCATGCAAGCCAGCGACAACAGTGCGGACGCCGCGATTTTCCAGCAGCCTGTCGCCACACAAAACAGGCCACAAATGACACCGCGACTTCGCGGACGATCGAAACGCATCAACCAGATCGCTGTCTGCAGCGATCGCCAACTCGCGTGGATTGAGGGCAGCAGTATTCCAATGAGCGGCCGGCCTGTCATCAGAAAAGCAACGACCCCCAGGGCGATCAGGAGGACCAACTGCAAACAGACATATTGTCTTTGTGACATGGCGTTGTCCACAAGATCACCTGGTGCCCAGCAGGCACCCCTTCGCACCATCCGCCGGCCGATGCGTCGTCACGAACGAGCCGTCTCCTGGAGATGCAATTTCCGATCAAACCAAAACGGCCCGAAAGGAATGATGGCCGCAGCCATGCCGATGACTGCTAACCCTATCGAAAGCGGGACCTTACGAACAGCCATCGCCAGCATCAAGACCAGCGCAACAAACAGGACCCCGTGCAGAGTCCCTGCAACGGTCACTGCCAAAGGCATCCCGGCCCAGTATTTGAGCGGCATGGCGATGCCGAACAGGACAAGTGTTGAGACACCTTCCGTCTTGCTTGTCCATCGCAAAACGCGCAGAAAACTCAGTTCCCTATCGCTCACTGCCCTCAATCTCCCCCTTGACGTTACCTGAATTCCAAAGAACCATCTTTGAAAATCGCCACTGCAGGCTGCACCTCAGGCGACCCAGTCACCCAAGACCCGGCCCGCTACATCAGTCAAACGAAAATCACGGCCCTGAAAGCGATAGGTCAATCGCAAGTGATCGATACCAAACTGATGCAATAGAGTTGCATGGAGGTCGTTTACAGAAACTGGGTCTTTTTCAACACGAAACCCCACATCATTAGTCTTACCGTAAGTCAATCCACCCCGCATTCCACCGCCAGCCAGAAGCATCGAAAAACAACTGGGGTGATGATCACGCCCTGCGGCCGAAGGATTCGAACTCAGATTCTCTCCCATGGGTGTGCGACCGAATTCACTACCCCAGACAACCATCGTCTCGTCCAACATGCCGCGTTGCTTCAGGTCATTGATCAAAGCCGCTAAAGGCTGGTCTACCACACCTGCATTGTAGGCAAGATTCCCATCCAGATTTCGATGTTGATCCCAGGAGGCGTGGAGGATGTTGACAAAACGCACACCACGCTCCACCATCCGCCGTGCCAACAAACAGTTACGCGCAAACGCCTGGTACGTTTTCAAATGTGGAAAAGTGCCACGCATGCCGTTTGGATCGGGTTCCTTGCGCAGGACACCGTACGCATTCAAAGTCTGCTCTGACTCGTCGGACAAGTCCGTCAGTTCAGGCGCCGCCAGCTGCATCCGCCCCGCCAGTTCATAACTCTTGATCCGGGCGGCAATACGGGGATCGCCAACGCGTTCATATGCTCGGCGATTAAGGTCCGTCAAGGCCGCAAGTTCTCGAGCCTGTTGCCTGCGAGCCACCCCAGCTGGGTTGTCCAAATTCAATACCGGTTCACCGACATTGCGGAATAATACTCCACTATAAGGCGTTGGTAAAAAGCCACTCTGGTAGAGAGTGGCGCCGCCACTCGTTCCGCGCCCCGCAGTTAGCACTACGTAGCCAGGCAAATTAGCTGACTCACTGCCAAGCGCATACGTCACCCAGGCCCCAGCGGTTGGCATACCGGCTCGTGCCACACCACACTGCATCGCCAATTGCGCCGGATGGTGGTTAAATTGCTCGCCCTGCATTGACCGCACCAACAACAGGTCGTCAGCACAGCTACCTAAATGGGGCAGCAGCTCACTCAGCTCCATTCCCGATTCGCCATGCCGGTAGAACTTCCGCGGACTGGCCATCAGCGTCGCACTCGCCGGTTTGATGAAAGCAAACCGCGCATCTCCGACCATCTCGCTGGAAAGTGTCTGTCCTTGCAACGCCTTCAGTTTCGGTTTGGAGTCGAACAAATCCAGCTGCGATGGTCCACCTGCCATAAACACAAAAATACAGGCTTTGGCACGAGCACGAAAACGCGCTGTCCCTGCAGAGTGTGGCGTCTCACCTTGCAACAGGGATTCGACCGCCGCTGCACCCAGGCCACAGGCACTACTTGTCAGGAAAGCCCGCCGCGCGCGATGTCTGATTTGCTGGTCCGAATTCATTGTCAATCTCGCGTGGTCACTTCATCCAAATTCAGAATCACACGGGCGACCGCAATCCAGGCCGCGACTTCCCAAGCAGCGTCCCCAGCCGCGCCCTGCACACCGACACGCTGCCTGGCATCCTGGGGCCGGTTTCGATACCACTTGCGACTTCCCACAAGCAGCAAATGCAGGCGTTGCAATTCGCCTGCAGTCGGAATCCGCGGTACGCAAAGTCTCCAGGACTGAACGAGCCGGTCCTGGTCGTCAACTGCTGATAACAAGAGTGCGCGTCGCGCCAATGCCTGCGCCGCCTCCACGTAGACCTCATTATTCAATGTCACCAGCGCGCCCAAAGGGGTATTGGAACGGTTCCGCGCCAAACATACGACGTTCGATTCCGGGCTATCCAAGGTCATTAGATTCGGATGCGGGGCCGTGCGTTTGAAAAACGTGTACATGCCACGGCGATAACGATCGCTACCCTGGCTCGTTTCCCACGTGAATCCGCGATCATAGTTGAGCTGGGCTATGCCTGGAGGCAGTGGAGGAAAGACACTCGCGCCGCCGACTTTGCGCGTGAGTAAACCGCTTGCCGCCAGGTACAAGTCACGCACAATTTCCGCCTCCACTCGAAACCGTCCCTGTCGATGCCACAGGCGGTTTGTCGGATCCACATCGACAAAGTCTGGGCGATAGAGCGACGACTGTCGATACGTCGCACTCAACACAACTTCGCGAATCAGACGTTTCCGCGACCAGCCTCCGTCGCGCAATCGCCCGGCCAGGTAATCCAGCAGGCGAGGGTGCGTGGGCCGTTCACCACGCACCCCAAAGTCGTCCATCGTCCGCACAATTCCGTCGCCGAACAGATTTTTCCAGATCGCATTGCACTGGACACGGGCCACCAGGGGATTACCGGGATCAACCAGCCAACGCGCCAGGCTGAGGCGATCGACCACGGCAGGCAGAGATTCCGAAACAAACAGGGCCGGCACCGCTGGCTCAACCGGGGCGCCCGGTACGCGAAAATCACCACGTACATGGATGTGCGTTTTTCGGCGTTGCTCCCCAGGTAATTCACGCAGAATGGGAGTCTCTGGGGCAGCAAGACTGCTGCGTTGTTTCCGCAACTGTGTCAGTCGTTCGCGCCGTGATGCGAGTTCCGGTGTCCAGCTGCGAAAATACTGGGCCAGCCGCTTCCGTTGTTTCGCGGTCCGCTCAGCCTCCGGGAGGTCGACGATGCCGCGTAGTTCAGCCGACAACGATCCGAACTTGAAGGTTGGTCCGCCGTAGGCAATGTTATTGGCGAAACTCCCCGGATCGACTGTCTGGGGAGGCAACCCGCCATATTTCGAATCAATATGCGTCAGCGATCCATCACCATCGCGAAATGTCACCCCCGTTTGGGACGACTTATCCACATTCAAATAACGATTTTGCTGGTTGTAGCCGGAGCCGACAATAGCGTATTGCCTGTTCGGCTGCAGTCGAATCGCCGTCTCCAAAGGTCTGAGATAAAGAAACTGGGAGGCGTTTTTGTCAACCGGCTCGCCAACGGACTCAGGGGTAAAGTCAACCTTTTGCAATACCTGTCCCGAGGTCATATCGAACAACTGAATCGTCAACGTGGTGCCAGTGATTTTCGGCTCACGCAGCGCCGTCCCCAGGGCGGTTACATCGACGACTCGATTGGCCGTAAAAAACAACCCCATACCCTTCCCATAATCACCACCCGATGCAGGTGCTCCGCGTACGGTCGAGGAATCATATGCCAGTACAGACGCCCCCGCAGCCTCGTCCGCCGGTGCTGCACGCACGGAGGATTCCCACGCCTTTTGAGCCGCTTGTAACCGCGGATTTTCCTCCCGCAGGGCGGCCTCGTACGCGGCAATGGCCTCATCAAGCCTTTGCGATTCGGCTTGAAACTCCTGGGTGAGTGTCGCCAGCAACGGGGCGTTGTCGTTACTGTCCGCGTCTGCAGTCTGATTAAACACAGCAAACAACTCGTAGTAGTTCTGCTGCGTAATCGCGTCATATTTGTGGTCATGGCATTGGGCACAACCAGCGGTCATGCCCATCCACACCTGCATCGTCGTGTTCACGCGATCCACCACTGCGGCGACCCGGAATTCCTCGTTGTCGGTTCCCCCCTCTGCATTGGTCATCGTATTGCGGTGGAAGGCAGTGGCCAGCAGCTGTTCCTCCGTCGCATTCGGCAGCATGTCTCCCGCCAGCTGTTCGACCGTAAATTGATCGAATGCCAGATCTCGATTGATCGCCTGTATCACCCAGTCGCGAAACGGCCAAATCGTCCGTGTCTGGTCACTTTCATAACCATTGGTATCGGCGAAGCGCGCTTTATCAAGCCAGTGCCGTGCCCAGCGTTCTCCAAAATGGGGCGAATGCAATAAGCGATCGACCAGTTCCTCGTAGGCCGTTGGGGAATCGTCCTTGACAAACGCATCCACATCACCAGGCGCGGGGGGCAAACCAACCAGGTCATAGTACAAGCGTTTGATCAAAGTAGCACGCGTTGCAGCTGGTGATGGCGTCTGTCCCGCTTGCTGCAACCGAAAGCCAATAAATGCGTCGACAGGATTACGTATCCAGTCCGCCGGCAACATCGGTAACGCCCCCGGGTCGATCGGCAGAAAAGCCCAATGGCGTTGCCACTTCGCGCCTTGCTGAATCCACCTTTGCAGTAGAGCGATCTGAGCGGCGTCCAACGCCGGACCTTCTTCGGGTGGTGGCATTCTCATATCGGCGTTCTGACTCCGCACCCGCGTGAGCAGCTCACTGGCTGAAATATCGCCGGGAACAACCGCTCGATGACCACTTGTCAGAACTCGTTTGGCGTCAGCTTCACGATCCAAACGCAAGCTTGCTGCACGAGCTTGCGGATCGGGACCATGGCAACGCAAACATTTCTCTGCCAGCAACGGCTGTACATCGCGGGCGAACTGGACTGGTGGCGGAGGCTGGGCTGTCACAGTCCGCACAAGGGCCAACACGCCCCACACAGACAACAGGACAACCAGCAACCTGTTATGCACTCCAGGAATCTTCATAACCCAATTATCACCAGGACGTGATAATCCGGTCAATCGAGCGCACTAACACCATTACGTCCCAGCTCGCGTAAAATCCGGCTGCGCGTACCATTACACCATTACACGAGTACACGAGTACACGGGTGCCACGACATCGCCAGATCCACTCGGTCAATGCCAGATACGTCCTGCGTAATTGCCGGGAACAACCGGCTAGCGATCAAGCGGAAACAGGCGACCTGTCTCTGCTCAGCGCTGGACTGGAATTGTTGTGGCATCTTGATGACGCAGAGACCGGACACGACGAATACGTCACCATGTGGCCTGAATGGGCGAGACACCGCGCCGGGTGCCCAATGGCCCCCTGCGGCTCCTGATACTGGGGCGTTGCGTCTCACGCAGCGACTCGAGCATCGCCGGACAAGTTAACGTGTCGTCTGCAGCATACCAATCGTGTAGGCCACCCCATTGAGCAAATCGCGCCGCGCGTAATAACGATAGAAACCGGATTGGGGATCGTTGATCGAATCGACAGTCGTCGCACAATGGACCCCCACATACCAGGTGCCTGGTGACAACGTGACCTCCAGCCGTTTGGCAGCACCTGGCGTAACATCCTGGTGGACCGCCTGGCCTGCCAGCGCCACTGAATCCCGCTGTAGGTAGAGGTGCAGATCGACATCCGCATCCCCTTGGATGTCGATCGTCACCCGAGGCGTGTCGGCGGCGACCTCAAAGCGAAAATGGTGATATTGTCGATCGCCGATGCGCGTCATCTCCGGTTCACCATCGGCGGTGTACCGATCCATTCGGCGCGGCGAACCCGAGACCAGCGTTCCCTTAACCGGTGGCGTTCCCGTCCCCTCCAGGGCGTACAGGAAACAAGCTTGCGTGAGAGCCAATTGCTCGCCAGCGCGGACTCCTTCGGGATGGGACCCGATGTTCACCACGCGTCCCTGGGAGGTGCCTTTGCGATATGCCCAGATTGCGGCGCCACCATCGATCTTATGGTCCGGATGGTGATAGGTGGCGAGAATTTCGGTTTCTTTGAGGTGCTCCCCGGTACTTGTTGAAAGCCAGTTACCATTGTTGTGATAAACCGCTTCGATCTGTCGGTCCGCGCCAAATTTGCGAAATTGCAGGAGTGGTGAGTCCTCTGGTATCACATGCGTCAGACGTGCTTTCTTGAGACCTGTGTTCAATGTGTTGTAAGGAAAGATGTGCAAGTACCCCAAACGTGGCTCGGCGCGCTTGTCGACGTTGCGCCCACTCAAAAAAGAACCTGCGCAAGAGCCACAATAACTACCACCACTGGCATGAAACTGCCGCAACAGCTCACGTCCTTTCAAAGTCAATGACTTGCCATGACTCGTCGCGCCTCCACCATTGACATAGAGCATCCGAAAACGTGGCTGACCATCCGGATAAAGCAGCACACCGTTTGTATCCTCGGGAGTCCCTACCAGCATCTTATTTTGCTGAATCGCATCCTTGCCGGCGTAATACTCATAAGACAATGCCAAGGACTCTGCAGCAAAAAGCCGTTTGCGACTCGTCAAATTGGCACCACTACTCATAAAGATGTCTTTGTAGAATCCAGGGGCGTGAGCCACTTGTGGCACGCCCGGTCCGTCCTGATCACGCTTCCGGTCCAGACAGGCGTCCTGCACCATGGCGCGAAACGCGTGGCGTGGATTGGTACTCCCTTTGGTCTGGGTCAAAACCAAACCAATCATCTCACGTTCAGGATCAACCCAAACCCAAGTTCCATCAGACCCCGAATGCGCATACGTGCCACCCGCTTTCGACACCACCCACCCCAACCCATAACCCTCGGCAGCAGGAATGTAGCTCACCTGTGGATTCACTGCCTGCTGCACCAGCGCCGCGGGCAAAATACGTCGGCCACGGTAAATGCCTCGGTTCAGGAGCATCTGGCAGAAAATGGCATAATCCCGGGCACTGGAAATCATGCCACCGGAACCACGAGGGAACGGAAAGTCAGGAGCATCTCCCGGCTGCCAGCCCGGCTGCCAGCTGCCATCCGCCTGCCGTACTGATACGGTCGACATCTTCCCGTGCTCCGCCATCGATTCATGGTTGGAACTAGCGGCCATACCCAACGGCTCATAGAGGCAACGACGCAGGTGTTGTTGATACGATCCAGTGAGTGTTTCAATCACTCCAGCCAGGATGTTGTAACCAGCATTGTTGTATTTGTAAGAAGCGCCCGGTTGCACCGTCGCACCAATCTGAGCGAAACGAGAAACCTCCAACAGGAGATTTGGCGCGTCCGGTAACTGAGGGGACTTTTCCAGCAGCGGCTTGAGAAACAACGGTTCGATCCGCAAACCACTGGTATGTGTCAACAGCTGGCGAATGGTAATCCGCTTGGATTTCTCTGCCGCGAACGCGGGGAGATACATATGCACCGGATCGTCAAGTTGCAACATACCGTCGGCCACCAGCGTCAGGATCCCTGCCGCGGTAATGGCTTTGCTGTTGGAAGCCATACGAAACAGCGCGTCTTTCTGCATCGGCTCGGTTCGCTGCGGACTGCGCCAACCGAGCGCCTGATGGAGAATAATTCTGCCGCGACGCGCTACCAGTAATACCGCACCGTGCATCTCACCATCCGCAATGGCTTGCTCAACCAATCCAACCGCCGTCTTGAGTCGGACGCTATCCACTTGGACATCCTGGGGATCACCCGGCTCCAGAATGTCTCCCGTTGCTCCTTGCGGATCCGCCTGTTCCTCGCCCGCGGCGCCAATTCGTATCAGCGCCGCCAACTCCATCGGGTAATCGGTCAAGATCCCGTCGATACCGGCGTAAATAGCACGGCGCCAGTTGAGCGGCTCCCGCCCCGCGACAACAGGTCCCGCCAGGAAGGCCCGCTTGCCGCGCTGATGCACCTCTTCCAGCTCGGCCGGACGCGGCAGGTAACGAAAGTAAACCCAATCGGAGGCAACATCATCCAAAGCCGCTGCCAGGCCGTCAGCGCTATTCGCCAGACAAGCGACATGCGCAGCCTTATCTGCCTCGCGCAGGCGCCCACGCACCTGCGGATCGCGAATGGCGGATCCGATAAACAATAACTGACTCAGGACACCAGCACGCCGCGCTGCGCGCACGACGTCCACCGCAATCCCCGCCGCTTTGAGATCAACCGAGATCAACGCAGGGGAACCCGGAGCACTCGGCAAGAGTGCCAAGACCTCATCAAACGTCGGAATCCTCTCACCCTCGAATAAGGGACCAAACCAGCTGCCCGCGTCCAGAGCCTTCAATTGCGCCAGACTCAACGCGTCGACACGACCGCTTCCGTCGGTGGTACGATCAACGGTGGCATCATGCACACAAACCAGGTGGCCATCCTGGGACCGCCGCACGTCCACCTCAAACCCTATCCTCAGTTGCAGACACGCGCGGTAATTGGCCAACGTGTTTTCTGGGGCGTGATGCAACAGTCCTCGATGCGCAACGACCTGCACCTGGGCAGCCAGCCCGCTGGCCAGCCAGGCGAAACTAGCCAGCAGCGCCCCGAACAGAGCGGGCCACCTGGCCAGACTCCTGGCGATTCGCGTTGTACCAACCGATCCCATACGACCCTCCACTCTGAAGCTACCTCAGCACGACTGGTTGCGCATTGTAACAGGCGTCCAGGTAACACGCGCCCTGGTAACAGGCGTCTGGCGTCACAGGCACCCCAGGGCTTGCGCACGATTCCAGCAGTTGCGAAAAAGATTTCTCGCCAATGAAAACGACAGCCAGCACTGCAACCACTTGCATCAGAAGTTAGCTGGTACAGAACAGCCACCGGTGATGGCCTCTGTTTCTGCGAGAATGAAACGACTACGTCGACTCGGTGCAACCGACACGCTGTCGCGATCCCTGCCCAGCACGACAAACGTTCCGAGTTTCCACAGGATCATTTTTCTCCCAAAACCCAAAGTTGAAATCGATATCGCCGCAAGAGGTTCCTGTAGACCCAGGGGCGCTGCTCGCATGCCGCCAGGGTTCGGCGTACCAGTTTCGGCAAGGACCTTTTCTGTGGTGTCAAAAACGCGCGCACACGAATGTTGCGAAAACCGACAGATGCCAGGTCAGCGATCACTGACTTAGCCGAAACCATGCGAGGATCAAAATCCGCAATCATTTTCCTGCGGCTGACACGATAGAGTTCCTGCAATGTCGCGCGAGGCTGGTCGGCATATTTGTATAAATGGCGCATCACCGCAACGACGTGATCAAAAGTCTCAGCCACGGGAAACGGAATTTGATTGATGTCCAGCTGTCGTGTCGACAATGCACCACTTTCGATCGAGGCTTGGTTGCGATTGCGAGTTGCTTCGACCAGTGCAGGCGACACGTCCGACGCACAAACACGACACTGTTTGTCCACCAACAGACCTGCCAGGTATCCATCGCCGCACCCGATTTCCAACACCGATTCGTGAGGCCTTATTCTGGGACCCCATGACTCTAGTATCTCGAGTCGACGCCCGAAATAGATAGCCGGATCCACATACCATCTGGCAATATGAGACAACGGCTCGCCAGTCGCCTGGTCATACTTGTGACCGCGATCTTTCCGACCATGCAACATAAATCACCGGCCACGAAACAGGTTACCGTCAGAACGATTGACAATCGGCAATTAGTAACGCCTATGCGTTGTATTGTAATCACTATTGTACTCAGCGAATTTTTCAGTCGACGTTTACGCCCTCACAAAGGCCGCCAACATCAATCCGCAAATACGTTAGAATCGTTCGCTGGGATGTGTCAAATCCTGGCGGCAAGTGGAATCAACTCGAGGAAAACCACCAACTGATGTCCCTTCTGCGACCACCGTTTTGCGCATGGACACTACTGGCCATGCGATTTTCGCTCGGACTCGTACTGTTCGTTGGCTGTGGTATGCCAACGGAAACCACCGCCTCACGTGACAGCATACTCACCAGTGAACCGGACAAGTTACTCCAACAGTTGGGAGCGTCCAGCGATCGCAATCAGTCCGGCAAAGTCATCCGAATACGGCTGGAATACCTCCAGGTCACCGATAACGCGTTACGGAAACTGCTCGCGTTCCCGCAGCTTGAGTCACTGAAAATCACGTCCTGTCCCCGCATCAGCGGCAGAGGATTGGTCGCGTTGAAAGACCTGACCACCTTGAAAACCTTGAGTCTCAACTTTTGTCCACACGTTCGAGATGACAGTCTGCAAATCCTGCAAAGCCTGGAACAGCTGGCCAATCTGTCTCTCGATGGCTGTACCGGAATCACCGACGCTGGACTCGCCCAATTAGAAACGCTTCCGCAACTGAAGACACTCTCTCTGCGAGATACCTGGATCACCTTTGACAAGATGCTCCGCTTCCAGCAAAAGCGACCACGCTGCCAGATCCGCCATACCTGGACAGCCGAGGAAAAGGTTGAAGGATCGCGTCGACGACAACAGACGGCAGAGTTTTATCGTCAACTAGGTATGTCCAGTGCCCGACTCGGCCGTCCATCCGCTGCCTTCTCAGCACTCGACACCGTCGTCCGCTTACTGCCCTTCGATGCCCGCGCCTACAATGACCGCGGGTATGCCTGCAAACTGCAGGACCGAATCGACCTGGCGATCAAAGACTACACCGCCGCCATTCGCATCCACCCCAATTTTGCGTTGGCGTATTTCAATCGCGGCGTGGCCTATCAAGACCAGGGGGACAAGAAGAAAGCAGAAAACGACTTCACAAAAGCAGAGCTCCTCGGTTATGACAAACCTGCTCCTTAGTGCGGCGGTTGCACTGACGTAGAGTGATGTGCCAACCGCACTGTTACGTCGCAACAGGACAGTTGCCGCAACCTGTTGCCGCAGTTGACCTACGATCTTCAACACTCTCCTTTCCAAAGGCGATCCGATGTCCCCCGAACCACTGTCTTCTGCACCTCTCACCGGCGGACTGACTGGTCTGGACTTTGCCGTCATTGCTTTCTACCTGATCGCTACGATGTCGATGGGCCTGTGGATCGCACGTGGACAACACTCGACCGAAGATTTTTTCGTTGGTGGTCGACAACTTCCTGCCTGGGCTGTGGGAATCAGTATCCTCGCCTCCCTGCTTTCGACCATCACTTACCTTGGAATGCCAGGCGAGATGTTCCGCACCGGGGTCGGGTTTCTGACTCGCCAACTGGGAGTCCCGCTGGTTCTGGTTGTCGTCTGGTTCTTGTGGATTCCGTTTTTCATGCGACTCAATCTGACCAGCGCCTACGAATATCTGGAACGGCGATTCAATTATCCGGTTCGCGTACTCGGTGCGATTCTCTGTCTGGCCTTGTTGCTAGGATGGATGGCTGTCGTCGTGTTAACCGCATCCCGCGCGATGGCCGAGATCACCTACCTCGATCTGGGCTGGTTCTTCGGCACGAACACCGCCGAGTTTCGTGACGCCGACCTGCATGCAATTATCCTGTCCATCGGCCTGTTTTCGGTGATCTACACAACTCTGGGGGGAATTCGCGCCGTCATCTGGACTGACGTGATCCAGTTCTTCATCTTAATCGGTGGCGCGTTATTCACGATCGGCTACGTGGCCTTCGACACCGGCACCGGTTTGGGAACGTGGATGGAAGCGCAGAGCGTCTATCCACACCGCGAATCGGTAGAGTGGTTCAGCCTGGATGTCGGAAATCGATCTACGATCTTTTTTATCAGCGTGGGGATGTTCTTCTGGTTCTGTTGCACCCACGGTGCCAATCAGGTCGCTCTGCAGCGTTACTTCACGGTGGAAAGTGTGCGGGCAGCACGCAAGAGCTACCTGGTCAGTGCCCTGTCGAGTTTTGCGTTGAGTATCATTCTGGCCGGAGTCGGCCTGTCACTGCTGTACTTTATTCAAGACCACGAACTGCCGGCAGCGGCTGGCGTCGATTCTGCGGTCGACGCCATTCGCTCCGACGCCCAAGACAAAGTCTTCCCCCAATTCATTCGTTTCTACCTGCCGAGCGGACTCCGCGGTCTGGTCGTAGCCGCCTTGTTCGCCGCCGCGATGTCGACCATCGACTCCGGCGCCAATTCGATCTCGACGATCGCCACGGTCGACTTCTTCCGCCACGGCCGATCTGGCCCCGCTTCTGCGCAAGCGGAACTTCGACTGGCGCGAACACTTACCGCGTCGATGGGATTCATTATTGTCACGCTGACCATTCTGCTGCACCACGTCTCCAAAGGAACCGACATCATCTCGCTATGCCAGAAAGGATTCAACTGCTTTCTGGGCCCGCTGGGCGCGCTGTTTGTACTGGGAATGTGGGCCCGGTGGGCAACCGCTCGCTCGGTAATTCCAGCAGTCATTGCAGGCGAACTATTTGGTGTCTGTGCCAGCTACAGTCAAGAACTTTTCGGCGTCGCGTACTCAACACATCTGGTCGTCCCCGGCTCCTGGCTGGTGACGCTTGTGGCCGCCTACCTGCTGAGTCTGGTACTGCGCACCAGGGCCAGCGACGATGCGCAACAGTGGATGTGGCGCAGTGTGGTGTCACGGGAACTAGAAAACACTTCCGCCAATGCGGCGGCCAACCAGGAATGATGGCGTCACGCGACGCTGGCTCGACACTGCAGCATCTAGCGGAAAGCCTGGCCTGACTGACGCCGCTCAAAGCATCTGCAGAAAACCCTGCAGTGCCTGAAGATACGCCGGAAAGTTGGCAGCCAGCAAGCCGTTGTGTCCACCACGCTCAAACCAGACCAGCTCCTTGTGGACGGTACCCGCCCAATCCAAGTGGAGTTGAGCGTGGTCCGGAGTCACCAGATCGTCATCACGGGCATGCAACACGAGCAAGCGGCCTTGATAATCCTGCAACTTGGCCTGATGGTCCAGACGCGCCGCGACAGTAGCCGCCAGTTCGCTTTCACTAACTCCCAGTTCCTGGGCGCTCATCCGCACCTGCAACCGCTGTAGTACATCGGCAACACCGCTTTCCAGAATCAGCCCCACAATCTGCGGATACCGGCTGACGAGTTCGACCGCAAAGAGCGCACCAACCGAACGTCCGTAGACGACCAATTGCCGCGCCTCCAGGCCAAGCGTCCGATAGACAGGCTCGACATCTCCCAACATCTTGCCGAGCTGCGGGATCCCCGTCGAACCGCCATAGCCACGATACTCTGCCAGAAACACGCCCACACCTGACTCAGCAATCGCCCGCGCGTAGTCCGGCAGGTAGTCGGCTACCACCTCACCATTCCCATGGAAATGGACCAGTGTCTTTTGGCCAGCAGCTGCCGGTGCATGCCAGCAGGCCAGGCGTTCCCCACCCGTCTCCACCCATACGGGATCCGCAAGTGGTGCCAAGCGAGGGAAGAAATACCGTTCGGTAATCAGCGGGTGGTCGAGCAAATCTGTATGCATGCCAGACCAAACTATCGCGATCCGACAGGCCCGTCCAGCGTCCTGACAACGCGTTCCCAGAGAACCCAACGTCGATGACCGGGTGCGTGACAGCGAATTGAGAAGTGACAGAGTCGGCTCTATAATTCGGCCTTCCAGGTCAATCTCCCGCAAAGAAGCCGAGAAGACGTATGTTTCGCACCACCGCGCTGTCATTGGCATTGCTAGTCGGACTTTACTGCACGCTCGTTGGCCAAGACAACAAACAGGCCGAAGAAGCCGCTAAAGCGCTCCGCGCCCAATACCAGCAGACGGCACTCGCTGGCGGAAATAGTGAACGCGGTAAACAGGTGTTTGCCTCCGAGAAAGCAGGGTGCGTCAAGTGCCACCGGATCGAAGGGGACGAACAACGCGCCGGTCCCGACCTGCGAGTCGTCGGTGACAAATATGCACTCGACCAGTTAATTCGCTCGGTGCTGGAACCGAGTGCGTCTATCCATCCCGATTACGCCTCGCTTGTAGTAACCACCGTCGCCGGCAAAGTTTACACCGGCGTGCTGCGGAAACGAACCAAACAGGAGATCCAGTTACTCGATGCGGAAAGCAAGCTAGTTCGCATTCCCTTGGATGACGTAGACGAAGAGAAACGCAGCCCGACCTCGTTAATGCCCGCCAAGCTGGCGGAAACGATGTCGCCGGAACAGTTTGCGGACCTGATCGCTTTTCTAACCACACTCAAGCAGCCTGTAACCGATCCAGGAACACTGCCCGGACTCGTCAACGAAATTCCAATGATTAAGAAGCCTATCCGTCTGGAGCGGCTGCATACCAAAGACATCAAATTCGACCATCCAGTCTGCGTCATCGCATTGCCTGGTTCCAAAACCGATCTCATGGTGGTGGAACAAAAAACGCGCAAGATCTGGCGTCTGCAAAACAAAACTGACCGCGAATTGTTTGTCGATCTCAGCGCAGAAGCGAGCACAGGTCAGTTCGAAGGTGTGATGTGCTTGGCGTTTCACCCCAACTACCTGAAAAACCGCAAGTACTATGTGAACTACCATGTCCGCAACCAAGGCAGTTTTTTTTCGCCTATTATCGCCGAACGACAGGCAACTGCGGATCTGAGGCGGGATGCGGGTGGTGCGTCACGGCGTTTACTACAAATCCCCCAGGATACGGATCTGCACTGGGGGGGCATGCTCGCTTTTGGTCCTGACGGATATCTTTACATCGGGTCCGGAGATGCCGGTCCCCAAGAAGATCCGGAAGGCCACAG
>PBOG01000167.1 GCA_002724245.1 Planctomycetaceae bacterium
CGAGGAAGGCGTAGGCAAGCGCGCGGGCGGCAGCTGGGAAAGCGTGTGGGGTATCCGGGTAGTGTGCCTTCAGGCGGTGGGATTTCCCATACAGCTGGTAGAGCAGCCGCGCCGATGTCTTCTGGGAATCCGGTGCTTTGATAGTTGCATAGCATCACATTGGCATGCTTCTTGAAATTGCTGGTCGCGTTTTCAATGCCCTGGAAGCAAGAATAAATGGGTGAAGATTGCGATTCTGTAAAAGCTGACATATGTGATCAGATACCAAGTAAAATCGATTAATGGTGCTGGTTAGATGTGCTTACCGAACAAATCTATCTAGAGAACCGCGGCTAGCTGCCGGTCGATTGATGGCGACGGAAAAGTCAATCGCTTTCGTTTTCAACCAATGTGCGAGAATTGATCTGATGGCCAATGTCGTGTTGATGGGAAAAGGGGAAGTCTGCATGCATGCAGCACAGTATTTCTTGGAGCGCGAGCACTTGGCCTGCGTTGTACCAGTGATACCCGAACCACAGTGGTGTCCGTCATTGATCCAGTGGGCTGCAAGAAACAACATTCCGGTGGTTCAATCGGGTCATCATAATGACGTATCTGATTCGATCCGGATTGATTTGGCCATGTCGATTTTCTACGAGAGAATCATTGGCACGGAGTTCCTGGGTCGATGCAAACAAATCGTCAACTTGCATAATTCACCATTGCCCAGATATCGAGGTGTTCGCCCGATCAACTGGGCACTCAAGAATAATGAACGTTCACATGGCGTGACAATTCACCAAATCACGCCTGGGGTGGACGAGGGTGCAATTTATGGTCAGGTCACGTACCCAATTTATCCTGATGTGGAAGAAGTTCGCGATGTCTATGCCAAGAGTATTCAGTACGGCAAGATGCTTTTCACAGACGTAATTCCCAAAATTGACACGATCACACCGTATCCTCAAGAAGGTTCCTGTTCCTATTACTCCAAGTCGGACATCGGTGCATTGGGTAACAGGGATGGCTGGACGCGCTGATCCGATTGGGGCTATTGGACGTTGCTTTCTTCGCAGTGCGATTTGTACGGCCCAAAGTTGCTCGAATATGCGCATCTTCATGTGAGGTGGTCCGACTGCAGTCATGCGATACTCCCCCACCTCAAGTGGGTTGCGTTGTAATCAGAGCGGATGGCATGTGAACGTACGATCGGAATCACTTTGGCAATGAGAGTTCTTTGATCGCGGCCTTTGTCTTTTCAGGCGCCGGCTCTGGGCCCAGTCACAATAATTGTGCTGATTGAATCGATTATGAGGCGTTGTGGGTGGGAAGATCTGTCATGTACCTATCCGCGCGATAGCCCGCAGGTCGCGTATTCTAGATCGCATTATCCCGCTGAATCTTGAGTCGTTTGGAAAAGCTCGAATTACACTGGAGTAAGAACGATGATTTGAGTGTGGACGTGGGAGAGCACAGACTGATGATCCGAATTGGAATTGTGGGGTACGGGCATTGGGGGCCGAATCACGTTCGTGTGATCAACGAATGTAAAGATGCCCGCGTAGTAATGGTGGGCGATCTCGACGCGTCGCGGCGGGCGGCAGCTAGCCAAGCGCACCCCGGCCTGGTGACAACTGAGTTGCCTGAAGAAGTCGTCACAAGTCCAAATATTGACGCGGTAATCGTATCGACACCAGTTGTGACACATCACTCAATCGCGATGTCCGCCTTGAACGCAGGTAAACACGTTCTCGTCGAGAAACCACTATGTCAAACAACACACGAGGCGGATGAACTAGTTGCGCTATCTCGACAACAAGATCGAGTTTTGATGTGTGGTCACGTGTTCTTGTTCAATGCCGGTGTACGGCGCCTTAGAGAGTACATTTATGATGACGTGATAGGCACAGTGCGCTATATGGCAGCCACACGTACGAACTTGGGTCCATTTCGTACGGATGTGAATGTTCTATATGACTTGGCCTGTCATGACATTTCATTTTTTTCGTTCTTGCTGGGTGCTTTACCAGAGAGCGGAAACGCTGTCGCGTCAAGTTTCTTGCAGCCTGGTATCGAAGATGTTGTGTTTGGGTCATTGAAGTATCCCGGTGGTGCGCTTTGCCATTTCCACGATAGTTGGGTCAATCCACGTAAAGAACGAACTCTTGTTGTAGTGGGTGACAAAAAGATGGTGGTGTGGGATGACATGAATTCCTTAGAGCCAATTCGACTTTACGATAAGGGAGTTCAACATGACCAGTACTATGACACTTTTCGCGAGTTTCGGACGCAAATAAGGGATGGTGACGTCCTGATCCCTCGGGTGAAGCAATGCGAACCACTAAAGGCTCAAGACCATCACTTCGTCGAGTGTATTCGAGACGGCATGACCCCGTTGTCGGGTGGCCAGGAGGCACGCGAGGTTGTGAAGATACTCGAGACATTGCAGCGATCTATAAAAAATGAGGGGCGGCAAGAAGTGTTGCATTGGGATGTCTAAGTTGTTGGATGGAAATGGTCTGTTCGTGCTGACAACGTTTCATGATCACGTAAATAACCGCTTGGGATCTCACGTCTTGACTGTCCATTCGTTGTGACATCGTCTTGGCATGGTGTGCAAGAATCAGTGCGGCGGGTGACATCAAGTAATAAGGGGGATTAATGTGCGTGTTCCGTTGGTAGACTTGCAATCGCAATATAGGGCTATTCGCGACGAGATCGATCAGGCGATCCAGTCGACTCTCGATAGTTCCGCGTTTATCTTGAGTGATGAAGTGGAAGCTTTTGAGAGTGAATTCGCGCAATTCGTGGGAACGAAGTATTGCGTTTCAGTGGGTAGTGGTTCAGATGCCCTGTTTCTTGCACTTGAGGCGATGGGGATCGGACATGGGGATGAAGTCTTACTGCCCGCTAATACGTTTATTGCATCAGCACTAGCAATCACGCGCGCCGGCGCAAGGGTAAAGCTGACTGACATTGATCCAGAGTCCTTTAACCTGGACTTGGGCAGTGCCTCAATCTCGGAGAATACGAAAGCGGTCATGCCGGTGCATCTCTATGGGCAACCGGCCGACATGACGGCGGTCAAGGCAATTGCGCAGCAACATCGCTTGAAAGTGGTGGAAGACGCCGCGCAGGCCCACGGATCGATTCATCGAGAAGGACCTTGTGGCGGACTTGGTGATGTCTCCGGATTTAGTTTCTATCCGGGCAAGAATCTTGGCGCGTATGGCGATGGAGGAGCGGTATGTACGAACGATGCGGCGATTTCGGATCGAATTCGTACGCAGCGAAATTGGGGAAGCCAACGCAAGTACTTTCATGAAACAAAGGGGTACAACTGTCGCCTCGATGGTATTCAGGCAGCGGTGCTTCGCGTGAAGCTACGGCATCTAGCCTCGTGGAATGAGGCCAGGATACGAGTTGCGTCGTGGTACCGCGAAGAGTTGGACGATTTGCAACATGAACTAAAATTGCCCTCTGAGGTTGAAGGTACGGTGAGACATGTTTACCACCTTTATGTCGTGCAGATACTCCACCATTCTCGGGATGCCGTGCTAGAGAGTCTGAACGCGAGTGGTGTCGGTGCAGGGATTCACTATCCGCGACCGATTCATCTACAGCAGGCTTATCAAGACTTAGGTTGCGGTGTTGGGTCATTTCCCGTTACGGAATCGTTGGCCAGCCGTATTATTTCCCTCCCGCTATTCCCTGAAATGGATCGCGAAAGTGTAGCGTACGTGTCTGCGAAACTTCGTGACGCCTTGCAGATAGATAGGCGCACTTAGCGCATTGCCAACAGCGAAGGTCTCGATGGCCCGGGTACTCGTGTCTTCTCCAAATCTTACACATACTCTTAACCGTAATTGAAGCAGGGCATGATTAAACCAGCCGATCCACCGTGCACACTCTCGTTCCTAGCTTCGTGCTACGAAATAGGGTTCTTGGAACAGACGATCCGTCATGTAGTTCGCGTTTCGTCTTATCCGTTTGCGGAAAGATTGCTGCACATTGATTTGGAGAGTGGTAGAGGCGATACGTTATTGAAGTTACGTGAAATTGGCCAGCGGTTAGTTGCTGAGTCGGTGATCGATCGCGTGGTGGAATTCGACCAGACGATCGCGCACGATTCCGCCTTGGTGTCTCGATATTTTAACCGCTCCAGAATCCGACGATCGCGGGATCACCGCAATATTCCGTTGTTTGCTTGGATCAGTGGTATTGAGGCCTGCACGACTCGCTATCTTCTCCATATTGATTGCGACATCTTGCTACATCAGCAACCGGGTTATAGTTGGGTTAATGAAGGAATCGAGCTCTTGCGCGAGCGTGATGACATCATGTCCGTGGCACCCCATCCCGGTCCACCCACGCCTGACGGAAGTTTGCACCAAAGGGCTTCTGCCAGGTGGAAACGGGATGATGGTTTTCTGGCATTCAAAACGTGGACAGGGCGACGTTACTTGATCGACACCGAACGTTTTCAAGAGTTCCTGCCTGTTCGACTTACCCATTGCCCGTGGAAAAAACGGATCCGCCGCTGGTTCCGCGGACAGGGAACGGCGAACACCTGGGAACGGCACATGAAAACCGCGTTGGCGGAGAGCCGTTTTTGCCGCGCCGATCTGGATACACCGCATGCCTGGACATTGCACTGCAAGCCTCGTGGCAAGCTATTTGAAGATGCGTTGCCGCAGATCATTGCCCGTATCGAACGCGGTGAGTTTCCCGAGCGCCAGGCGGGTCACTACAACTTGAAGCTCGATCTGTGGTAATGCGGTACTGCGTACCTAATGGAGGGGCGCACTGCAGCTGGGGCTTCGCTGTTTTCTCACTTGGGTTATATCTCCTGGGTTTGATGCAACCCGCAAGGCTCAAGGTGGTGGTGAAAAAACGGTTGGTTCACGGTTTGAGGTACTGGTCTAGGAAGGTGTAGGCAAGCGCGCGGGCGGCAGCTGGGAAAGCGTGTGGGGTATCCGGGTAGTGTGCCTTCAGGCGGTGGGATTTCCCATACAGCTGGTAGATTGGCCGCGCTGCGGCGATGCTGTCTTGGACGCCCTGGTAATCGAAGTCCGAGTCACGTTGTGGTGCAATTGCCAGAAAAGGTCGCGGTGCGAAGGTCGCGATGATTTCCGGGAAGTCCCAGGGGATCCGGTCGGCTGAGTTCTGGAAGCGGGTGGCGATACGCGGCATGTAGCGGGGCCCCGTCCAGGACGGAACATCGTCTTTGTGGAAACGCGTAAAGCCACAATTGGAGACGATCACTTGCAGTCGCGGTTCCCAGGCGGCCGTGAACATCGCGTTGTGCCCACCGAGTGAATGTCCGATCACACCAATACGATCGGGGTCCACGACCGGCAGAGACTGCAACAAGTCGATCGCCCGCATGTTGTCCCAGATGGCTTTCATGGTACCACTGCCATAATCCTGCGGACGGGAGAAGTCCCACTGGGATTCACCGAATCCTGGGTAATCGGGTGCCAGCGTTACGTACCCGCGTTGCGCCAGATGCCGGGCATAGGCCAGGTCGGGTGCCCCGCGAATGCCAGCCGCCTCGACGCTCCCCTCGCGGTTAGTTTGTTGCAGACAGAGGACCGCCGGGAGGCGTGTGGTTGTCTGTCGTGGAACAAACAGATAGGCCACGACCTGATCGCCAGGTTCGCTTTGGTAACGGATTTTGTGGCGCACGTTTTTGTCGATGGGCTTTTGCTCCAGGTATTCGATTTTCAGCGGAACCCGCCGTGTTGGTCCCGGGAGCGGACCGGTGACGTGGGTCAAACCGGCCATCACGTGGGCTCGGCGGATTTGCCAGTCGCCACGACAGGTAACCGGATGCTGCTGCCCACTGGTGTCGAGAAAGTAGTCCAAGCGAACGTGATCTCGATAGAGTCGGGAAATCTGTTCCGCTGCTTTGCGCAGACCAGCCCGATCGGGAGGGTCTGCGGACAGCAGCGGTTCCACCAGGCAGACGACTAGCATGCCCGCCAGCAATCGTTTCCCGACAAAACAGGTCTGCTGCAACAGGGTCTGCTGGTCACGCGGATCGAACTGTAGGTTTGATCGGGTCACTGCTGCATCAGGGGAGGGGGGGGGTTGTGCGTGGCGCGACGCGGTGGTGGGTCGCCTGTTCGTAGGCGTAGGCCAGTTTGATCAGAGTTGCTTCGGTCCAGGCCAGGCCCATTAACTGGAGACCGACTGGCAATGTTTCACGTACGTATCCCATCGGTACCGTGATCGCCGGAAATCCGGTTTGGGGTGAGAGGATTTGACTGTTGTCGCCATGGGGAGATTCCAGGTCTCCAATCCGCCGTGGCGGATTGCTCCAGGTAGGATAGACCAGAGCGTCGAGCTCCTGCTGCCGCATCAACTCACCGACGGCGCTCTGCAAGCGCTGGCGATGCGCCTGGGCTTGCCGGAAGTTCCGGTAATTCTCTAGTGGTCCGCTGAACTGTGCGAAGAACTGTAGCCTGCTGCGGATGGAGGGGTGAAACTGGCCGGATTCCAGAATCGCGGCTATGGTACGCACCGGTGCTAGGGGGCCCAGGCTCTTGAGGTAGTTTTCCAGATCGTACTTGAAGCGGGGACACCAGTACGCGTTCGGCGCAATGGTGTCGTAGACCGGCAGAGTTACCGGGTCGATCACGGTTGCCCCGGCGCGCCGCAGTGCGTCGAGCGCTTGCTGAAAGCGCAGTAGTACTTCGGGATCGGCAGCGGGTCGATTGGAAACCTGTCGTACCACACCCAGCCGCGCACCCTCCAGGCCACGGGGATCGAGTTGCTGCAGATAGTCCGGTCCCGGATGGGCCCGGGCTGCTGCAGTAACCGGATCGGCCGGATCGTATCCGGCGATGACCTGGAGGACCGCCGCGGCGTCCGCGACAGATCGCGCCATCGGGCCCCCAATATCGTGATCCAGAAACAGTGGCACGATCCCATCTCGGCTGGTCAAACCCATGGTGGAACGAATGCCCACCAGGGCGGTATGCGAGGCAGGTCCGCGGATCGAATTTCCCGTGTCGGTCCCCAGTCCGACGACCGCCAGGCTGGCAGCAATCGCGGCCGCCGTTCCCCCACTTGATCCGGCCGGTACGTGATCGGTGGCGTAGGGGTTCCGCGTGTGTCCCGGTAGTGCCGATCCGAGAGTTTCGTAGGGGGAAAAGGCGAACTCAGCCATGTTGGACTTGGCCAGGATAATCGCGCCCGCGTCCCGAAGTTGCTTCACCTGAAATGCGTCATCGGGTGGAGTCGATTGGGCAAGTGACAGTGAACCTGCCGTGGTCGGTAGATCGGAGGTATCGTAATTGTCCTTGATGATCATCGGGATACCGTGCAGCGGGCCGCTCAATTTACCACTGCGGAGGAAGTTCGCGTCGAGTGCGTCGGCGCGCTGCCGGGCGCGTGGGTTGACGCAGATGATGGCATTCAGGGCGGGTCCGCGTTGATCATAGGCGTCGATCCGCGCAAGAGACGCATCGACCAGCTGGCGCGCTGTGATCCGTCCGGCGTGGATCATGCGGTGGATGGTGGCGATGTCGGTTTCGTGTACCTGGAGATTGGTGCCCGGATCGCACTGTCCCCACGTTGGAAGCATGCAGCAGCATACCACCAATACTTTGCATTTGGTCCCTAACATCGCGGAGGGTCTCTCACGTTGTGCTGTGTCGTTGGTTCCCAAGTGAGACTATGACGAAAACGAATCGAAATCAACGTTCTCGAGGGGATCCGGTTGCTTGCCCCGAGCCAGGCTGGATCCCTCGGCACCCCTGGACAACGGCCCGTATCGTGGTTTAAGTTCGCGGTTTTCGAGCAAGGTCCGATTCTGGGTCGGCGGACGGAAAAGAACCACTCGACGAGATCTAAAGCCATTCGGAGTTTTCTTCTCCGGACCACTCGACGAGGAGTACGCATGTTAGCTTACCTGCGCCCCGGCATGAGGGTATGCACGCCGTTGAAGATGGCCCTGCTGAGTTGTTGCCTGCTGCTGCTGGGCAGCGCACCGGGACTGGCCCAAGAGGATGCACCAGCTGTGGCCTCAGCGCAAATCGACAGCGGAAACACAGCCTGGATTCTCGTCGCCACGGCCCTGGTTTTGTTCATGACGATTCCAGCCTTGGCCCTGTTTTACGGGGGTCTGGTCCGCACCAAGAATGTTCTATCGGTGCTGATGCATTGCTTTGTGATGGCGGCCCTAGTCTCGGTGCTGTGGGTTGCGGTGGGCTATAGCTTGGCGCTCGGTACCGAGGGGAATGCCTTTATCGGGTCGTTTGGAATGGTTTTTCTGAGCGGTGTCCAGCCAGGTGCTATTCGGGCGTATACGACCATTCCCGAACATCTGTTCTGCGCGTTTCAAATGACGTTTGCGATCATCACCCCGGCGCTGGTCATTGGAGCGTTTGTGGAACGGATGAAGTTCGCTGCGGTACTCTGGTTTTCGGCGCTCTGGCTGTTGGTGGTATACGTACCGATTTGCCATATGACCTGGGGCGGAGGGTGGTTTGCCGGGCAGAATGTGATCGACTTTGCTGGTGGCATCGTGGTCCATATTACGGCTGGTATCGCCGCCCTGGTAGCTTGCATTATGGTCGGGAAGCGGCGGGGCTACCCCGAAGCGATGATGATTCCGCACAATCTCACCTATACGATTATCGGTTCTGCCATGTTGTGGGTCGGGTGGTTTGGCTTCAATGCCGGCAGTGCCCTGGCCGCAGATGGTTCTGCGTCGCTGGCCCTGCTGGTGACCCACCTGTCGGCCTGTGTGGCAACGTTGACCTGGATGTGTATTGAATGGCGCGTCAACGGCAAGCCGAGCGTACTGGGTGCCGCGACGGGCGCGATTGCGGGCCTGGCAGCGATTACTCCCGCCTCGGGTAATGTGGGGCCAGCGGGAGCATTTGCGATCGGTGTGACCTCCGGACTGATCTGCTTTTTTGCCTCGACCACGCTCAAACGACGCTGCGGATACGATGATTCGCTTGATGTGGTTGGGGTGCACGGCGTGGGTGGCCTGATTGGTGTGCTGCTGGTCGCGGTTTTTGCTTCGCCGCAACTGGGAGGTACTGGCTATGCCGAGGGTATGACAATGTTCTCGCAAATCCAGGCGCAACTGGTCGCAGCGATTGTGACCGTTGTCTATACACTAATCGCCTCTGCGGCCATCTTCTGGTTGATCGAAAAAACCGTTGGCTTGCGCGTCTCCGCAGAGCAGGAAGACCGCGGACTCGATCTCACCGAACACGCGGAAAGCGGTTACACGTTTTGACGTGCGCAGTGCAGCGACCACCGCAGCACTGGATTGGCGTACGGTTGTGTTGGACGACTCGCCCAGGGAGGGAGCTGCAGGAGTTCCCGTGGCTATTGCACTGGCCCCGGAGTGGACGTGATCGATGGCAGAGAAAATTGCAGTAGTCGGTGCGGGCGCGATCGGCGGTGTGATCGGCGGTTATTTATGCCGTGCAGGTGCGGATGTCACGCTCATCGACACCTGGCCGGCGCATGTCGACCAGATCCGCCGCCACGGCTTGAAGATCACGGCGCAGGAGGAAGAATTTACCGTCGACGTTCCGGCGCTGCATTTAGGCGAGGTGTCGGCACACCAGCCGCGGTTTGATGTGGTACTGTTGTGCGTCAAGTCGTACGACACCCGTTGGGCAACGACATTCATCGAACCCTATTTGGCTGCGGGTGGCTTCGTTGTCTCTGCGCAAAACAGCATCAACGAGGAAACGATTGCGGAAGTAGTCGGTTGGTCGCGGGTCGTCGGTTGTGTGGTTACGATCGGGGCGGGCATCTATGAACCGGGTCACGTCGAACGAACCAATGCCTTTGATCGTCGCTGTTTTGCTGTGGGGGAACCGAGCGGTGTCGAGACGCCGCGGATAACCCGCTGGGCGGAGGTGATGACCAGCGCAGGTAGTGCCCGGACGACAACCGATTTATGGGGCGCGCGGTGGTCGAAATTGGCGGCCAACTGCATGGGTAACGCGATTTGTGGCATCACCGGCTTGAACGCTTCCGGGTTCTGGCGCAGCCCCGAAGCCCGCAACGTGGCGATCCGGATCGCTGCCGAATTGCTCGATGTGGCCACTGCGGAAGGGGTCCATCTCGATGCCATTGCTGGGATCGCGACATCGTTGTTTCGATCGGCCCAGCACGATTCTCAGCAACGGGCTCTATTGGAGGAGGCCATGCGCGGACTCGCTGAAGACGTCGGTTCCGGGCGCCCGTCGTTGGCTCAGGATGTGGTCAAGCGGCGTCAAACCGAGGTCGATGCGCTCAATGGTTACCTGGTCCGCAAAGGGCGTTTACGGGGGATTCCCACCCCTGTCAACGAAGCGCTGGTGGAACTCACGCGCAAGGTGGAAAGGGGACAATTAGAACCAGCGCCGAATTTGCTGGCGCAATTGGACGGATGAGATAACAGCTTGTGTCTTGTGGCGCCGTGCCGACCTGGAGCGGTCTGCCGGCAGGCGTATGGGTAACCGGTCAGGCGGAGTCGTCGCCTGCCGCGACAGGAATGCAGTGGCAGCAGAAAGACAGCCAAGGAGCAATGACGATGAAACAGCCAAATCGCCTCAAACAGGCGCTCCGCGAACAACGGATCGCCCGGGGCTACAACCTGAATTTCCCGGCACCGCATGTGATCGAACTGCTCGGCCCCTTGGAGTTTGATTTTGTCTGGTTCGATGGAGAGCATGGTCCTTTCACGGTGGAGCACCTGGAACATCTCTGCCGTACGGCCGAGTCGGTAGGTGTTACGCCGGTTGCGCGCGTTCCTGATATTCAGACCTCGACGATCTTGCAGTTTCTGGATTGTGGAGTGCAGGGCATTGTCGGTCCACACATTGCCACCCGCGAAGCCGCCGAACAGCTTGTGCGCGCATGCTACTTTGGACCGCTGGGCGATCGTTCGTTTGGTGGAAATCGCGGCTGTGATTATGACTATCAGCTTGGCGACAAGGTTGCCTATTACCGTCGGTGCAATGACAACATGGTTGTCAGCGCGCTATTGGAGGACGGTGGTGTGCTGGAAAATCTGGATGAAATTCTGGAAGTCGAAGGGATTGACTATTTTGATGTGGGACCAAATGACTTTGCCCAGGGGATCGGCTTTCCAGGAGAACCGCAGCGTGCGGAAGTAGTGGAGGCCATCGAGAGCGTACACCGACGAGTTCGGGACGCGGGTGGCAAGACGGGCCCGGATGTGCTGCGTATGGTTCCCGTCAAACAGTTGTTATGGGACGGCGCGAGACAATTTCTGGAGGCCCCGGCCTGATTCCTGCCACCAGGGGTGTTCTTGTGAACCGGCTAGCACTCGGTCCACACACTAAACGTCTTCAGAGAACCATGCCACCGTCCACCTGGAGCACGGCGCCTGTCGTGAAGCTGCTTGCATCGGAGGCAAAATACACCGCGGCCGCAACCACTTCATCCGGGACACCGATGCGCCCGAGCGCTTTTTGTGCGGCCGACGTATCGGCGGCCGCTTGATCTTTCCAAAGCGCTTCACTGAACCGCGTTTTGATGACTCCCGGACAGATGCAATTGACTCGAATCCCCTGGCCGCCAAGTTCCCGGGCGAGTGCCTTGGTGAGCATGATCAGGCCGGCTTTGCTGACAGAGTAGAGACCTGACATGGGCATTGCGGTCAGGCCTGCAACGGATCCCATGTTGATAATCGAAGCAGACGCGCCGGAAGTCATTTGCCTCGCGACCATCCTGGAAAGGAGATAGGGGCCCTTCAGATTGACGTCCATCGTTTTATCCCAGGCCCATTCTTCGGCTTCCACGAGTGGCCCGTAAAACGGATTCGTCCCTGCATTGTTGACCAGCAAATTGACTGGACCGAATTGCGATTCCGCCTGTTTGACAAGTTCCCGCAAGTCTTCTTGTTTGGCCACATGGGCACACCGACCACCGACGTGGTCCTGGTAGTCCGCCAGTTCTGTCAGCGCCTGTTCGACCCCTGCGGTGCGACGACCACAGAGAGTGACCGTGGCGCCACGAGCGAGAAAACCCCGGGCGATGGCTAGTCCGATACCACGGGTGGCACCAGTAATGATCGCATTCTTGCCGCGCAATGCGGACGAGTCGTCCATGGGTTGGCTCCACCAGATGGGGTACGGGACGGGCTCTGTAAACGATACCCGTCACCGGCGGTTTATTCGACCGTGCCAGGCGCTCGCCGCCAATCAACGGAGCCGTCCATTCCTGGGCGACAGTCCCGGGGTGGGACGAGGGGACACACGTCCGCACGGCGGATTGACTTGATCGGGTTGGGTGAACGGCAGTACAACGATCAGGTCTGCAGGTGGCCGGAGTAGGACATGCCACTGTCTCACCTGGCCAACTGGCTGTTTTCCACCGAGGAGGAAACGATGTTCTTCAATAGCTCGACGTTGGTCTGCACGGTGGCGCTTGTGCTGTCTCCATGTTGTGGATTCGCGGCGCAAGGGGCCGTCGACAAACTTTCCGCAACGGCACTACAGCGGATTCATCCCGTGTTGCTGCGGCATAATCACAACTGTTTACTGCAAGTGATCGTGAACGTTTCTTCGGGTCCCGTGAAAATTACTGCGTTTACTTTTTCTCTGGAGGGAACCGATGATCTGGGCGATCTGGAAACACTCCAGCTATTTTATTCCGCCCAACACAAACCACAGCAACTCGACAGTTTGCGCAGCGGAATTCGCTTTTCTGGTGATCGGCAAACTGTACGCAAACAACTCACCGGTGCGCCGTTTGGTGGACAAGTCCGACCCGCAGCGGAGGTCACTTTTACCGGGACGCGCTCGTTGCCGGCGGGCGAGCATATCTTCTGGGTATCCTGCAGGTTGCGAACGGGTGCTAAGCTGACACACCAGGTCGATGTCCAATGTCAGTCGATACAGACGTCGGCGGGAGTGGTCACAGTGCGTGACCTGACACCGAACGTACGTAAACGGATCGGGATTGCCTTGCGCAAACACAACGACGACGGTGTTCATACCTGTCGCATTCCCGCGCTGGCCACGACACCTCGAGGCACCCTGTTGTGCGTCTATGATTTGCGCCGACAAAAACGACGGGATTTGCAGGAGGATATCGACATTGGACTGAGTCGCAGCAGCGACGGAGGCCGTAGCTGGGAACCGGTCCGGGTGATTATGGATATGGGCCGTTACGGCGGCTTGCCCCAGTCCCAGAATGGAGTGAGTGACCCGGGGATCGTAGTGGATGCGATAACCGGGGAGATTTTTTGCGCCGCGGTCTGGATGTGGGGCAAACCGGGCAAACACCAATGGACTGAAGATGGTTCCGAACCGGGATTCGAGATCGGCAAAAGTGCGCAATTTTTGATGGTCCGCAGCCGGGACGACGGGCGCAGCTGGACGAAGCCACAGAATATGACGCGGCAACTGAAGCGCCGAGAGTGGATCTTGCTGGCACCTGCACCCCAGCAGGGACTCAGTTTGCGGGACGGAACACTGGTGATGCTCGGTGAGGGTCGCGATGCCCAGGACCGTATGTTTTCTGCGCTGATCGTCAGCCGCGACCACGGGAAAACGTGGCGCGTGGGGGCTGCTTCGGCGACCGGTAACGGAGAATGCCAAGCGGTCCAGCGCAACGATGGTTCCATCTTGCTGAACGCGCGCTCCGCACGGCCGACCAAATACCGTTCTGTATGGGTTACCAAGGACCTGGGAGAGACCTGGCAACCTCACCCCACCCATCGCCAGACCCTGATCGAACCAAATTGCAATGGTAGTCTCTATCGATTTGATTACCGTCAGCGAGGAGAAGCCAAACACGTTCTGTTCTTTGCCAATCCGTACTCACAAACGGGCCGTGATCACCACTCCATTCAAGTCAGTTTCGACGAGGGCCTGAGCTGGCCCGCACGGCACCGGCTGCTGCTGGATGAGGGTCGTGGCAACGGTTATCCGAGCGTCAGTCGCGTGGATGACAAACACGTGGGGATCGTCTACGAAGGGAGCCAA
>PBOG01000168.1 GCA_002724245.1 Planctomycetaceae bacterium
CATGCTGTTGTTCAGATTCGGACATCATTAACCATCCACGCAGTGCCAGCATACGAGTCTTCGGGCGGCCTGCGGCACTCACAGGCCATACTTGCCCCTCTGACAAACCCACTACACCACGACACGTAACACCCGACATCCTCTCCATCTGGGGACCATGGTATCCTGACCCGCCTGCACGCGTCGCACTACTCCTCCTGCCGCTCGCGCTTTCAGTCACACAGCCTTTCGAGAATACGTGCACCACAACGGGCGTTCGTATTTACCGAGCTCAGCCTGGCCCCACGACAGAGATATTAGCGTATGCCGGCCAGCGCACTGAAGGCACCGCCAAACGCTAGTTTTCACCTGGCACGGTCCATTTATATGCGACTGCTGGGCGTCATCCATCTACTGGCCTTCAGCTCGTTGTGGCTACAAGCACCCGGCTTGATCGGCACCAACGGTATCCAGCCAGTTACCACAGATACAACATTACACTTGTTATGTGGCTCGGGCCTGCTCGTAGCCCTGCTGCTGACGGCCAGGATCCTGCCCCGGGCCTGTGCAATCTTGTTATGGATGTTGTACTTCCGACTGTCGACAATTGCGACACCGTTTCTGGATTTCCAATGGGACACCCTGCTTCTGGAAGCCACGTTTATCAGCATCTTCTGGTTGCCCTGGAGGAAGCCCGGGAGCGCTTTGGCAGCCGCCGAAAGCAGATCGTATCGCTGGGCATTATGGTTTCTGCTGTTCAAACTGATGTTTCTATCAGGGGCAACCAAGCTCTTGTCAGGCGATCCGAACTGGCGTGATCTCGTCGCCCTGAACTATCACTACCAGACGCAGCCGCTACCAACTTGGATTAGCTGGCACGTACATCAATTGCCCTCCTGGTGGCATACTGCCTGCAGCATCGTCACACTGCTGATCGAATTACTCGTACCATTCTGGATCTTCGCTGGCCGCAGATTACGTCACATCGCCAGCCTTTTGACAATCAGCTTGATGTGCCTCATTCAAGCCACAGGAAACTATGGATTCTTCAACCTGCTGACCGCTGCGTTATGCCTTCCTCTTCTGGACGATCGCTTCCTGAGTTATTTGCTACGGCGAACACGTCGCGTTTCCGCCGTAGTAACGACGGCGCCTCCTGCCTGGCAACGGTTCGGCAACGGGCTGGTACTTGCTCTCCTACTCGGCAGCAGCTCGCTTGTTCTGTTCGAAGAACTGGTACGAACCGACCGCATGGCCCAACACAACCCGTCCGCCCGCCCGAACCCCGCTTGGATTACCACCAGCCTGAACTTCTGCGGTACCCACTTGCTTGATCCCCTGCGGTCTCGGCTGCTCATTCCAATGCGTTCCTGGCGAACCATCAATGGCTACGGCCTGTTCCGCGTGATGACAACGCGACGAGAAGAAATCGTGATCGAAGGAAGCGTGAACGGGCGTGACTGGTTTGCCTACGAATTCAATTGGAAGCCAGGCGCCTTGGAGCGTTCACCCCGCATCCTGGGGCCTCACCTTCCCAGGCTCGACTGGCTCATGTGGTTTGCGGCGCTCGATCCAAATGGAAACCGTGCCTGGCTCGTCTCGCTAGCTCGGCACCTGACCCGCGACACGTCCGCTGTCCGCGTCTTATTGGCCTCACACCTGAACCCAAAAACGCCTCCTCGTTACATCCGATTTGTCTATTACCACTACGAATTCACTCGTTCCAAGCAGCGCTCAGGTGCGTGGTGGAAACGGCGACCGATTTCTCAAAGCAGTGTGTTCTCCCGTGCGATGCTGGACCGCGAATATGCCGCGCACCAGAAATCCTATCCGAATGAATGAGAGTTGGAGTCACCCGCCTGTGATGCCAGTCGTCGCTCGCTACGATGGCGGCGCAAGTGACTCTGAGACGGCATCCCATAACGCCTGTCGCGATCGCAGGGCATCACAGGCCGCCTCTTCAGCCTGGTTCCAGAGCGCTGCATCATCACCACACAACGTCTCCAGCAACTGGCCGGCCAGAATCGCGTGGCGGCCTTCATCCAACTCGATATGGCGATCCAGGTAGTATTGAAATCTACTCAACTTGCCATCTGAAACCTGATTCAGCTGCAATACGATCTGGCGAAACAGGTCGGGCAACAGATCTTCCCGGCCAAATAAAAAGTACCCGGCCATGGCACACAGTTGCCCCGCTTCAATCACTCCGAATGTTTTCGTGACAAACTCCTGAACACAGGGCGCCGCACCAGAGACTGCAAAGGCGCGCGACATCGGCTCGTCCGCCTTCAACTCAGCCAGAAACGCATCGACTTGTCTGGTCTCCGCACCGGCCTCACACATCGCGCGATGATAAAGGGAAAAATGGCTACAGTAACCTCCCTGACCATCTTCATCGCTTTCTTCACCCAAGCAGATTTCATTCAACAACCGACTGGCTAAACCATTCTGCCTGGGAAACCAGGGAATATCCTGCCAGCACAGTTGCGTCTGCAATGCCTTCAAAAGGCACATGAAGTCCCAGACCGCAAACACATGTGATTCCATGAATCGGCAGAGCGCCGGCAGATCCACGAGTTGCTGGTAGACAGAATGATCGATGAGTTCCGCACGCAGCGGCGTCAGCCGTTGGTGAACCTGTTCAAGTCGACTCATGCTATCCAACATCTTACGTTCATGATGGTCATTGTCGTTTTGGCAATCTACCGGGTCCTCGACTTCACGACCATAGGGCGGAGTGATGCAGATCGCGGTGGATAATCCCCCGGCAGGCAACCAATCCGCTGCTAGAGGACAAGGTAACGAAAAAACGCATCGCTCCAGACTCCCTGCTGCCCCAACATAAAACCAACAAGCTCATCCTGCAGTCCCTCAGCATTCCCCCGCAGCTGACGGTACAAAGGGTGTGCAGAGGGCGTCGTTTCACTTGTATCGACATCCGTTTCCAGGTTGACGCGAAAGGCGGGATCACTGTAGCACGTCAGGAAATGGGAGTAACTCTCCAGGATTCGACGGAGGCCGTCCGCCTGATGCTGCTGCTGAAACACAACGACCAGGCGTTCCAGTGGTGTACGTCGCAGCTGTTTACGTAACCAATCGCGTTGACACCCCGACCGGGTCAACTCGCCCAGGCACAGCAACAGTGCGCCACACGCCACCAGTCGGGTATGCATCAGTTTCAAGTTGCGCAACCGCCAGCGTGCCCCATCCTCTCGCCCGCGCCACTGACAATCGACACAAATCGCACGAAAATAACGCACCAGGTCGTTCATCAGATAGACCGCGGGCCCCTGTTCACCGCCTACCGGACTTTCCACCGCATACCATTTGAGCACGCGGTCAAGCAGTGTCTCAAACGCATCAAACCCATAAATCGGCTGACAATCGAGCAGCCACTGGATCCGCTTTCCAAAAACTTCGGGCTCCTCTGCAATCGTCCCACGTCGCAGAGGGTCACAGAGCTTCGCCTGGGTGCTGGGGCCGGCAAAAATCCCATCGGTGCGCGGCGTGGCCAAACCCAGCGGCCGCAGCGCGGCATAGACTTGTTCGCAGGCGCTGTTGGCCACGTCTGCGTGCATAGCCACCTTGTCATCGACCACGACAATCAAGTCCAGATCCGAGCTGGCCGTTTTCTCCATGCGTCCCAGCGACCCGGAGACTGCGATCGTGCGTACCTTTCCGTCAGACAAGGCGGCTTCTAACAGCCTTTCCGCCTCCGCCAGAATCTGCTGCGTATCCCGCCAGGCTCGATCCAAGACGGCGTATTCCGCGAAGATCGGAGGTGGATCGCCGGGCAGTCTACGCGCTGTCACACTTTCCTTGCCGCACTCGGCTGCAACCTCCATCTCCCGCGGCTCGCATGTCACGGTGACTCAGGCTCCGCAATCACCTCCAAGGCGCAAATCAATGGCAGTCCACGCGTAGCTCGAAATGACACCTCGATATGGTCTTTTGCCAACACGCCTGTGAATTGCCTTTCCAGACTGCGCTGCGAGCCGCCTGCCTGCTGTGCCACATCCAGATCCTTGAGCACCTCGCGTCCCTGGATCGCAACATCAAAAACACGCTGGCCGACTTGCCCCTGTTCCGGTTCCAGGAAAAACAAATTGACTTGATAACGACGCTGGGGAAGTTCCAGCCCAGGCAACGTCACACGCACTTTCGAGACCCCCTCGACACCGGAAGCGGCCACCCAATTCAATCTGCCGCCACGGACTTTGCTGGAATGCTGACGGAACCATTTCGGGGTTTCGCCCTGGACCTGGACCTCCAGGCTGGCGGATGGGTCACCCGTTTTGGGAAATTCCATCCACAGCGTACCATCGTCCGCCAGGCGATCTCCCGGAGCGCCCAGGTTGATACCAAATCGCTGTGAAGCAGCCTTGGGAGACTGCAGCGCGTTATACGTCCAGAGATCGACATCTGGCACATGCATCAGCCCCAGCGAAGTGAATAAGTTGTAGCTGCAGCTACAACCGTGGGCGTAGTTGGGTGCATTGAGTACGCCGCCCGCCGGAATCAAGCTGTTGCGGCAACCGGAACGGAAGCCGGAGAGTCGCGCCGAACCCATTGTGGCTCGGTCAAAGAATCCCGCGACGTCTGCACGAAACGTCAATAAGTGCGGACTGGCGATTGCATAGTTGCAGTGATGTCCGGTCTTCGTGAACTCCCAGGGGACACTCTCACCGGTAATCGGATGGGTCTGTTCGGCCGCTTCTCCGTTCTGAATCTGGAAGGCACGGCCCGGTCCCCGTTGATCGATTACCAGGTCCCCCGAGAGGATGACTTTATCCCAAACGTTCTCAGGGTGCCCACCGAATCCAGGCGCCTCTTCGTTCTTCTGCCAGAGTTCTTCGCCATCCTTGCCCCGAACTGCATCGATGCCCCGTTTGTTGGACACGACCAGTGTGTCATGCTGCTGGGAGTATCCCAGCCAGGTGACCACGCGCCCCGTAGTCCGTTCCCAGACAGGCTTGCCTGTCCGAGCGTCGAGCGCTTTGAGATAACGAAAAGGCTCCGACTCCGGCACCAGGCCGCGCCGCTTCCAGGCGTCGTACAAGCCGCTCAAGACTCCGTCAAAGAAGTAGACCTTCTCCTTGCCAACCGCCATTAATGGCACGCCGTAGGAGGCGTCTCGCGTCCAGCGGTGTTCGCCCTGATAACGTCCCAGCGCGGTGATCGCCAGCGGCACCAACCCCAGTTTCTCACGTTGTCGAAAGACGGTCACCAGCAACTGGTCCTGCCAGACCCGGACCTTTCCCCAACGATCCTCGGGGGAAGCAAGCTTGAGTTCAGCTAATGTCTTGCCGCTACGGGGGTCAAGCCGCAGACAACGGTCGGCGTACACCAGATAGACGCTGTCCGAGACAGCGACAAAATGAAACCCTGGCTTGCCCTTTTCGAAAAACGTTCCCCGTCGGCCCGGCCCACTCCCATCTTCAACCTTGACTTTCCACAACACGCGTCCGGTATAGATATCGATCGACGTGAGCAAACCTGGCCCCTGCACAACCATTCTGCCATCGACCACCGTCAGGCCGGGACCCCAGAAGTGCCGGTTGTAGTAGAGCTCACCGTGACTGGCAGGTCCACCAAACCAGAGCAAACCGAGTGGGGCTTTGACCAGTTGATCCTGGGACATCAATGTGTTCGCGGCATCACCGTATTCATGTGTCCAGTCCGCCGCCCCTGGCAAGGCTCCCGCGCGAACGAGCGTACCCCACGAATCCCGCACGTCCAGCTCCGCGCCCGGCAGCGTCTGCTGTTGTACGAGCTGCCGCAGAATGCCCGCCTCAGCGCCCGTCAACGAGGCAGACCAGCAGCCTCCGTAGGGACGCAATATCGCGTACAAACGTGCAACCTGCACCGCATTGGACAGTTCCAGCGACTGGGGACGCTCGGAAGTCATCAACGTGGCCAAATAAGGCGGGAGTTGCACTGTTTTGGGATCAGCAACGCGGGCCACCAGCGCCGGGGAATAGATCCCCTCGGCCAAGGCGCGACGGCGGAGTCCATCCACCACCTGAGGATCCGCATCGATGGCAATCACGCGCAAATCCGAACGACGCGCCAGTTCCAATGCCAGCTCTCCGTTGGTCAGCCCTAGCACCAGGCAATATCCCGACGGGTCAGACGCCCGCTGGATGATCTGTTTGGCCTGTTGCTGGACCTGTGGGGCAGCCGGTTTTGCCGCAGACGGCTTGAGCGGGAAAGCCTTCGCCGTCCCCTTGGTGTCCGCAAAACTGTAAATCCGTCCGGCGCGGGTCACCACAAACAGCCTGTCATCCGCCGCCACCATCGAAGCGGGCTGACCTTCGACAGTCTGCTGCCAGGCAACCTTAGGCGCCGTCTTTCCAGCACCCAGCTGAATCGCGAACACGCTGCTATCGCGGGCGCCGTAAAGCCGCCCGCCAGCTTTGCAGTAGACCTCGAGGGGGCCTGGTTTCTCACCCTCCGCAGCAATTGACAATTTCCACAACGAGGGCACGACTTCCTTTTCGACATCGTTGCCCTTGCGATCCTTGCCTTTGACGGTTTGCCGCATTCCCAGATCGAACGCTACCACGCCCTTTGCACCACCACCGAACAACTGCCGACCATCGGAAACCGGCCGACGCCCCTCGCAGGGCATCACGCGCCCCAGCTGGGTGTGAAATACCTTGTCGCCATGAAACAACATCGGCCCGGCGCTGGTGATGTGATAATCGGTCTTGCCCGGCGAATTGTAGTTCAAGGCAATGACTTTACCCGTTGGGATATCGATACAAGTCGCCTTGGCTCGGCCACCCGGGATGTACAGCCGCTGGTTGTTGTAGACCAGGTACCCTTGCGGCGCCACCGTATCCAGCTGAGTCACCTCATGGGGCGGGACCCCACCGTTGGCTGCAGCCAGGTCGAGTGTGAACAGCGACGTTCCCTCGAACGGCCAGACACCCGCGGTGAAAAAGAGCTTGTCTCCACCGAGCACGACGCCGCCGCGTAGTGGCCACACCGAAATCAACCGCTCGTTGCCTAGCACCAGGCGACCCGTCGCCGCAGCATCAAATTTCCAGATCAGTTTTCCGGAAGCGATCGCCACACAATACAAATGGCCGTCGTCGGAACCAAAGTAGATTCTGCCGTCTTGCGCCACCGGGGCAAAGCGAATCGGCCCGTTGGTGAAGAACTCCCAGCGCACCTGACCCGAACGCGTATCCAGCGCGGTGACGCTGTCCGTACGGGAAGATGCGACCAGCAATGTCTGGCCCACCACGATCGGCTCGTGGGTCGCATCAAACTGAATCCGCGGATCTTCACCCCAAGCGATGTGGTTGGCAGGCAGATCGCGCCACCAGGCGACGGACAGCGTACTGGGCAACGCGTCAACCGCAGCTCCGCTGCGGGCAGGATCGTGACGCCACATCGGCCAATCGGCAGCAGGTGTCAGAGAGACGGGAACCGCACACATCCAGGTGACCAAAAACAGGATCCGGCGCATGTTTCTCTCCTGAAAAACCAACGGGAACTCACTACGGGCTGAACAAGACTGCACGTAAGACTAACCATTTACCTGTTGACTGCAAATCAAAGCCGCAGAGAAATCCCCTATTCCTGAATAGTTTCCCCAATTTGAGCATACTCTGGCAGCAAACTCAGGCATACATCCTGCCTTTAGCGGCGAATCAACTGGGCAACCAGGGCGCTCGCCAGGCACAAGCCGGCGACAATTGGAAAGACCACTGCCGTGTTGTCCATCAGTATTTCGGTCGTCACGCCGGCGGAGTCGGTCACCGACTGGCGAACCGGAAAACGCTCCATCATCCAGCCGATAAAGGGTTCCGCCAAACCAGCCAGTGCGTAGGCGAAGGTATTGATGATGCCCACTCCGGTGGCCGCATACCGTCTGCCGAGTAGGTCGGGAGCCAGGGCAAAAAAGGGCGCCTGGGGATAGGCAAAAAAACCACACAGAAACAGGGCTACGACGCCCCAGGGGCTACCGGGGGGCAGCGCATACATGCCTAATGCCGCACCACTGGCCGCCAACATGAACAGCGAAATCACCATACCGCGCCGACCCCCAAAAAGCCGGTCAGAGATCCAGCCGCTGCAGAGCGCGCCAAACGCCATACCAATCGGCAGCACAATGGAGATCCAGCGTCCTCCGCCTTGCTTGTAATCGGTACCAAGGAAATGAACCGGCACCCAAATCAGCAGTCCGTAGCGGGCACTGTTCTGAAAACCGATGGCCAACCCTGTGACCAGGATTCGCCAGTTCGAAAGGACCACCCGATAGCGATCCCAGACCGAATCTACCCAAGTCGGACTGGGAGCAACCAATTCGGATTCCGCGTCGTCCAGCTCCTCAAATCCCAGCTGCGCAGGGGTATCCCGGGCGATCAAGTAATAGGCCATTCCTCCCATCAACATCAACAAGACGGGGATTCGAAAAATCCACCGCCAATCGAGCTGGAAGACATCGATCACTAGCAGCGAGGTCACATACGACAACACCGAAGCCAACCCGGCGGCAAACACCAGCAGGCCGAATGTACGACCTCGCTCGTCACGCGACCACCAGTTGGAAACCAGCTTGCAACCAGGTGCCCAGCCCATGGCCTGGGCGTACCCATTCAACGACCAGGGCACCAGTAAACTCCAGAACCCCATGCCTGCGCTGACCACCCAGTTGAGGCCGCAGGAGACGATCGCGCCAAAGCTCATCATCCGCCGACCGCCCAAACGATCTGCCAAATTTCCATTGATAACCTGCCCCAAGGCATACATCCACAATAACGCGGTACCGAGCCAACCTAACTGGTCCTTCTGTAACCCCAACTCGGCTTCCATGCCGGGAATGGCAAAACCCATCGTCTGCCGACCGGTGTAATAGAACAGGTAGCAGAGCATGGTGGCCAGCAGCATCCGCCATTGGGCGCGGCGAAAGGCTCTGGCTGGCGGGGCAATCGCAGGGTCTACGCGAGACAACATTACTTCATATCCTCATATCCTCACGCGACAGGCATCGGTCCCAACGGGCAGGCGGCCCTGCCTTCAACGTAGCGGCGATCTGGTTCGCCGTCGCGGCCGAGGACTCATCTTCAGCGTTTCACCACTTGCCCAAATGATCTTCATCAGCCACGCCTCAGCGGCGTTCACCGGCATTACCAATCCAATCGAGTCGGGCTGCCAGTCGCCGACGCATCTGGCCGACCACCTCCGCATGGGCCGGCTGATCGACCAGATTCGTAAACTGACGGGGGTCATTCCGCATGTCATACAGTTCTGCAGAGCCATCTTGATACGAGAGCCAGGCCCACCGCTCGCTGCGCAGCAGATGCGATCCACGTTTCATACAGTAAACGTCGTTATGCACGCGATGCTGCGGATTCCTTAGCGTACCCAGCAGACTCTTGCCCTGACAGTGCTCGGGAACCGAGAGACCGGCCAGTTCCGCGAGGGTCGGAAACAGGTCGATCTGCTGGGCCAGGCTCTCGGTGACCGCCGGCTGGATCGCGGGACCAGCGATAATCAAGGGAATCCGCGCCGATTCTTCATGCAAACTGAGCTTTTGCCAGAAGTCGTGTTCACCCAAGTGATACCCGTGATCGCTGGTAAACACGACTACGGTGTTTTGTTGATGTCCACCGCGCTCCAACGCACTGAGCAAGCGACCAACCTGGGCGTCCATGAAGGCCACCGCGGCATAATAGGCCGCTAAGACCGCCTGCTGCTTCGCCGGTTGGCCGGCCAGTCCAATACGTCGCGCGTTGAGCGACCGGCCCGCAGCGGGAATGTCCAACCAGTCGTCGGCGACCGCAGGTGCCAACTTCATATCCGTGGCGGAAAACTGGCGGAAGTAGGCTTTCGGTGCCACCAGTGGAACATGTGGACGCACCAGGCCCACCGCCAGGAAAAACGGTTTGGTGCGTGGAGTCTGGAGCAGTTCGATCGCCTTGTCGACGGCTTGTACATCTGCCTGTTCCGTCCCCGGTCCGTCACTCTGCACGGTGTAAAACGCCGTCCCAAAGCCCAGGTTGTAGTGTTTGGATCGATCTGGGTTCAGTTTCTGACTGGTCAGGTGCTGATGGACGCCCGCGGTCTTCCACTCCGGGGCCCGGCAATTAAACCGTTCGGTCCAGGACGCCGGATGATCCGGGCCATCCACCCCCGCCGTAATATCACCGGGAACGCGCATGTGATAAATCTTGCTGACCCGCGCCGTGTAATACCGATGCCGTTTGAACCACTCCGCCAGAGAGGGGCGTTCTCCCAAGTTGTCGATAAACTTGCGTGATTGGCCATTGCTCGTCACACCAATCGACTGGGGATAAAGGCCCGACATCAGCGCCGCGCGGGATGGACCGCAGACCGGGTACTGGCAATAGGCCCGCGTAAAACGGACACCGCGTCGCGCCAAACGGTCGATGTGCGGCGTCTGGCACTGTGTCGGACCGTAGCAACTGAGTGCTTCTGCGGTCAGGTCATCTGAAATGATAAACAACACATTTGGCGCCGCCTCGGCTCTGCTTGCCAGCCCAGCCTGCGCCAACATCATACCAATAAGAACCGCGATCCGGCTGAAACAAACAGGCCCGAGCAGCGTCCAGTTAATTCGCGTCTGGTGGTGCACCGTATCCCTGCAGCCGGCTACGCGCTTCATCTGCCCACGGACTATCGGCCGCCAGTTCCAGAAATCGCGACCAGTGCCCTTCCGCTTCGCTCGACCGGCCCAGGTCATCCAGCACGCGCGCCAAATGGTAGTGCACATCAGGAAAATCACCGTGAAATTGAAGGGCTCCTTGAAAGGCAGCAATGGCCAGTTCCAACTGCCCTGTTTCAGCCAGAACACACCCTAAGTTCGCGCGGGCTTCGACATAATCTTCGTTCTGTTCGATGGCCACGTAATAGCGTTCGCGCGCCGCAGGCAGGTCGCCCAGACGATAGAGTAATTCCGCTAGTTGGAAACTGGTTTCCGCACAGGGACCTCCGGCAACCAGTGCAGCGCGATACATTTCAGCCGCCAAGGCCAACTCTCCCGTATCCTCCAGCTCAACCGCCTGCTCGCACAACTCGGCGGGTGAGAGCATTGCGTTTGGCGGGACCTCACTGTCGCCAGAAACCGTGGTAGCGATTACCGCGGGTGCCTCACCGTCCCGATCCGAGTGATCCGCCGCATCAAAGTCAATCCGCCGTTGACCACCCGGCTCAATCAACCCTTCACCTTGGCGCAGCAACAGCTGCTGACCCTCAACAATCACCGCCAGTTGCGCCAAAGGTCGCTCGACGTCCGGATAATAGCGACTCAACTCTTCCAGCTGCCTTTCGACGGCAGCGGGTGATGCTCCGGCAGCCAGGAGTTGCGCCAGGTGTCGCGCCGTGGCCACTTCCTGAAAATCGAAGTAAGGCAGTCGATGCACCTCTCGAATCGGAGAAATCAACCCGCGACGATGCCAGCGGCGTACTGTCGCTACCGACACATCCAGCAAGTCCGCCAGCATGGCAGGAGTGTACAAGCGGCGGACAAGATGCTGCTCGCTATCGACCAGCCCGAGAGATTCCCAGAACTGAGTTTCCGAAAGGATCCTCAACTTGCCCGTTGCAGCGGCTTCCAGCACTGCTTCGCCGAGCAGTTCCTGATGGTCGCCTAGCGGCAACTCATCGGCCCCAATGATCACCCAATCCGCGTCTAAACCGGAGTCAACGGGTATACCGCCGCACTCCCGTACCAAACGTCGTGCTTCTCGTCGGCTCATCCCTCCCAACTTGCCCACAAAGGCAATCCGCTGGTCGGTGAAGGGGGAGGTTTGTCCTTCCGGGCCGGCAATCGTCATCGGTTTAGCAGACCCGGTGCGAGGAAAATGGAAAACAGGGGGAAATGTAACGGCTACGACGTGTGGTCGTCAGTGTCGCTCCACACCAGCCGGGTGTCAATTGGCACTCGGGCCACTTGAACCCACGATCTGTCAGCTCGTAAAATTCAGCGAAGTGAAGCAACAGCGCGGCCAGGAGGTGCAGCGTTAAGCTCGGGTGAAGGTCATCCGCTTTAATCCCTGTCAACACGCGCTGCCACGGAGAGAACACGATGCAACTGAAAACTGCTGCCCTGACCGTCGGCTTGTTACTAACCGCCTTTCAACTCCAGGCCCAAGAGGATACGGCTCCTGCGCCACAACCGATCCCCGAGCCCGGCGAATCAGCTCCAGCCCCGGCGGCAAATCCCCTGCAGGATCTGGCAGCCAGCCTGGAGGCCCAATTCGCAGCTCTGCGAACCGACATCCAATCTCTCAAGGCAATCGGTGAACAAAGTGCGCGCAACGCGAAAGCGATTGAGGATCTGCGCAAAGATATCGATAACCTGGACGACATAATTACCGAACATGTGCAACGCCAACGTCAGCTACTGGAATCTTTGACTCGCCAGGAGTCCGTACGTGCTGAAAAGCCAGCCCTCGACCTAGCTGCCGAGGCGCCTGCGTCGGAAAACGACTCGCAGGCCCCCGCGCCGGAAAACGCTCCCCAGCTGAACAGTAAACCGGCTCCCACCACGGGCTTAATACACCTGCACAACCGCACCGCCAGCTATCAGACAATTGCCGTAAATCAAGTTTCGTTTGGCATCAATCCCGCGACCACACTGACCTTGAAAGTGCCGACCGGCCAGGTGATCACGCAGATTCCCGGTCGCGCGGCGCGGTCGTGGCAACTGGGCAGCCCGAATTACGTCCAAAACGTGGACCTC
>PBOG01000169.1 GCA_002724245.1 Planctomycetaceae bacterium
CGACCGGCCAGAAAAGCCCGCACGGCGTCCTCCGGGGTACAGACAATCGGCTCCTCGTGCATATTGAAGCTGGTATTAATGACACTGGAGATTCCCGTGCGCCGCTGGTAGGCCAGCAGGACACGGTGCAAACTCGGATTGGATGTCTCGGTGACCAACTGCGGCCGGGCCGTGCCGTCAACATGGACGGCCGCCGGACAGGTACGTTGCATTTCCTCGGTGCAATCGAAGGTGATTGTCATGAACTGAGCCGCGAATTCGGCGCCGGCCGTATTGCGGTAACAGGCTGCCCGGTCCGTATCGAGTGTGGCGGGAGCAAACGGCATAAATTCCGTTCTCCCCAACTGTTCGTTGAGCCACTGGTTCACACCCGGGTCCTGCGCCGGGTAGAGGATGGAACGATTGCCCAGGGCCCGCGGACCGTATTCCAGGCGGCCCGCAAACCGGGCCACCACACAATTCTCTGCCAGTAAACGGGCAATCTCCTCTTCGATCGAATCAGGGCGTTCCCAAGGAAGCTGCGCGTCGGCTAAGGCCCGTTCCATCTCCGCAACGCTGTACTCTGGCCCCAGAAACACACTCTCCAGTCGTTCGGTCCGTTGACCGCACTCCCAAGTCTGGAGTAGTGCGGCGCCCGTGGCGCAGCCACCGTCACCCATGTTGGGATGAATGTAGATGTATTCCACACCCGAGACCTCATGGATCCGCTGGTTCATCTTCACATTGGCAGTCACCCCGCCGGAGAGGACCACCGTATCAACGCCCGTCTGCTCGACAAAATGCGCCACTTGACGTGCCACGGTCTCCTCCAATACGCGCTGGTAGGCAGCGGCCACATCAATCTTGGGAAACCGGGTGGCCAGATAGCGTGCCAGATAAAGATTGGAGCTGCGGCGGATACGAAACGTCCCCCTGTCCCACTCCAATTGTGCCCGCAACACATCGCCCAGGACGTCAGGGTCACCGTAGGCGGCCAGACCCACAATCTTTCCGGCATGGCGGTCAGGTAGGTACCCCAGACCCCAGGTCACCGCCTCGTACATGGCCCCCAGTGAATAGGGAGTTTCCACTTCCGCCAAGCGTTTCCGTCCCTGCCGGTCTGCCAGACTGACGGTGGCCGACAAGCCGGAGCCATAGGCATCGACCGTGAAGACCAGGGCACGTTCAAAGCCACTGCAATAAAAGGCATTGGCCACATGCGTCTCATGGTGATCAAAGCGCCGTAATTTGTCTTCCAGGCCCAATGCAGAGAGCCCCGCCAGCAAGGCTTGCTGATCGCGGCAATGCCCCCGCGATGCCTGACGTAACCAACGGTCAAAAAACAACCGATTGGTCCATGCACCCAGTCGCCCTTCCCGGGCGGCAATCGCATAGAGCCAACGTTTCCAACCTGCGCGTTGGACCACTTCCGACGGGTCTGCCAGGCCCGCGATCGGTGTGTGGTGAGCCCTGCGACGCATTTCCGCCGCTTGCAGCAGCACCGGAAGTGCAGTGGCACTACTTTGCCGGTTGAAGTCAAAATCGCGCTGACGATTGCGCCGCATCAGTTGCGTTTCCCGTTGCCAGTCCCAAAACGCATAGGCTACGTAATCGAGATCGTCCGCCGTAATCTTGGCGTGCGTCAGCGCCTGCTCAATGGCACGGTACGGAAATCCGGCGTGCATTTTCTGGCGACTGAGTCGCTCTTCGGCAATCGCAAAGACGATCTCACCATCAACCATCAAGCTGACGGTCGCGTCTTTGTCGAGTGGAGAAATCCCGAGTACGATCATCGCCTGGCGCAACTTTCCCAGCGCATGCCAACATTCTTGAAGTCCTGCGGTTCGTAACCGACAGGGTACGCACTGTGCCCGTTCATACTATGCCCGTTCATACCATGCCTGTTCATTGGCGGGCTCTGCACTCCTGCACCTCTGCCGACGTCCATACTTGTGATAACTGCTGCATGGTCACTGGCTGCGCTCCCAACTCGAGCGCGTGCTGTAGTGTACGTCGCAAGCGTTCCAACAGCACCTCCAATTCGGCTTCGGTCCGCACATAGGGTGTATTTCCTGGTTCTACGGAAGGGCTGTGCAAGGTGACGTTCAAAGTCGAACTGCGTTCCCGGTGCAAGCAGTCCACCAGGCGCAACAGATCCCCTGTGGCAAACCCCTCGGGCGACAAGACCACGCGCCGCAACATCCCAGTACGCCAGAGAATCCCGCGCAGGCGCAGGAGTCGCAAGTGGGATCGCGATGCCAGGCGGTAAACGCCGGAGGACCAGGCAAAGGGCCGCCGTGTGAACCCGACTGTACAGGGCACTTCCAGAAGCGACGTGGAACGCGGCTCGCGCAACCGCTGGCCAGCTTCCCCCAGCCAAAACGGCTCACTGCCATAGCGTGAAAAATCGGGACCCGCATCCTCGCGTATGTCGGTGTACGCCAGCACACTCGTGTCGACGCAGTAACCCAGCTCCTGGAGCGTCGGCAACAATCGAAAATCCAATCCGTAGCGCCCTGCCTTGAACGTCCTGGGGTGTACCTGCAGATTCTGCTCGATGGCCTCGGTCAGTTGCACCAGTTTCTGCTGCTGCAGCGCCAGCGACAAGTTACAGAGATAGCTGTGGGGCGCGGAAACCACCTCTTCCAGGGGAGGATTTACCCAGGGGTGAAGATGCGCCCCGACTTCACAACGACCCTGCTCCAGTAATTCGCGCAACACCCGCACGCTCGACGGGGTCGTGGCCACCGGATAATCGACCACATAGGTCGGTAGTACACCGAGTGCATCAAACAGACGCTGTAGACGAGGCAATTGGTCGATGGCGCGGACCGACTGATGCTGGGAAGAGAAAGGCTGTTGCCAGTCAAACTCCTCTTCGGTGTCAATGGTCACAAGCAGGTGCAAAGTACCACTTCCTGAAATACCTATCGAAACCAATACCGTTTAATCCGCAGCCTGCCGCGGGATGGATCTCACGGGAATCGGACGGGCAGTGTTGTATCGTATCACTCCGGAGATTCAACCGCACGGCAACTCCAGCCCCTGAATTCCGGATCCTGGCGCAAGGGTCATCCCTCGGAACCGCTCCGTGTAACCCTGGCCATACACATGGTACGATGCAGACGATTTTCTACCCGGTTTTCTACCCGCAAAATGGAATCTACGGCCGATCGATTAATTTGTCTGATAAACCGACACCCCAGACATCCGAGTAGCCAACGCAAACCTGCAGCTCGAGCCAATAGAAAGCACGATTCTGGACAAGATGACGACACCCACTTCACCGGACATCCGTTTGCTGCACGGTCTGCCTGTTCCCCTCCGCGATGGTGTGCGGCTGTCAGCAGATGTTTACGTGCCCGCGGCAGCCGGCCCTTTTCCCACGATCGTCACACGGACTCCCTATGAAAGTGGACGCGATGTGTTCATCGAACTAGGGGTCTGGTGGGCTGAACGCGGCTATGCCTTCGCGGTACAAGATTGCCGCGGGCGTTTCGAATCCGAAGGGACGTTTCATGCCTACTTCCCCGATATCGAGGATGGCTACGACACACTGGCATGGCTCTCCGCACAACCGTGGTGCAATGGCCAAATCGGCAGCTGGGGGCGCAGTTACGGTGCGCTGACCCAGTGGCTCACCGCGCCGCTGCAGAGCCCTCATCTGGCCTGCATGGCACCTCACGTGATTTGCGACGATTTCTTCAGCGACTGCCATTACATCGGTGGGGCCTTCCAGTTACTGCTTTCGCTGGGCGCGGCCACCATCTGGGAAACGAACCTGGCAACGGTGGCCGGGAGCCAGTCGCGCCACTTGTTCCAGAACCGGAAATTCTGGGACCATCTCCCGCTCATCGATCTCGACGAACGGGCGATCGGCAGAAAAATCCCCTACTGGCGTGAGTGGCTCGAGCACCCGACGTACGATGCCTACTGGGAACGCTGCAACACCATGCACCGACACAACCAGATCGCGGCACCCGCCTTGCAACAGTGTGGCTGGTTCGATCCGTACACGGCAGCCGGTTTTCGTAATTACAACGGCATGGTCGAAAATGGAGCGACGCCTGCGGCCCGCGGGCAACAACGGATGCTGGTCGGCCCCTGGTCCCACGAAGTCCCCGATAGTACCCGCATGGGGGATCTCGACTTCGGCGCGGATTCGCTGCTGGACATCCGCGAATACGAACGGCGCTGGTTTGACTGGCAACTCAAAGGCGTGTCAGGAGGAATCGCCGACGAACCACCGATCCGACTGTTCGTCGGCGGCATCAATCAGTGGCGATTTGAGCACGAATGGCCGCTGTCCAGAACGCGATACGACACGTTCTATCTGCACAGTGGGGGCCATGCGAATTCAGTGACAGGTGACGGTAGCCTGTCGACCGAACCGCCCGATAAGGAACCACCGGACCACTTCACTTACGACCCGGCCGAGCCGGTCCCTACCCTGGGTGGCAACCTTTCGGTGCGTCTGATGACCACCCACGCTGAGCAGCCACTGGAAGGCGGACCGGTGGACCAGCAGGCCAGCGAATGTCGCGGAGACGTCCTGGTCTACACCTCCGAGGTGCTCAAGCGCGATCTCGAAATCACCGGTCCGATCAGTGTCACCCTGTACGCCGAATCCTCCGCCCGCGATACCGACTTCACGGCCCGCTTGAATGACGTTGATCAACAACAAACGTCCCGGGTTATCTCCGAAGGAATACTCCGCGCCCGTTATCGCCATAGCCTGGAATCCACGGAACTGCTGGAACCCGGCGAAGTCACGGTCTTGACCATCACACTCTGCCCGGCATGCCACGTCTTTCTGGCGGGCCATCGTTTACGAATCGCCATCAGCAGCAGTAACTTTCCCCGCTTCAGCCGCAACCTGAACACGGGCGAAGATGTGGCCACCGGAACCCGGATGCAATCCGCCAGGCAAACCGTGCTGCACACGCACGCATTTCCCTCACACATTGTCCTGCCCATTATTGAACCTTGAGAACAGACCATGGCTGCCGAGTTCTGCGATCGTGTACGGATCGAGTATGTGCGTGTGCCGATGCGCGACGGAGTGGAAATCTGCGCCAAGGTAACGCGACCCGACGACGCCGGGTGCTTTCCGGCCATCATGGAATACAACCCCTATCGGCGTCTCCGCCAACCGCTGCCGAACTACCGGGATGAATACCCGCCCGCGGTGCCCTACCTCGTCGAGCGTGGTTACGTCGCGGTCCAGTTTGATGCCCGGGGCACAGGCAATTCGTCTGGATGGAACACCGACATCTACAACCTCGAGGAACAACAAGACGCCTGTGAAATGGTCCGTTGGATTGCCGCACAGCCCTGGTGCAGTGGCCAGGTCGGCATGATCGGCAAGTCGTTCAGCGCCGTCGTCCAGTGGCAGGTGGCTGTACAGGCCCCCTCGGCGCTGAAAGCCATCATCGTGCGCTCCGCCAACGACGACGTCTACACCGAGTGGGTCTATCCTGGCGGCTGTCTGCGGCCCTACATGTTCGACAGCTACTCGGGCAACATGAACGCCTGGAATTTCGCCCCCCCCGACCCCGACGTGGTCGGGGACCGCTGGTACGAAATCTGGCAAGAGCGACTCCAGCAGAGCGCGCCCTGGGGCATCGGCTATCTGTCCCATCCGCTGCAAGGACCGTACTGGCAGCAACGGTCTTTGTCGGCTGACTACAACCGGGTGCAATGTGCCGTGTTTGTCGTCAGTGGCTGGTCCGACTGTTATCCGACCGCGCTGCTACGCGCGTTTGAACATTTGCAGTGTCCCAAGAAAGCGCTGGTGGGTCCCTGGGGACATTGGTATGGCGAAGAAGCGGTCGCGGTTCCCGGGCCACGGATTGACACCCGGCCGCTCTACCAGCGATGGTTCGACTATTGGCTCAAAGGAATCGACAACGGGGTCATGGAAGAGCCTCCGGTGACCCTCTTCGTACGGCGTTACAGTCGGCCAGAGGCCCGTATGCCGCTGGAAGAACCGGGCGACTGGCGCCACGAAAACGAGTGGCCGATCGAGCGCACCCAGCCCCGCACGCTTTACCTGACGGCAGCCGGCTTGTCAGAGCAGCCAGCGGGGGAATCTGGTGGTGACGATCTCTGCTACCGGCCGGGTAGCGGCATCGCCTCCGGTATTCACTGGGGGGGTGGGGTACTCCCCTGGGGAATGCCTTTGGACCAGCGACTCGACGCACCCCAGTCCCTGGTCTATACCTCCGATCCGCTACCCGAGGAGCTGGAGATCACCGGCACTCCCCGGGCCAGACTCTACGTTTCCTCTACCGCAACGGTGGCTTATTTTCGCGTCAAACTGATCGATGTGGCGCCCGACGGAACGGCGAAACTCGTACGTTACGGCGGATTAAACGCCACCCACCGCAACTCGCACGAAACGCCCGCACCGCTCCCACCCGGTGAAGTGGTCCCCTTGGACATTCCGCTCAAGGCCGTGTCGTATGTGTTTGCAGCGGGACACCGCCTACAAATCGCGATTGCCGGGGCCGATTTCCAGAACGCCTGGCCGACGCCCCAGCCCGCAACCCACACGGTACACCGTGGCGCGGGCCATACTTCGCAGATAGTCCTTCCCGTGGTTCCCGCGCAGGATGCTCCACTCGCCGCCCCCCAGCTGTGCCCACTGCCGCCCGCGGATCCGCAAGGGCTCAACGTGCCGGACGCGTACTCAATCACGCAGGATCTGGCCGCCCGCACGACCACCGCGCGGTTGGAGGTCACCACCGGAGACACAGCCAACCAACTCCAATTGAAATCCCGCTTCACCGTAAACGATGACAGACCGGCCGACGCCACCTTGCAGGCAACCGCGCACTATCACCTGCAACGTGATGCGCTGGATATCGAAGTGCATTCGGAAGAATCAACGTCGAGCGACCAGGAGGCGTTCCACCACCAGGTCCACGTCCGTATTCTCCGTGATGGCCAGCCCTGCTTTGAAAAAGACTGGTCGATCTCGGTACCGCGGACCCTGAATTGACCAGGTCGCAGACCGTCTGCCAGCCCGGCACGCGACCCACCTGCAGGAATCTGAAGTCATGCTCTCCCAGCGAAACCGACCGTCTCCCCCAACGCATTGCAAACAAATCCTGTGGATCGTCCTGGTATCCCTTTGGCTCGAACTGGGGCTGACGTTGCGTCCCACTCAGGCGGAACGCCTGATCGGCTACACTGAACTACATACCAATCTCCCCGGTGGAAGACACGCCAACGTACGCACCAGTCGGGCCGCCGTAATGCGGCTCAACGGGACAGGCCGGCGGCTGGTGGCACCACAACTGATCGACAAACCGGATGCCTGGACGCAGTTTGCTGGCTGGTCACTCGACGGTCAACAGGCCGTGATCTACCGTGGCTGGCAAGACCCGGACAATGCGCGGTGGGAAGAAGAACACCGGCGTTTCCGTATGCTCCCTGGGAAGTGGGAACTGGATGCGTTCCTGGTCCATCTCGCAACAGGGCGGACATCCGCCGTTACCGGAGTGGAACGGGTCAGCCATTACAACGGAGGTTTGTTTTTCATGCCCAATGGAAAACAACTGGGGTTCACACCTCTGATCAACGGCCGTTCAACCCCCTACGTGATGGACCTGGACGGTCGCAATAAACGCGATGTTTCTGGCAAATCCGCAGGCTTTGCCTATGGCTACAGCGCCGCACCCGACGGCCAATCGATCAGCTATCACGAAAACTACCAGATCTATATTGCCAACGCCGATGGTTCAGGAAAACGCCACATCCGGACTGGCAATCCATTCGATTTTGCACCCCGCTGGTCGGCCGATAGCCAGTGGTTGCTGTTCGTCAGCGGCGTGCGCGGAAAGAGCAACCCGTATCTTGTCCGGCGGGACGGGACTGGCTTGCGCCAACTGGCAGACCTGGGGGGATATCAGGGCTGGATCCTGCACCTTGACGTGCCCGATTTTCATGAAGGAAGCAGCGACGTTCCCGTCTGGTCGGCCGACGGGAAATCGGTTTTCTACACGGCCCAGACGAACAACCGGGTCGAGTTGTTTCAGATCGCGCTGACAGGCATGCCCTGGCAACTGACCCACTCAGCACCAGGTTCGCTGCACTACCACCCCACACCATCCAGGGACGGCCAGTGGCTGGTCTATGGAGGACAACGTCAGGGAGTCCGACAGCTGTTTACAATGCAGCTGGCCGATCGTAAAGAGCGACAGCTGACCCGGCTCACGGTGGGCCAGGCAGCCATGTGGCCGCACTGGCAACCCCTGGCCCTCTCGGAGACAAAAAACACCGACCAGACCAGATGAACCACACGGCCGTCGCCTGGCTCCAAAGTCCCACTACCGCGGGACGTTACAACTTTAACGCAAAGATCTTGGCCGACTTCCATTCGATCTGCAGTTGTACTTGCTGTCCCAACCAGGGCCGCAAGGATCCGCCGTCGCGCCACACCACCGGCTGGTCGGTCACGTCTGCGCTGATCGATTCGCTGGTCAGCAGCACCGTATCCTTTGAATCAAGCACACGGACGACCACCGCACCACCCGCCGCATCGGCCGTGAGTTGTAGGGGCCCTGCTACTTCCAGCGGTATGGTCCGCAGGCGCGCCGGCTGGCCAGCCCGCTGCGGGTCGTAACCGGCAAAACCATCCGGCCGCAGCGTGGCCAGACAGAGCGATCCATCCCGCCAATCAAAATGCTGTGCGTTGCCAGCACCGTAGTAGATCCGAATACCGTCTTCCTGGATGATTGGATAACTGGCGTAGACGGTTCCCCAATCGTAGGCGCCGGGCTGAGCCGCGTTGGCAATCAAAGGGGTCCCCGCCTCGACGCGATGCCAGTGCACGGTGTCCGCGCTCCAGGCCAATTCGGTATGCGTTCGATCCTCCTCGGCCCGCAAAATCGCAGGCAACCCCAGGTAGAGGCCCGCATAACGGATCACCGGCATCGAGTAAGGCTGCGCCGCGCGGCGATCACTGAGCACTTCTACGGCTTTCGTCCAATAAACAAAATCAGGGCTCTCAGTACGGCCGACGACCCGCTTGCCATCGCGCCACAAGCGGGTAAACCCGACGTATTTTTTCAACTCGGGAGACCACAGGGCATTGTTGTGGGTATCCCCAGCGGCATCCACTTCCGGTAGTGGCACGTACTGCCCCCAACGGATCCCATCGGCTGAAAAACGGGCGGCCATCCCCTGACCTTTGTGGAACATCTTGTAGCGCCGGGCCGGATCGCGTTCCCGCAGATCTTTGAAAATCCCGGCCCCGTGGCAAGGCTGAGCGACCAGGTTGCTGGGCTGGCCCTTCCAGGGGGAAACCGTCATCAACGGCTTTTCCCAATGAATGCCATCCTGCGAGACGGCGTACCCCAGGCCTTCCCGCAGGCCCTTGCCACTTTCCCTCCGGACCTGCATGTAGGTACCCGGCTGGCGCTGGTCACGTGGTACATCCGTGGTGGCCGGATCGTAAGTCCAGGTGAAGTACCAGATCTTGTAGCACTGGGCCTCCTGGTCATATAGCACGTTAGGGTAGAGGTTATCGAACCGGGACTCCCATTCGTGCTCTTCTCCAAAGAGTGGATTCTGTGGGTGTTTGACTACGCGGCCGACACGCAAGGCACAGTTGTCCGTCTGCGCGACCAAGCGGTGATCGAGCAGCAGATATTTACGGGAGACCGGAACTACTCGCAGCGCGTCGACCTGTTGGACGTCATCCTGCAGCGCGACGTTGTCAAAACCAAAACGGGCCTCTCCGCCCTTGAGCACGTGCAGTGCCACCCTGGAAAACTCGAACGAACCACTGCCATTGCGGTCAGGGTTTCGCGGGTTTCCCAAATCAAAGCTACCGTGATTATCGGGATCATCCAGCTGGATATAACGCATTGTGGCCGTGCTGCGCGCTGGGACCACCCCGTCAAGACAAACAATCACTTCGACGCGGACATTCCCCTCGGCAATGCCCATATCGAGCTCACCCGACCAGGTATTGCCGCCGCATTTTAGTCGTCGTCCCGTCCAGATTAATGTCAGACTCTCAACACCATCAGCCGACTCGAGCGCCGCACACGACTCGAGCACACCAATACCCTGCTGCAGATCAACACCGAACACAAAGGTCGTAGACTGCAAGCTCTGGCCCAAATCAATGACATTTCCCATCCACCGGGCCGCGCCACGGTCTCGCCAGCCGCCCCCCGCGGTGTGCCGCTGGCCGAATGCCAGTCCGGTTTGCAACCCACCCGTGCTCCAGCGGGCCGTCTGCGAACGCCAGACCTGACCGCTGTTGGCCTGCCGGCCTGTCAGCACCGCCGGCGGCCCGTTGAAATCCTCCTGGAGCAGTAACCGCTGCGGGCCGCCGCTGACCTGCCCCGTCATGACCATGCCCAGCATGACGAGCCAGCCACTCATCCAACCTGCGATGCAGGCTGATCTCTTTCTCGCACATACACCCATCGGTCTGCTCTCCCACTCTGCTTCCAGTCTGCCGGCGGGCTTCCAGTCTGCCGGCGGCCATACCGAAACCTAGTTTACCTTGACTGGCGCCGCCGCGGGGCGGGGGCGGGACAAACGACCGCGCACCCAGTACGCTGTCCCTGTTCCGGAGTCATCCGCCCCCCTCAAACAAGGGCATTCCCATGAAAACCGAAGCCAGTACCATTCGCAGCAACGCACCCGAAACGAGTCGAGGTAAGGTTCTGTTAGTTATCGGTGACGCTACCGAGGTCATCGACACCCTCTATCCCTGGATGCGTTTGCAGGAAGCGTCCTACCAGGTCGTGCTAGCCGCCCCGGAAAAGAGAACCTACAGCATGGTCCAACACCAGCGACCGGAAGGCTGGGACATCACCCAGGAATCGCCCGGCTATCTGATCGACGCCGACATTGCCTTTGCGGACGTGCGCCCCGAAGAGTATGCCGGCCTGCTGGTCAGTGGCGGGCGGGCGCCCGAATACCTCCGTTATGATCAACATCTGGTCGAGGCCGTTCAGTGGATCGCCGCCGCAGGGCGGCCGCTGGGCTCGGTCTGTCACGGCATTGAGGTGCTGGCAACCGCTGGCGTCATTCATGGCAAGCAGATTACCACCGTGCCCAAATGCCAATTCGACGCGGAAGTCTGTGGTGCGACCTATATGGGCGGTCCGGTCGTCGTCGACGGACAACTGGTCACGGCCCGCGGGGCGCGGGACGGCTGGCAATGGATGCGGGAGTTTCTCAAATTGCTTGACGGGTGATCTCTGCGACCAGGCCCCGGGCGGTTAGAATTCTGCGTATATTCCGTAACACCCGGTCCCCTGCGCGCCACACCTCGTCGACCGGCGACTCTTTTAACCAGGCAAACAACCCGCTATGAAAATCACTGGATTTGAGATCGAACATTACCAAAGCGATACCATTGCGTACAACTGGCGTGATGGACTGACCGGTGGTACCGGTGGCCCAGCGCGACAGGCCCTGCTGCGGGTGACCACCGACGCCAACATCGACGGGATCGTCTGGCTGAGGAACCACGCGATCTCAGCAGATCTGATTGAGCGCTGCATCTCCGGAAATTTTGTCGGTGCTGATCCTCTGATGCGGGAACAACTCTGGTCTCAAATGTGGGAACTGGACCGCCTGGAAGAATTTCCCATGTACGCGCTGGGGTATCTCGATGTGGCGGTCTGGGACATTGCCGCCAAGGCGGCCGGACTGCCTCTCTACAAACTCCTCGGTGGCCACAAATCACGCGCCAAGGCTTACGCCAGCACGGTCACGATGGACTCCATCGACGCCTACCTGCAACTGGCCGACCACTGCCTGGAGAAAGGCTACAAGGCAATCAAACTGCATGTCTGGGGCCGGCTCCGCGATGACATCCAACTGGTCCGCAAACTGCGCGCGCATGTGGGCAGCGACATCGATCTGATGCTCGATGGCAGCGCCGGCTACACGCTGGAAGAATCGATCCGCCTGGGCCGCGCCATGGAAGAATGCGACTACCTGTGGCTGGAAGAACCGATGCGCGAATTCAACCTGTACGCTTACGAGCGGCTCTGCCACACGCTCGATATCGCCATTCTGGCTGCCGAATGCACCGACGGATGCCACTTCAACGCCGCCGAATGGTTGCGACATGGCGCCTGCGATCGGCTGCGCACCAGCTGGTTTTTCAAGGGCGGCTTTACGGGCGCCCAAAAAGTGGCCACGCTGGCCGAGTCGTTCCAAGTGGAAGCCGACGTACACGGCTGTGGACCCGCCGCCCTGGCTCTGGTCTGCGGCTTGCCGACGGCAGACTACTACGAATCCCTGGTCCCTGAAGAGGTTCTGCCCGACGCCACCCTGCGGGGCCCACTGCTCCCCGATGCCGACGGCTGGGTGTATCCGGGCGAAGAAGCGGGTATCGGCTGGGACCCGGACCCGTCCCGGCGAGTCTCTTGACCGGTGGCCCGGACCTGATCGGCGACACAGACCGCCGCACCACCAAACGGCACGCTACCAGGGCGCTGGTCACCCCAGGACACGGCCTCCCGCAACACCAGACCACAGGCTTGCAAACCACTCTCCTGCAAATACAGCTCCAGAGCTGTCGTCACCTGCGGCCGGACCGAAAAGCCGAAACGAAACCGTTCGCCGTAAACCAGGTGCACTGCAGTGCGGACCAATTTGCCGGTCCAGCTGTCGTTCAGCCACTGGTGACTGAAAAAATCAAACGAGATCGCACTGCCCTCTGGCAAGCGGGCCACCGCGCGAAGGGTCTCCTGGACCGCCGGTTCTTCCAGGTACATGCTAACTCCCTCCCAGAGAAAGAAGGTCGGCTGGTGGAGATCCAGGCCCGCTGCGGCGAGTGCCTCCAGCCACGACTGGCGTTGGAAATCACAGGCCACAAAAGTCACCCGTGCGGCATCAATCCCCGCCTTGTCCAGCGCCGCCCGTTTGACCGCCTGTGTCGCCGGCATATCGACCTCGAATACCTTTCTCTGTGGATCAGACCGCCACGCAAAACCACGGGTGTCCCACCCGGCGCCCAGTACCACGAACTGCCGCAAGCCGCCCGCCGCAACCAGCGCCCGGTCGTGAAATTCGGTGCGGGCCGCCAGCAAGTCGGTCAAAGTCAGTGGTCGCTCCGGTGGATAGTGCAGGAAAGAGGGCGTGTACGCGGCCAACCGCGACGGCCCGGTCAGCAATGGGAGCGCCAGCTGGCGGAACCACCACGACCGGGTCGCAGGCAACCCGGCGGCCAGCTGCCAGGAGAGCGGGTCGGGGCGACTGCCCAGCAGGTGGTAACACAACCGTGCGCCAAACGGTTCGTAGGCCGTTCCCGAAACACGGCCACGCTGCCGCCAGATAGGCCACTGAAACCAGAGGAAGCCCAGCGTCAGAACCGGAAGCCACACCGGTAACAGGAGCACAATCAGCAGCAGGTAGCGCAACCTTCCCATCGGGCCTTTCCCACATTCGAATCAAAAACTTTGGCGGCAGTCTAGTGCCCACGCGAACTGACCACAACAG
>PBOG01000170.1 GCA_002724245.1 Planctomycetaceae bacterium
AGCGGCCGGTTTCTCTTCTGCTGGTGCGTCAGCGGCCGGTTTCTCTTCTGCTGGTGCGTCAGCGGCCGGTTTCTCTTCTGCCGGTGCGTCAGCGGCCGGTTTCTCTTCTGCCGGTGCGTCAGCGGCCGGATCCGTTTTGGTCGTCACCGCGGGGCTGGCCGCGTCATCCTGGGCAGTTGGCTGACAACCTGAGATCAAACTGGTGACAACCATTCCCAATCCAAGCGCAGACAAGGTCAGAAAGATCGCATTCATCCGTTGCATGTTAGGTTTATCCCCCATGATGACATTCGCAAATTTGAATTCGGGTAAAACGAGTATCTCTTACGGCTGAAGTGGCAAAACACCACTTGTGTATAGATGTGGCTCACGAACCTGCTTCAAGTTTGACTCCAATAACTCGACGAGTTGACGGTGCGGTTTCGCACGGCGGATCGTACGCGCCGGGTTCCCCTCCCATTTGACTTTGCCATCAGGTCCAATCAGATAACCAATTGGCCAAGCCTTGATGCCATAATTTCGCGTATTTTGATTTGCTTTGTCCCACAACACAAACTGCGGCACTTGTTGCCGAATCACACTTTCTTTCTGTGTCTCTAACGTCTCTTGCCGTCCCTGGTTAATCTCGATGATCACCAAACCACGCGAAGCGTATTTCCGATGCCACCTGACCAGGTAGTCTCTCAAAGGAGTGCAATTTTCTCAGAAATTGAACTGCAACCACACAACCTGACCCTTTAACTGACTGAGCGTGACTTTCCTGGCCGCATTGATCCAATGTGCATCACTAGACCGTAACTCAGGAGGCCGTTTCCCCAACTGCGAATAATAGTACGGCCTCCTCTGCGCAGGTTCCGCCGCCAACCCATCCGTCAACAAGAAAGCGAGCCCCCAACAAAAGACGACGCTGCGGAGGATTTGGTTCTTGTCTGCCATAGACCCAACCGCACCACGTTTCTTGTTGCTCTGAAGTTTCATTGCATTGAGGACTGAAAATGAAGCACCAAAAGTAGAAGTCACGATGTGAAATCAAACGCTCTCGGCTTGCACCAGCACGCTACACCGTCTCGCTTCATCGCCGCGAGTAGTGCCTCCTGAAAGCCGCAACTAATTGTTCGCCGTTACTTTAATGTTGTCCAAAAACAGCTCCGCATCTTTGGCATTCCCGAACAACCCTGGACTGCCCGACAAATTAGGAGATGCATCGAAAGCCTCGATGGTCCAGGCGTCGGGTTCGTCTTCATCGCGTGGCCAGACCTTGCCATACAAATGAGCCCGCTGCCCTCCCGAATCAAGTTTCTCGACGGTTGCCTTGAGCTTCATCGTGTACCATTGCCCAGGTTTCCAGGGAAACGGGATCGTTTTTGCCATACGTAACTGAGGCACCCAACTGCGAATCTGCAGGCTCTTGCTTTCGCCTTTAAGATCCATCGTGTAACCCTGGGCAATCAAGCCGATATCAGGCATCTTGTTTTTCGACAACGCACCTTTGATATCAGCCTGAATCGTATAATTCGATAGTTCTGGATGTCCAAACCAGCAACGGCTACGAGCCCCTTTGGGAATCGTCGAAATCTTCACCATCGCATTGCTGCCATCCACCTCCCGAATCACGTGCCGATACCGCGCACCAACCCATGTCAAAGGTGGAAACTCCAGACCTTCAAAGTCAAAGTTCCATGGTAATGGCGGCACAACGCGAATTCGCGCCGAGCCACTCAATCCTGCTGCAGCGGCTTCAACGGTAGTCGCATAATGCCCCTCACCGCCGGCGGCAGTAAATACCCCATCCGAAGTCATTTCACCGGGGCCCGTAATCTTGAACTCTGCGGCAGTCTCTTTGAGAAACTGGCCATGTCCATTGAATAAGCGGACTGTAAATTTCTGCGCATCGCCCGGTTTAAGCAGCAATTCAGCCGGAATCACTTGCAGGGTCGCCGGCTTCTCATCTTTGACCGGAGACTCTTGGGCGACCTCAGGTCTCGGCATGACACCCGGCTCCTTGGTTTTGTCCTGCAGGCAATAGAGCGCACTTGTCGTGGCGACGTAGATCTTGCCATGGGAACAAATAGGAGAAGCGTAGACCTCTTCTCCAGCAGGCAATCGTTTTCTCTTGACAACTTTTACACCACGTTTCGGGTCGGGGCGAAGGATACTCCAGCCACTTGTTCCAAAGGCGTAGATCTTGCCATCCGCGTAAAGCGGACTGGCACGCATCGTTGTCCCACCTACCGAATAAGGTCTCCGCATCACGGCCTTACCGGTCTTGATGTCAAGCACATGCAACTTGGCACGATCATCGAAACAATAGAGCCTGTCTCCGATAGCAAGCGGGGCACATTTGCCCATCATTAACTCATCTTTGCGCCACAAGGCTCCACCTGACGTGAGATCGCCTTGGCCACTCCCATCGATCGCAACGACCGCCCCCATCGCGTTTCCAGAGATGTTCTCCTCGCTGTGCCCGGTGAAAACCAAATCACCAACCACGAGTGGCGAAACATTCAAACCGCGCCGTGAAAAACGATATTGCCAAATCGGTTCTCCTGTTCTGGGCGCCAGCGCCCATACGGCACCATCTCCCGAACCAAAGACCAATGCGCGACGCCCCTTGAACACCGTCAAATTAGGGGCACTGTAAGTGGTATCAAAGGGGAGCAAACGGGTTCCTTTGAACCAGGCAACTTCACCAGTCCGCTTGTCGAACGCCAGAAACCGATGCGCGGGTTTGGCCATCTCGCCCCAGCCGATCACAATCGAACTGATGACAACTAAATCCTCGAAGACGATGGGAAAATTAGTACGTCCGCCATAAGTGCTGAGCAAACCAAACTTTTCGTGAAGTGGAAATCCCCAAAGTCGCTCACCGGTCTCCCCATTGAGACACTGAAAGTAACCGCAAACTCCCAGCATGTACACGTTGCCGGTTTCAGGATCTCCAACCACGGAAGACCAACCAACACGCGTATCGGGCACATCAGATAACCAAACGTTAAAACGGTTCTCCCAAATCGTCTTGCCTGTGACTGCGTCAAGGCAGACGATGCGTTCACCCTCGGTCGCAGTTTCCGGCTCTGCCCGCGCCATCACGTAAAGTCGACCGTTCATCACGATCGGTGTGCTGCGCGTTCCCAGATCGTCACGTTTCCAACTGACATTCGTTCCGCGGCGAGGGTCCCAATCATCCGGCAGTCCCGTCTCGCGGGAAATCCCGTTGAACTCTGGACCCCTCCAATAGTTCCAATCTAACGCATCAGCAGCCGAGGCGGCAGGAAGCGTGGTGAGCAATGCAATACCGGTAAACAGCAGGTATCCAAGGTGGCGACTCATATGTCTCATTCCGTCGGATTTGTGGCACAAGTCAACGTCGTAAGGATAAAAACCTTTCCACAGGGCCGCAAGGATCAAGGCAAGCAGCGTACCCAACCATCCCCTTCTTGCCCCTGTCGAAAACACTCTCCCAATAACCCGGCTCGCAGCGATTAGCAATAATCCCAATCGCACACGGTGCAGACAGAAAATCTCTCACGTCTGCGTGGAGTCAGGCGCATCAAACCATTCGTCATCTGGACAAAACTTAGGAAACACGACAATCAAAACTCTCATTTTCCCAATGGCCCGGTGGCGTGTTCCTGGTCGAATCAAAACACACATTCCGGGCTGCACATCGATCAAGTCATCATCCAACTGCATCTGCGCATCGGGTTCACAATCCAAAAAGAAATAGGTTTCAGTTAACCGCTTGTGATAATGTTCTCTCGCCGTCTCGGATATTTCAGTCACGTGGATCGTGCCCGGAAAATCCTCCGTATCGACAAAAGCGCGCCGAGCAGTTCCACACGGACAAGCGGTTCCAGGTAAGGAACCAAAATCCACAACTTCATAGCCGCGACTCAAAGCTGCGTCGGACATGAATCATTGTCCATCATGGCGGATGTAAATGTCTGGTTAGTCGCCCCATCTTATCAGACCGCGCAGAGAGAGTCGACTTGCCCAACGGACGATGCTCCAGGATCTGGAACGTCTCGCGGGAGCTCTAAACCGCACTCTTACGGTACAGCCAGGGCCAGCTTGCCTGACAGGCAGCCAATCAGGATTCCAGCATGCGTCGACGCTGACCTGCCAGCGTTGGCCAACCCCGCTCCTCGGTCAGGCAAAGCCGCTGCACCAGGGAACCCGATCAAGCTGCCACGCCCTGGCTCCGCGAGGTGTTTTCGCCCCTACAACCGATAAAGTTTTACTATCTTCGGCGTTCGGAAAATATTATCCATTTATCGCCGTAAACCACTTGGAAAAAAATACTTACGAAAACTAAAGGGGGCTCAAAAATCCGGTCGATGCTCAAATTGTCAATATGGTTACAAACGCTTCTCCCCGCACAGCCATCACGCTTTACTGGCCACACGCGGGCCCGCTGGAGCAACTTTTTGTTTCCATTACCCAAGAAACCAGACTCAGTCTGACCCAACCCACCTCACACTGCTCGAACTCCACCAATCTGTCCCGACCCCCCGAACTTTCAAACCGCCGTCCCGCCCCAGGGCGCGATCCCGCGGAAGAATCGGACTCGGAACGTGGCAGGGTGAATACCAGCGGTCGCGGGATAACTGGCGAGAGTATTTCACGCACAGGAGAAATAGGCCCATGAAATGGACCACACTCATTGGATCTCTGGTCATCGGTATCGCACTTAGCTCATCAAGCCAAGGCGCTGGCCTGCTCGACCGAATCCTGCATAGTAAGAACTGTGGATGCGAAACCAAGCCCGTCCAGAAATCCAAACCAGAGCCCAAGTGTGGCGCTGAGAAAACAAAAACAAAACACAAGCCGAAATGCGGCACACCAAAACAGAAGCACACTGCGAAACCAAAATCAAAGGGCAAAGGCGGGAACCTGTTGCAGGACTTGGCGAATCACCTCAACCTCAACGGACATCTCAGTCTCGGTCACCGATCCAAATCGAAATCGACACCCAAAACAAAAGCCCCTTCTCCCAAACAGAAACACGTCGCAAAACCCAAACCCAAATGTGGTGCGAGCAAGCAAAAACACGTCGCAAAACCTAAATCGAAACCCAAGTGTGGCGTCGCCAAACACAAACGTCTTGCTTTACCACGGTTAAAAAGCAACGGTCGTGCTGCTGACGCTCCCAGTCAACCCGCGGCAACCGGAGCTCGCATTAGCCCGATACCACCAGCACCCATCGTTGATCCTTCCGCATTCCTGCATCGCAGTGGTCACGTTACGAAAGCCAGCTTTTCTGAATAACCTCCACGTTGTGGATGGCAACGCATTTCCTTCACCTGCCTGGATTTCCTCTCCAGGCAGGTGTTGCTTTGCGCGTGCGTGAGCAACCTGGTGGCCGGTGGCTGGAAAATCGCGCGTCGCCGGAAGTCCTGCGGGAGCTTTCAGCCCCCGTAGCGATCTGTGACATGACAGTCTGCCCTGCCGGCAGCCTGCACGTTGTCCTAGAATAGGGGATCTCCGATCTCCAGGAGTCGGTTGTGAACACGTCCGACGACGCACGCCCGCCAAAACCCGAATCTGCGCCCCCCTCGCTTTACCAACAGGCAGCAGACAAGGTGCGCACCTTTCCACAAGTAGCTGGCGTCTACCTGATGAAAGACGCGGCCGGCCGTGTGATCTATGTCGGCAAAGCGAAAAACCTGCGTTCGCGGGCAAGTAGTTATTTTCTCAAAGCAGCGGCGGATGAGAGGCGCACCGCCAATTGGGTTCACGAAATCTGTGACGCCGATTATGTGGAATGTGAAAGTGAAGTCGACGCTTTACTGATGGAATCACGTCTGATTAAAGACATCCAGCCCAAACACAACAAGGAACTCAAAGACGACAAGACTTTTCCCTATCTAATGGTCACGACCCACGAAGACTTCCCGCGCATCGAAGTGACACGTGAACCGAGACAAAGCGGCGCAAAGCTATACGGCCCATTTGCCAATGCAGGAGCGTTGCGAGGTGCTGTGCAGATTCTCCAGAAGATATTCAAGTTTCGCACCTGCAGCCTTGACATTGATGAACACGACGAACGTTGGAAGTGGTTTCGCCCCTGCCTGCTGGCCAGTATCCACCAATGCACCGCGCCGTGTAACTTTCAAATCAACAAGAAAGATTACCGGCGAGATATACGTCGACTGCAGATGTTTCTAGACGGCAAACGAACTTCCCTGCTGCGACAAATGCAACGTGAAATGCAGGACGCTTCCAAAGCATTGAACTACGAAAAGGCTGCACAGATTCGCGACGAAATCCACATGCTGGAAACTCTCAACGAACGCGGCAAACTCGACACACACGTTCAACCAGAAGTGTTCTACATCGATCCCAAGAAAGGCCTGACCGGACTGCGCAAGGTACTCCACCTGCCGGCCACACCTCGCACGATCGAGGGTATTGACATCGCACACCTGGGTGGTGGCCAAACGGTAGCCAGCCTGGTCCAGTTTCTGGATGGACTACCTTTCAAACCTGGATACCGCCGGTACAAGATTCGATCCGTTCAAGGCGTCGACGACTACCGTAGTATTCACGAAGTTGTTTCGCGGCGCTTTCGACAAACCGAGGATGATGCTGTTTCATTACCCGACGTACTGTTAATCGACGGTGGGCGCGGGCAATTACAAGCAGCCGCAGCCGCATTTCGGGACCAACAACGCACCCCACCGGCCTTACTTTCACTGGCCAAACGGAACGAAGAAGTATTCACGCCTGACAACGACCAGCCTCTGAGGTTGAGCCGGCACTCTTTTGCGCTGCGATTGCTGCAATACGTCCGCGACGAAGCGCATCGTTTTGCCCAGCATTACCACCACATTCTGCGCCGTAAGGCAACACTAGGCGACTGACTGCTCGGCGTTTGCCAACCACTCTCCTGGCAAACGCACACCACCGCGTCTGCTGCGCCACAGCGATCAGTGCAGAGGTGGGACCAAACCCGGGCACTGCCCACAGGTAGTCCGCGCGCCATCAACACCCGGTCACCACGGTGCGACGTGGCAGCAAAAAGTCCGGCCAGCCCTCCAAATGTGTACATCCGTATAGCACTTGCCCAGACAGACGACAAACTTAGAATCCCATTTATGTGGGTTTTTAACCCTTAAAAGCTTTTGACAATAATTATTTGTGGGTTTACAACCCACATTGCAATGGATTTACATTTCCTACAGCGGGAGGCTGTGATTCTGGGACTACGTGTAGCTAAATATGACCGACCTGCTGCTAGGCGAACATCGCAGAACCCTCGACACGCGTTATCGTCTGGCGCTCCCCAAAGACCTCTGTCGAACACTGGCACAACCAGGGGACAGCCTGATTCTCGCCAAAGAGCGCCCCGGCACGCTCAGCCTCTGGAACGGTCAAAAATGGCAGCGGCGCATCGATCAGGGCATTTCACTGGTTCAAGAAAAACTACAAGCAGGTCGCATGGCCGGACGACTGGAAGAAGTACAACGGCTCGGACGGTTACTCTCCACGCGCCATACCAGCGTCCAATTAACAGATCGCGAACGACTGCTCATCCCCGAAGGTTTTCGGCAATTTCTGGCAGTCGAGCCAGGAGAACAAGTCCTCATACTGGGGGCGGCACTCTGCGTCGAAATCTGGTGCCCCACCACGTGGATCAAGTACCTCGAGGATCATATGAGCCAGTTTTCAGAGCTATTTACCAACCTCTCGTCGTAAATCAAAGCAACCAACACACCCGTTTCTACCTATCTTACCCCCTCGCAGAACCTGTCAGGATGTAGACCACCCTTGTTCACCGCGCCGGCTCGTCTGCCGGAGCACTCCGTGACACGCAGGATCGGTCATTGCAAAAACACGATACGCCCGGCGGAATATAGGGCCCCCCAGGCTCCCAATGTGCGCTTTTGGTGGAAAAGCAAGTCACCCCACGGAATAGCACATCAGTGGCAGCCCAGGAAGCCTTCCCCGGGCGTATCATTTTTGCCTTCTCAAACCGCTGTCGAGCGTCTGCTGGCCACATGGCTTGAGTGCTCAAAAGCGTCCGTAATTTGCCACCAATTTGGCTTGTCCCACCCCCGCGTTTTGCGTACTCTGTGAGCGCTTTAGGGTCCAGGGACGGACCTCTACAGACATGCCTCTGAACGGAAGCGATCTCGACTTGTCTGCCAGTCAACCCCAGCTCACCACTTCGCGCAGTACACGACTGGGCCTCCTGAAACTGATGTATCTCAGTCGCGAAGGAGATCGTCGCGAAGGGGTCTTGATGCGCCAGGGACGCGGCTGGTTCCAGGTCTCAGGCACTGGCCATGAAGCGCTGGGTGCCTTGTCGATGGCAATGGAACAAGGCGACTACCTGTTCAGTCACTACCGCGACCGGGCGTTACTACTGGCACGGGGAATGACGAACTATGAATTGGCGCTGGCCTACTTCGGAAAACGTAATTCCAGTAGCGCAGGGCGTCAGATGCCAGCCCACGCATCCTGCCCCAAACGCAAGATCTGGACCGCATTGACGCCCACTGGAGCGTCAATGCTACCAGCATGCGGCGTGGCATGGGGAATGAAACTGGAACAAAAAGACTCGGTGGTAGTCGCCACAATCGGAGACGCTTCCACGCGCCAGGGCGAATTCTTTGAAGCCGTTGCTTTTGCGGTTGAACGGAAACTTCCTGTCGTCTTTGTCGTCGAAGACAATGGCTACGGAATTAGTACGCGTACCGACCGCATGAACCCATTGCGTTTGAAATTGATTCATGAAGACGTAGGAATTACGACGCTCGACGCCAGAAATCCGGAGAACATCCTGGCTGCTGCCGGACCTGCATTGGCGAAAGCACGCCAGGGGCATGGCCCCACGATCCTACATTGCGAATTGGATCGACTGTGCAGCCACACGAGTAGTGACGACCATCGCATTTACCGCGTCGAAGAAGAACTGGCTGAAATTGAGCGCCGTGATCCAATTGACCTTGTCGCCGCAGAACTGATCGCGAACGGAGAGCTCACGCCCGAACAATGGCAAGAGCTTCGAGAAGAGATTGACCGCACCGTCGATGAAGAATATGCCCTGGCTGAGAGGGCGCCCGATCCCTCTCCCGAGGAAAATGCAGATCACCTCTTCGGCGCGCCAGCAAAAACAAACGCTCCATCCATGGAAGGCGACCAGAAGTGGCGAATGGTCGATGCCGTCAATCGCGTTTTCCAGGAAGGCCTTGAAAACGATCGACGCTTCGTCTTTTTCGGCGAGGATATCGAAGACCCCAAAGGCGGTGTCTTCGGGATCACCAAAGGGCTCTCAACCGCATTCCCTGACCGTGTATTCAACTCACCCCTGGCGGAAGCCACCATCGCAGGCGTGGCTGCTGGCCTGGCCTGCTACGGAATGAGGCCAGTTTTTGAGATCCAGTTTGTCGACTTTATTGGCCCAGCGTGGAACCAAATTGCCCAGAACCTGTCGACAATTCGCTGGCGCAGCAAGGGCGAGTGGACTTGCCCTGCCGTAATTTACGCTCCGTACGGAGCATACCTGGCGGGCGGCGGAAATTGGCACAGCCAGGCGAATGAAGCCAATTTTGCACACGTGCCCGGTTTGCGTGTCGTTGTCCCCGGCACGCCAGAAGATGCTGCTGGTTTGCTGTGGACCGCAATGCACACTGACGACCCGACCATCGTTTTGCTACCCAAACACCGCTTGCGCCAACATACCCACGTCACATCGCCAGTCAAACCCGTACCATTTGGTCAGGCAGTAATCCGCCAGACGGGCAACCAGGTCACACTCGTGGCATGGGGAAATTGCCTCGAACCAGCGAGTGATGCCTCCGCAGAACTCGCTGGCGAGGTTTCTATCGAAATCATCGACTTGCGAACGATCGTACCCTGGGATCGCGAAACTGTTTGCCGCTCACTCGAAAAAACGGGTCGGCTGGTAATCGTCCAGGAGGATGTACGAAGTTGCAGCGTCGGCCAAATGATCATCAGTGACCTGACCTCCTGTCCTGAAAGCTGGGACCACTTTCTATGTCCACCTCAATTGGTTTCACGTGAAGATGTGCCGATTGGATTCAACCCGATCTGCGAGTACTCTGCCATTCCTGACACGGAACGGGTTGTGGCAGCGTTGCGCAAAGTTCTTGAAGGTTAAGTACGTATCGTTTCTTCGATTTCGGCATACCAACACGAAACGAAACTATGACGGCCGCTTCGATTGTTACGGTCTCTATTCCGCAGCTCGGTGAAGGGCTCCAAGAGGCCCTGCTGGTAAAACACCTGAAGCGGCCTGGGGAATTCGTACGGCGGGACGAACCGTTGTACCAAATGGAAACCGACAAGGCAGTTTCCGATGTTGAAGCTCCTTGTGACGGTGTCGTACTGTCCTGGCTAGCAGACGAAGGAAGCGTCCTGTCGATTGGGGCCGACATCGCACAACTCGAAGTTGCTGAAGACGAAGCAAACATCGAGCAACCGCTTCCGGAAACGCTCCTCTGCGCATCTGAAAATCAACCAACCGACCCTGGTAGTGCGCCAGGCCAGGACCTCGTAGAGTTGCGCAATCGACTGATGCCACCGCGTACTCGCGCCTACCTCAAAGAACTAGGATTACTCTCGGTAGCCCACCAGATACCACGGCGCGGAAAACGGTTGATGCCACATGACATCGACGCATTCCTGTCGAACCAATTATCCGGGCAAGCCACGCCACCTCTGACGGATCCAACGCCACCTTATCTTGACGCTCCACTCCCTAAGGCACAGCAAACACTCAATTATCGTATGGCCCGAGCCATGCAAGGGGCAATCACCGCTTCCATCGTTGTCGATGTAGACTGGACGCAACTGAATATTGCCCGCCAACAATGGAAAGCCGTGGCGAGTGGTGGGGGGTCGGGTATGACCCTGATGCTGTATTGTGTTGTCAGCGCAATGCAAGACTTCCCCAGATTCCGCAGTGCGCTTCAATCAGATGGAACAACACTGCGCAGCTATCGTCACGTCAATCTGGGCATCGCCGTCGCGCTCCCAAACCATGACCTGGTAACTGCAGTCGTCTCCGATGCAGACCAGCTCGACTTTTTCGCATTTGCCGATCGTGTACAAGAACAGATCGAACGGGCACGTCAAGGACACGATCAAATCGACGCGACAACGACTCTGACCGTTTCGAACATTGGCTCCCTCGGAATGAAAATGGGTGTTCCAGTCATTGTGCCACCCGCAATGGCTACCCTGGCACTGGGACAAACCTACTGGCTTCCCAAGCCTGTAGACCAGGGAATCCAATTCCAACTCTCGGCAACGCTCACCCTGGCGTTCGACCATCGCATCGCCAATGGGTCTGCGGCTGCCGAGTTCCTGACCGAAGTCAAGCGGCGCATCGAATCCTTTGAACTTCCCTAGCGCTACGACACGCTTCAGTACTTTGGAAGTTCTACTCGAGGAAAACGACTCCGGACGCTCATCAGCCACAGAAATCTAACGGCCCTCACTGTCTCTATTTTTCTAGCCGTGGAATGGCATTCTCTCGGTGACTCAATCTGGAACCACTACAACGCTCTGTAATACTTCTCTACAAACGCTCTGCAGAGCGTCGCAACAGGAATTTTCATGCGACAGATCTACCTCGACTACAACGCTACAACACCGATTGCTCCTTCAGTACGAGATGCATTGTTGCCCTTTTTGTCGGAGCACTTTGGCAATCCTTCCAGCAGCCACGCGTTAGGCCGTGCCTGTCACGAAGCTATTGAAGACGCCCGCGCCGAAACAGCAGCTGCACTCGATGCCGACAGTGATGAAATCTTCTTTACGAGCGGTGGAACCGAAAGTAACAACCTTGCCCTCAAAGGCGTACTATTCCGAGAACCGATCGACAATGGCTCGCATCTGATCATCTCTGGCATTGAACACCCTGCGATCCTGCAACCGGCAGAGTTTCTACGACGACAGGGCTACGAACTCACTGTCGTTGGATGTGACTCACAAGGTACCGTATCGCCTGAGGCCATTCAGGACGCGTTACGCCCCACAACGCGACTTGTCAGTATCATGCATGCGAACAACGAAATAGGTAGCGTTCAGCCAATTCGAGAGATCTCAGATTTATGCCACGCACAAGATGTCCTGGTCCACACCGACGCAGCACAAAGCGTGGGCAAGCTACCAGTAACCGTTAGTGAACTGGATGTCGATCTGCTGTCGGTTGCCGGCCATAAACTCTACGCGCCGAAAGGTGTTGGAGCACTCTATGTAAGACGTGGCATCCCCTTGGAACCGGCTTTGCACGGTGCCGGACATGAGGGAGGAGTACGCCCAGGTACAGAAAACGTTCCGTATATCGTCGGACTGGGACGCGCGATGACACTCGCTACCGAAGATCTCAATAGCCGCCAGGAACGACTCGCCCAATTGCGAGATCGATTGGAAGAACAACTACGCGATACCCTTGGTGATCGCATGTCGATTAATGGCCTGGGAGCCGAACGACTCCCCAATACTTCGAGTGTTAATTTTCCGAACGTCACTGGCCTCGATCTCTTGAAACGCATTCCAGAACTCTGCGCCTCGACAGGCTCTGCCTGCCACAGTGGAGTCACCACCCTTTCAGCGACCCTCAAAGGCATTGATCTGGATCCCGAGACAGCACAGGGTACGGTTCGCCTCAGCCTGGGTTGGAACTCAACCGCTGACGAAATCGACCGCGCTGCCAGTCTGCTGCTGGGAGCCTGGGAAATGCTCCAATAGGCGTCTGGGGACCACAGCGTCTGGCGCCAGCCCATCGCGATCCCGTACTGCGCCCTCGTACCGCCACCAGACTGCCGGGCAGCGAACGAACGAGCCCGGTGGTAACGAGCCCGGTGGCAAACTGTTGGTCAATAGACCCTATAGTTAATCAGAATCGATGTACCTGGACCGTCGCTATCCCAACGAATGCCATTCCGCTTGGTACTCCAGTCGATTACGCAAGCCCTGCGCACGTCGGCCTGCTGCATCTCCCACAAAACTGCGGATGATTTGGCAATCTGTTGTGTCAAGCGCCCCAACAAAATACGATGGGGCGTAGTACACGCCTTTGCTCCGTTCCCGAGGTCCCGCATGTCTCAAGCTTCTACATCTCTTGACTCTGGCTCGGATTCAGCAACTCAATCGGGCAAGATGTACACCATACTCATCATTGCATTTCTGGGATGGATGTTCGCCGGATCACACATGGCGATCAACGGCATCACCTATCATTCTGTCGCCACGTCACTATTGCCAGACGCAAGTGCCGTTCCCAAATGGATCGGATTTCTGGTTGTTGCATTCCTACTCGGCGCAGCGGCTGGCGGGTATGTCTTCGGTTGGGTGGGAGACCGATTTGGCCGCTCCAAGGCAATGGCACTCAGCATCGCTTTCTATAGCATTTTTTCATTCGTCTCGCTCTTGTCACCAAGGATTGAAATTTTCTGGCTATTACGGTTCCTTACCTGTATGGGAATTGGTGGAATGTGGCCAAATGGCATGGCACTCTTGCAAGAAGCGTGGCCCAATACCGCGAAACCTATCCTGGCAGGAATATTGGGAACCGCCGCCAACGTGGGCATCGCACTGTTTGCCTATATCTGCATCCACAAGGACGTCAATCCCGATGACTGGCAATGGACGTACATGGCTGGAAGCGCACCCATTTTGCTCGCAATTGCTTCCTGGTTCCTGGTTCCCGAATCACCAAAATGGCTCCAACAGCAGTCCGCATCAAATGAGGAAAACGGACCGCGCAAAGTAGGTATGGGTGAAGTATTTTCTCCCCCGCACCTGAAACTAACTTTGATCGGTATTATTCTCGCATTCGTTCCCTTGTTCGGTGGTTGGGGAGTTGCCAACTGGGCGACTTACTGGGCAGCCGAAGCAGATGAAGAAGCCCGTCTGGCACAAGTCGCGAAAGAGCAGAACAGCGCGACGAAAGCGAAAGAAACACAAGCTGACGAGGCCAATACCGCTTCGAAGAAAACCGCAACCAACAAGAAAGCTCAAACCTCGTTCAATCGGGCATGGACCGGCTCAATCAGCAGTCTGCTGGGAGGTGCCTTGGCGATGTTTCTCGGCAGACGAATCTGTTACGCAATACTGTGCGTCTGTGCATTTACCTGTACGCAGATGCTCTATAGCTTGCCAGACCCGAATTCTGCTGGATTTCAAATGTGGGTCAGCGCGCTCGGATTCTTCAGTGGATTTTTCTTCGGTTGGCTACCACTCTGCCTGCCCGAGATGTTTCCGACACGTGTTCGGTCAACCGGTGGTGGGGTGAGTTTCAACTTCGGGCGAATTATCGTCGCCTCACTGATTCTGCTGACAGCATTTGCCTTGAAAGAGCAGTTTGGGGGTCGTTACGACCTGGTAGGACGAGTCTGTGGCTTTATGTATTTGACTGGTATCGCCGCCGTACTACTGATGCCACGGTCTGATGAACGGAGCATGCTCTCCAAGCTGCTGCACTCAAAGTGAGTCAAGTATGATCACTCGAGTCAGCGCCGCCTGGCTGATGATATTCTGGGAATGCCGCCACAAGCTTGTCCAACAAGTCATGGGTTTCCCGCGAGAAAATCACGGACACGCATCGCCACGAATAAACGGCCAAGTGTACCGTGACACTGGTTCACAAGACCGGATTCGCAGAAAAGCGAGTTGCGAGCAATACGCAGGTAATTCCGCATAGTCGACGGCATCACAATGCGACGGCATCACAATCACTGTGCGCTGCTAGCATAAACAACACCAGCCACGGCACACTACTGGTAACCTGCACGACGTCCACCCACCGGGAACTGTAGTCCGTGGTTCTTTCCCTCCCTTGCGGAGTTCTTGTCACCGCTGTCTGAGGCCAATCGAGTTGGCATGGAAAGCGAAGAAACTCGCGTAACGGCACGCGGCACTGCACCTAAAATGTGTTCCGAACCACACTTCCCGATATCCTGCCACGCGATTCTTCCACGCGCGCGATTTGAGCGTTTTTTTTCTATTTTCCTGTACGAAAAGATTGCCTGGAGACCACACATACCATTACCGGCAACCAACCGGCTGGTTGCGCGCGGTCTCTTGCCTGTTTTCTTTTTGCCAGGACCTCACCCATGCGGCTTACTTTACGAACGATGTTGGCCTATCTGGACGATATCCTGGAACCCGCAGATGCAGAGGAACTGGGCAAGAAAATCGAGTCGAGCGAGTTTGCCAACAACCTTGTGCACCACATTCGCGGTTGCACCCAGCATTTGCGTCTTGGCGCTCCTGAAATCGACGGGAAAGGCCTGGCCCTGGACTCCAATACGGTTGCCGAGTATCTCGACAACACACTCTCCCAGGAGCGAGTGCCTGATTTTGAAAAAGTCTGCCTTGAATCGGATATCCACCTGGCAGAAGTCGCCGCCTGCCATCAAATCCTGACGCTGGTTCTGGGTGAACCGGCCGATGTTTCTCCCGCAATCCGCAATCGCACGTACCAGCTCGCTGCCGCGTCCCACAGCGAGACGGAAGCCGATGTGCCACAATCAAACGAAGCGGCTGTCAACGGTTCACCGCTGGATCACGGTTCACCGCTGGATCACAGCGATCCAGTCACTACCGCAGCCCCGGTTACATCAATCAATACGGACGTGCGACCCGATGTACCGGCAATCTGGCAAGAACGCAGCGGTCTTCGCCTCTGGCCGCTCGCTGTCACGTTGGGTGTCGCCTTCCTCGTCGCTTGCGCAGCGATCGCAATCTGGTCTGGCTGGGCAGGCGTTCCAAAACAACAACGCCAAACCGCAACAGCGCCGCAAACCGCAACGGAAACTCCACTCGCCAACAGCGACGCGTCCCCTGCCACCGCAGAACTTGAGGCCACAAACCAACCTGAATCACCCGACACGTCTGCTGACATGCCCAGTGAGACTACCGCAAAGCCCGTTGTCAACTCGAACACTGAAGCGGCGTTGCGTACCGATCCATCTCCACCAACTCCAGGAAATGAGGCGAGCACGGACGTGCTGCCAACAGAGGCTGACACCGAAAGTCCGTTGGTAACTTCACCTGAAGAGCCGGCTGTTGAAGTTACGCCAACAACGGAAGACAGTTCAGCTCCCGACGCTCCCGCCGATGCAGAGGCAACGCCTGCGGAGCCTGTGGCTGACGAACCTGTTGACGTCGGTCGTTATGTTTCCGACAAGCAAGTTCTGGCTCGCCTGGAAGGAGAAATCTACAAACGACTACCGTCCGAAGGCATCCTCTATTCCGGCGACCACCTGCTGGTACTGCCTGCATTTCGACCACGAATTCTGGTCGGCTCGGGAATTCTTATTTCTTTACTGGGGCCCACTGAAATAACTTTAGGCACGCCGACTCCCAGTGGAGTGTCCCGCGCAGCCGTCCACTTTGGCCGCCTGCAAATTTCTCGTGGCGGAACACCCTCAAACATCGTGTTGCTCACGCTAGGTGACCAATCAGGACAAGTTACTCTACAAGATCCCCAGTCCCAATTGGCCATCGAAGTACGTCGGTATTTACCACCCGGGGTCAACCCTGAAGAAAACGAACCGAAACTGGTAATCCGACTTCAGTCGATTCGGGGCAATGCACAATGGTCAATTCCGCAACCGGATGGAGAACCTCTGACACTCGATATTCCCGAAGGAATGCAATGTGTCTTTCTAGACCAAAAGGCCGGCGAACTCAGCCCCGCCTCTGCACAGCACGCCAGTCCGCGACAACTCCTGGATGAGGACGCTGCGGAATTCCTCAGTGAAATGATCAACAATGCTGAGCGTGATGATGACCTTCCGATCAGCATCTCACTTCGTGAACAACTCCACCATCGCCGCATTGAAGTTCGTGCCTTGGCGGCCCGCTGTCTCGCAGCATTGGATCAATTCGATGCATTACTGGACGCCTTGAGCGAACCGGAATTCAAGAGCTTCTGGGAAAATCACATTCTGGCACTGCAACATGCCATCACCCGTGGCCCCGAAACATCGGTCCGGCTGCGTGGAGAATGGGAACGCAAACGAGATGAAACAGAAGCAGCACAACGTTACCGCTTACTCTGGGGCTACAATCCGGAACAGCTGCAAGCCAACGGCGCCCAGCAGTTAGTTGGTTATCTTGAACACCCCAGCATGGATGTGCGTGTTCTTTCTTCTCAACTTCTGCAACAAATCACGGGGCGCACGAAGGGGTATCACGCATATCGCTCACCCCAAGTTTCCAAGGCTCAGGCATCCATTAATTCCTGGAAACGAGATCTCCAACAGGGACGCATCACCTACGAAACCCTACCGTCTCCCATGGCTGTTCCAGAAACGCGGGCCGCCACATCTGCAGCGAGTCGCAAACGGTCCAAACGCAACGGAAACAGATCGCGTTGAACGCGCATCTGTCCTCTGACGAAATCACGCACTGCTGGACGACAATGCCAGCCGTACATTAGATTATTGAACCGCTGGAAAACGGCCGCCACGATCAGGCGTCCAGCCTTCCGAGCCGATTCAATGATTCTTCCAGGACCTCTGAGGCAACCCATGGCCAGGCAGGCACGCGCCAGCTCAAGGCGTGCTGCTGAGAATTGCACCTCCGATCTGCGAATCCAAATCCTTGTCGCGGCAATGGCGTGCCAGCAGGCATGATCCCCTTTTCTTCAGATCATTGTTCACCGGACTTGACGACTAGCCCGCACATTCACCGCTAACTTGTGTCGTGCAATTATGAACGAACCCACTGGTATGCTCGACTTGGAATCACTTCGAAGCCTTGTCAGCACGGGCGCTATTTCCACCGTGATTACTGCGTTTCCCGATCTCTACGGTCGCCTGATGGGTAAACGTTTCGATGCAAACTTCTTCCTGGAATCGGTTGCCCAGGAAGGAACGCACGGATGCGATTACTTGTTGACCGTTGACATGGAAATGGAACCCGTTGCTGGTTATTCCTTCGCGAATTGGGAACAGGGCTACGGCGATTTCCACCTCGTCCCTGACGTGACAACACTACGTCACGCCCGCTGGCTTGATGAAACAGCGATCGTGATCTGTGATTTACAGAACGACAAAGATCACAAAGAGGTGGACGTGGCTCCGCGTTCCATGTTGCGCAAGCAAATTCGTAAAGCTGCAGAACACGGATTGATCGCAAAAGCCGGCTCCGAACTCGAATACTACATCTTCCGCGACAGCTACCAAAAAGCAAACCGCAAACAATTCCAACAACTACGCGCGAATGGCCAATACCTGGAAGACTACCACCTTCTCCAAGGCACTCGCAGCGAACCTCTTAACGCGGCTGCCCGCCGAGCGCTGCAAGAGTCTGGCATCCCTGTCGAATGCACCAAGGGCGAATGGGGCCTGGGGCAGCATGAACTGAACCTGCGTTACACAGATGTACTGGGAATGGCCGATCGCCATACGCTCTACAAACAGTGTCTCAAGGAGATCGCTGATTCACTCAATACCAGTGTGACCTTCATGGCCAAGTATGCGGCTGAGCAAGCTGGCTCAAGTTGTCACATCCATCTGAGTCTCTGGCGGCAGGAGACCAACGCCTTTGCAGGCAACCAAACACTCGGTGAGGTTTCATGTAGCGATCTATTCCGTTGGTTCCTAGGTGGCTGGATCCGCCATGCACGCGAATTGATGGTCTTCTTTGCCCCAACAATCAATTCTTACAAACGATTTCAGTCGGGCAGCTGGGCGCCCACGCGACTGGCATGGAGTTACGACAATCGTACCGCAGGATTCCGGGTCGTTGGCCGCGGCCAGAGCTTGCGTGTGGAATGCCGGATCCCAGGCGCTGATTGCAACCCCTACCTGGCCTACGCCGCCGCCATGGCAGCCGGACTCCGAGGAATCGAGAATCAAATCGAACCTCCCGACTGCCTGTCTGGAAATGTGTACAACGCGGAAAATGTTCCCCATGTACCCAAGACCTTGAATGAGGCCATTGACGCTCTCGAAAATAGCACGCTGGCCCGCGAAACGCTCGGCGACGAAGTGGTCGAGCACTACCTGCATTTTTATCGAACGGAACAAGCAGCCTTCGACCAGGCCGTCACCGACTGGGAGCGAATCCGGTATTTCGAGCGCATATGAATCTCCCGCCTGTCATCGGCATCACAACGTATGCCCGCGATGAACACAATGAACTCAAATTACCCATCGAGTACGTCGAGGCTGTGCGCCGAGCTGGGGGCTTGCCTCTGCTCATTCCGCCTGGCGAATGTAATATCAATCACTTGCTTGACCAACTGGCTGGACTCATTCTGGCCGGTGGTGGTGATATCGATCCAACCCGTTACCAAGGATCGACTCATGCCGAAATCTACATGGTTGACCACGAACGCGACGAACTGGAAATTTCTCTGGCCCAGGCCGTGATCGAAAAGCCACTTCCTACTCTCGCGATCTGTCGTGGCATCCAAATTATCAATACGGCATGTGGTGGATCACTCTACCCCCATCTTCCCGATGATATCGGCGAACAAATCCACCATCGCAGACCTCCACGAAACCCGATTCCGCACGATGTTGTCGTTGCACACGACTCAAAACTGGCAACGATTCTCGGCACAACACAGTTATCCCCAATGTCATGGCATCATCAAGCCATTGATCGTGTCGCGTCGAACCTGCGTGTTGTAGCCCATGCGCCCGATGGCGTAGTGGAAGCCTGCGAGATGAAAGAACACCCATGGCTTGTCGGAGTCCAGTGGCATCCTGAATTGACTGCTGCTAACGAACAATCTCAACAGCGTCTATTCGACGAGCTTGTCAAACAGGCATATAAAGCCCAACCGCACGGAGAAGACAACAATGCGATTAAGCGATAGAGTCGCACTAATTACAGGTGCTGCCAGTGGCATCGGACGCGCTGCCGCACTACTGTTCGCTGAAAACGGCGCCGCGGTTATCGCCGTCGACGTCGATGACAATGGCGGCGAAGAAACCGTAGCGTTAATCCATCAACAAGGAGGTCAGGCGAGTTATTTTCATGCTGACGTAGCCTCCTCGGATGGCAGCCAACAGATGGTCGAACATGCCGAAAAGAAATTTGGCAAACTGCAGATCCTGTTCAATAACGCAGGCATCATGCTCGGCGAGGATGCCGACGCAATCACCACCGAAGAAGCCATCTGGGACCGCACCATGGAAGTCAATTTGAAGGGTGTTTTTCTCGGATGCAAATACGGAATCCCCGCATTACAGCGGGCAGGTGGTGGCTCGGTGATCAACACCGCTTCCTTTGTTGCAATTCTGGGTGCGGCAACACCACAAATAGCCTACACGGCGTCCAAAGGAGGGGTCCTGGCGATGACGCGAGAATTGGCCATTATCCATGCGCGTCAGAATATTCGAGTCAACGCCCTTTGCCCTGGTCCTCTGAAAACCAAAATGTTGATGGACTACCTCGACACAGAAGAAAAGCGGCAACGGCGACTGGTACATGTTCCGATGGGTCGGTTTGGCGAAGCTCATGAAATGGCGCAGGCAGCGCTTTTTCTGGCTTCAGACGAATCCTCCTACATCACAGGCGCCGACTTTTCCGTCGACGGTGGATTAACAGCAGCCTATGTTACGCCTGATGAACCCACCGTACTCTGAAAACCGGATCCGGCTCGACAGATCATTGAAGACCACCGGTGTATGATGAGCTGGGAACACCTACTTATATTTCATCAACCGGTTGTCATTCTATTCCACTTATGCGGCGCCCAACGTACAATTACTTCATAGAACGTAGCGCATCTAATTGAATAGGACGTACACGATCTCGCAACTGTCTGTGCCCTCGATTCGCAACCGACAAGCGGCGACAATCGAATTTTCATGGACGGCGATTCGTTTGCACTTCCAGATGATTCTGACCAATCGTTGACCGATGCCATTCGAGCAGCTCGGACCGTACCGCATAGAACGCACGATTGGCCGTGGCGGGATGGGCACGGTTTACTCCGGGGTCCATACCGAGACCGGTCAAAACGTTGCTGTCAAAGTACTCTCAGTACTACTGGGTGAAAACGAGCGTTTTCGAGAGCGATTTCAAATTGAAATCGAAACACTCGAAAAACTCGATCACAAGAATATCGTTCGCTTGATTGGTTTCGGCGAACATGACGACCATCTATTTTACTCGATGGAACTCGTCGAAGGTCGGAACCTGCAACAAGAGCTAAGAACTGGCCGCAGGTTTCAGTGGCGCGACGCTGCCCGCATCGGAATGCAAATTTGCGATGCGTTAAAACATGCGCATGATCATGGAGTCATCCATCGCGACCTCAAACCATCCAACCTGCTGTACACGTCTGACGAGCACATCAAACTGACGGACTTTGGCATCGCCAAACTCTTCGGTGCGAGCCACATGACAGCGGATGGGAGCGCGCTGGGAACTGCTGACTACATGTCGCCGGAACAGGCCACCGGAAAACCCGTCTCAACGAAAACAGATCTTTACGGGCTGGGTGGAGTTCTCTTCGCGTTAATAAGTGGCCGCCCTCCCTATCTTGGCGCAAACGCTTCGGAAGTCCTGCATCGAATGCAATTCGACGAAGTTCCATCGATCCGAACACTCGTACCGGAAGTACCTGCGGAACTTGACGAGATCATTCGCGAGCTGCTCCATAAAGATCCCACCAAACGCATTGCAACACCACTACTGGTTGCCCGGCAACTACGCGCCATGGATTTGGCACTCTCAGAAGATGCTCAAGTCGCAGAACCCCTCAGACCCGAGGAACTGAATCAGGGAGTCAACCTCGAACATGTCGATTTTTCTGACTCGGAAATTGCCCTGCAGCCAACTCTGCCTATTGGCTATAGCCACGCCACCAACGAACGCAACCAGGGACCTTCTGAGGCGCCCACCAAGAGTCAAAACATGCCCGGTAGCCAGTCGACACAACCGGGGGTTGCCCGTCGAAAACGCCGCGATTTCACCAGTGTCGAAGCAAAGCGATCAGGAACTTCGGCAACCTGGTCGCAAGCCACAGCAGCGCTTCCCTGGAACACTTTACTACCTGCGATTGCCCTGATTACAGTCGTTGCAGGTATGATCTGGGCGGTTGTCAACACGCTCTCGCCCGAATCCGTCGAAGAGCAATTTGAACAGATTTCCGATGCCCACGAGACTGGGGCTGGCGATCTGCGGTTGCAAGAGTCCAAGATGCGGTCTTTCTTGAAAACATCGCAGAACAACTCCCGTTCCAAGCTTGTCCAGGAGTGGCTCACCGAAATCGAAGCGATCAAACACGCACGGCGATTGGAACGTCAAACCAGACAACTCGGCGGCATCGCGTTCCTGCCCCCTGAAGAACAGGCATTCCTGCTCGCCTGGCGAACGCGTCAATCAAATCTGGACCTGGCTCGGAAACGCTTTCAGCAGCTCGTAGATGCTTTTGGTGCTTTACCAGAAAAGTCAAAACAGGTTGCGTTCGTCGTTCGCCTCGCGAGGCATGAATTGAAACAAATCGAATCTACGCCAGCCAACCGCAATAACGACCAGAGTCAACGATTAGAAGACTACGTCGATCAGCTTGACACCTCACTCTCTGGTGAGGAAAGGCAACGGGCTCTCACTGCAATTATCGACCTCTTTAAGGGGCATCTTTGGGCAGAACACATTGTAAGAGACTGCCAACGTCGACTCACACTTTCACAAAACCCTGCAGGAGATAATCATGATTAGATCACGAGATGTGTTGGTGGCAGCTCTGTCGGCAGCAATCGCTATCACCTGGCTATCCGCCCAACCCCATGCCGAGGGGAACAAACCCGCATCGGCCAAGATATCTGGTTGGAAACCGGGTGTGGGTTGGGGCTGGATCTGGGGGCCAAATGATGAAGTTGGCGCACTCAATGCCCTCAATGAACACACCACGAAAGCGGCGTTGCAACTCGCCGACAAGGGCAAGGTGTATGACTTGGGAATCACTTACAGCCGCAATAGCTTCAAATGGCCTGGCCACTCTCCAGGCGAGATTATGACATTCAGGACGCCCGAGGGGACGTCACGACAGAAAGACCATGATTTCATTCGGCCAGAAGTCAATTCAAGCGGCACACGCTGGCACAGCTGCGCACTATTCATCAACGACAATGTGGCTACGCAGATCGATGGTCTGGCTCATGTGACCGTCGGCAAAGACCATCACTGGTACAACGGATACAAGGAAGCTGAATGGGGTGGTGACTTTGGCGTTCGAAAGTGTGACGCAACGACAATTCCACCGGTAATCGGTCGTGGAGTCATGCTCGATATTGCAGAACTGCACAAAGTCCGAACGCTCCCACCACACTACGGCATCTCTCCCCAAGATGTAGATAACGCCATCAAGGCCCAAGGAGTTACTCTGCGTCCCGGTGATGTTGTTCTGTTTCGCACTGGAACTCTGAGCCTGTGGGGCAAAGACGGAGACGATCATCCCGCCCTGACGGACGCAGACTCTGCGGGAATCACTCTGCCAACAGCCAAATACCTGGTCGAAAAATTTGGGGCGATTATGATCGGATCCGACACAAGTGGATTGGAGGTAAGTCCCGCGCCAGAAGGCTCCGACTCCTTTATCCCAGTCCACAAATATTTGCTCGTTGAACAAGGTGTCCACATCGCCGAGTTCCACTATCTGGAAGATCTGGCGAAAGATAATGTTTACGAGTTCTGCTATGTCGGAATCACGAACAAGATCGCCGGATCCACCGCCGGGTTTACGATGCGACCATTGGCTATTCGATGATGACGTGAAAATCACCCTGAACGGTCACTCGCACTCAGGAAAAAACCAACTTCTTGATTGCCATTACCTTAGAGAAAATCTGGAAAGTCGGCTGAAGAGTAGAGCAAGTTTGGCGGACGACCACACAGAAAATGAAAATCCGCCTTGCCATTTACCCCAATTGCGCCAATCATTAAATGATAAAGATCGCGCTGACGCGGCGCGATGGACTAGAGGCCCACCGAGTGGTCGCCTTCTATGGCTGCCGCGACCGGTGTGGGGTTACTTTAGTAGAAAGGAGGTGGTCTGTGGAATCTGCTTCGAGTAGTAGCCAACGAGGTGGCTGTTTCTAGTGACAGCTGGCGGGCTGTCAACAAACAGCCACCCACTCGACAAGATCACCTATCGTTGATTTTGCGAGCACGCGAGGCCCGGTCTCCTGGTGAGGTCGGGCCTCGTATTTTTCCCCAAAGCGCATCACAGAAATACGATTCAGTCCCTCTCGGCATGGTGCTTCTTGCTTTCCACCTTCGAACTAACTGGATCCTGGGCGTAGTTCTCTCGTAGCAGCTCGATCAACTCTCCCAGAATCAGCAATGTCGCACCCCACACTTTCTGATGCTGCCAGGAAACTGCCGGGGCCGTCAAAGAGACTGATGGCCGCAATCTCCATAGCATCTTCTCTGGCACCCACTTGAGTAGAGCCGCAAGTGGCACCTCAATCACTTCAGCAACTTCGGATGCATCTCTCCGAAATACCGGGGATTCAGCCAGCATTCCTACAATAGGCTGGACGCTGAAATTACTATTGAACACATAAATGGGTGACAATCGGCCAACCAATTCAACATGTTCCGTGGCAACTCCCAGCTCTTCATTCAATTCTCGCAGCGCCCCCTGCTCTGCAGACTCGCCTGCTTTTAACGCACCACCTGGAAAACTAACCTGCCCTGGATGATCCGGAAGATGGTCTGGCCTCAAGGTTAACACCAGAGTCCAACCCTGGTCGCGTGGGAAAAACAAGGCCAAGACAGCGGCTTCCCGCGCATCCGCCGACTGGGGACCTTGATGTCGGCCATAGGCGAGTTCTGGCGCATACTGGCGATGGGCCCGGACACCAGGCAAGCAGCTGCCCAAAGCCTGACGCAACGCAGCAGGAAAATCCACCGTTACGAATCCCCCTTTAAACGCACTTTTCGTGGCAAGAACAACGCTGACTCAACTCAACTGCACTAGACAATACTGTGGGAGTGTAGCAAGTCCAGCAGACGCTAGTTTTCACCTTCAAGTCGCCGAGATACGAAATAGAAATTCAGGCGGACGAGCTCCAGTCCGACGAATGCGGCAAGGCCTGCGGTACATCCCAGTACCAAATAGGTAACCCGATCGCTAGTACTCGACCCAGCAAACAAGGCCCCCACACTACCCAGCCCTAGCCCTGCCGCAAAACTGAATCCATAACAGATACTGCGACGCGCGAGCGGTGTGTACTGTGCAATCAAGCTGTTGTATATCGGCTGGTGCATAAAATGAACGAGTGCAAAACCCGCTGCCGCCCACACGCGGAGCATCCCATCAGCAACACTCATCCATAACAAAAACGGAATATTCAAAACAACAACTGCAACAAGCTGTTTTTCCAGCCATGCTGGGCGCGCCCAGCGTCCAGCAACAAACTGTCCGACGCAACCGCTCAACAACACAGGCATCGCCCACCACATGCCGGTTGATGTGTAACCTGATATTTCCTCATCACTAGAACGGTTCACTTGTTCTGCCTGCACCTGATTCAAAGATTCTACTTGGAGTGTCCAGTCCGGGACTTCGCTAAGATAGCGAGGTAAGAAACTAAACACCGCGGCATAAATGAATCCTTGCAGCATGGCAAAGACAGTCAACGTAAAAAACGACCGCCAACGAGGCACAACCGGATCTGAGTCCGAATGTGCCACATTGACATCTGCCGATGATCGATGGCGCCAGGAAATCCAGACAAAGGTAACTCCCAGAAAGACACCGGGCACGGAAAGCCAGCCATAAACGGCTCTCCAGCTCATGCCCGAATCAAGAATTAACGCAGCTGCGAAAGGTGCAAATCCAATCCCCAAAGACCCGAACACTCCGTGCATCCCCAATGCTCTGGAGCGTTCAGCAGCACTTGATGAATGTGAAATGAACGCCAATCCGGCAGGGTGGTAAATACTCGCAAACGCTCCCATTGCTAACATCACCACAAACAGCGACACCGTCGTCTGACACCAGACAACCGCTATACAGAGAGCACCACAACCAGTGAGATAGACTGCCAACATCTGTCGGCTACCGTAACGATCCACCAGCCATCCGGCTCCCAGTGCACCGAATCCCCATGTAAAACGCCAACTGTTCGACATCTGTCCCGTCAGGAGTTTTCCGCGTGCCGCATCGCCCCCGTAATACTCATCAGCAATCTGCTGCTCCACACTAGGCAACGACAACTCATAGATGTGGACTAACGCATGTGCGCAGCAAACCAACAAAATCAAATGGAACTGGGCGTTGCGCATGGGCAATGACACTTTCGCTCTGTTGTTAGACAAGCCAGCGACGCACAACCAATCCAAGGACGATCGGCAAACCAACCGCAATCGCGATACCCAGCGTCATTTCTTGTCGATGGCCCGCTATATTTCCAGCCGCCGCGTAGACGAGGGATATGACAAAGTTGCTCACCAAAACAGGTGGCAGAAAACGTTTCCACTGCAGATGATTTACGCCAACTAATAGCACACTGGCCTCAGCCAGTACCGGTACGCCCCGCATCACAATCAAGAACAACGGTCCTAGTCGATCGCTCGTCGCCTTCATTCGCTTTAGCTCTTCTTCACCAACAAACCACCGCGTAAAACAGCGACCGCAGGACAGTGCCAGCGTAAACCCCAGAGCGGCACTCAACGTCATACCGACCCAGGAAGCCAACGTGCCCCAGATGGTCCCTAATTGCCAGCCCGCAAGTGTACTAACACCGCTCGACGGAACGGGTAGTAGAATGTCCGTCGAGAGAATACCAATCACCACCAGGGCAGTAATATGTCGGGCAGGCGGAGCCGCACTCCACTCATCAAACCACTGGTCCAGCTGCTTGCCAATCGCCAGGAACGGCAACAGCAGGACCACCAGCAATACACCGATCAATAACAACGGGCGTAATAATGATCGCACGGCCAGATCGCAGTTAGGTCCCAACAACTCAGCAATAACTTATCGAACTTCTCATTTCCAACCAGCCGGGAAGACGCAGGAAAACACCTGAATCAGCCCGCGATTGTTCCACCAACAGACTGAATCCGAACACGGCATCAAGATCGGTGTCAGACCGACACGCCTCGTGCTTGCACACTCTGACAAAGCGCCCTCTACGACAGTTCCTTGGCAGCCAACATAACTCCAAAGAGGTAAGGCGCCACCTCCAAGTGACTGTATCTGGGTTTGCCAAATCGATTGGCAACCAGCTGTTCCTGCAGCACTGTTGGAGCACAAATTCCGAACTCCGGATGCGCAAGTGACAACTCCAGAGCTAATACATTGCGGGTCACGTCACCGGCATCCTGTCCCTCAAACACGTCGATCACGGCAATTTCACCACCGACTTTCAACAAAGCCCTGAGACGTTCCAATAACACCGCCCACGCACTCGGAGCTACAAGCTGCAAGTGATTTGCTAGCAACACCAGGTCAAACCGCTGCTCCGGCAAATTCACCTCTGAAAATTCCCCCGCCACACATGTCACACGGTCCGCAATGCCGATACTCTCGGCCATTCCCTTAACCGTCTCCATCGGTTCCGGCCAATCGACCATCGTCACGTTGGCCTGAACGTCGCGATGAGCCAACGTCAATCCCCAAATTCCCGTCCCGCAACCCCAATCAAGAATTTGCAGGCCGCAACGCTGGGAGCCGATTCCCAGAACGCGGGCCAATTCGAGTGCTGACGGCGTCATGGTCCATTCCCGTTCAAACATACGGTTGCGAAACGATCGCCGTGTCTGTTCCGCGCTACCCTCGCGAGCAACATTCTCACCGTCCGCTGGCGCCACCAGCCGCTCCCATTGAGTCTGTCCAAAATCGGGGTTCACATCACTCCGCAACCGCATCACTGCAGCGAGTGCGATGTCATCGCCATACTGTTCAACCACCTCTAAGTGGCACAGCAGATAAATCAGTGCACGGGTTGTTTCCAGATCAACATCACAGGATTTGGCCAACGTCTCAACTGTGCACGGACCGCGTTCCAGCATGTCAAACACACCGGACGATCGCGCAAAACGCAATACGTGATACAGCGCCTGGCGATTGGCCAGATCTGTGTACCTCGTCAGTGTCTTAATTTGTGCGTTATCAGGGTTCGATTGCTGCGAGTCGGCCGTCGTCATACCAGTTACTTTCACACTCCACTTGAGACCTGATTCCTGGATCCCCCACCTGACCTCGTATCACACTTGGTACATCGCCTCACTACCGACGTCGAGAGGCACGGGCGATATACTTCAGTACTTCACGCACATCGATGGTAACTTCTCCTGAAAACACCATAAACCCAGGCACTGCGAACTGAAGTGGATCGTTACACATGACACTCAATCTCGGGGCGTTGTTGGCTCATTCATCCCGGAAACATCCTGACACAATCGCGTTGATCGAAAACTCTCGTCAGTTCCGCTACGCGGAAGTCGACATTCTTGCCCGTCGGATCGCTGGCGCATTGCACGAACTGAATATTGGGAATGGTGAGCACGTCGCGCTGCTGTCTCCGAATTGTTCGGCTTTTACGATTAGTTATTTCGGAATTCTTTATGCGGGTGCCGTAGTCGTCTCACTCAATACACTGCAATCTGCGGATGAGCTAACGTTTCAATTGACCAACAGTGAGGCGACGACGCTCATCGTGCATGGCGATTGCCAGGCAACCGGCCTGACCGCGTTCCACCGTGTACCAACCTGCAAACATTTGATCTCGATTGATTTTGGTAACAGTCTCGCCGCAAACTCCGACGCCATCCCCTTTGAAAAACTGGTCACAGAGGGGACAGAAGTTACAGTATTCCCTGCCATGCCGGATGACACGGCAGTGATCCAATATACAAGCGGCACCACAGGAACTCCGAAAGGGGCAGAGCTGTCTCACTTCAATCTCTACTCCAACGCACAATATATTTCAGAAAGGGGATTCAGCCTTTGGCCTGATCAAATCAACATCCTGGGACCCGGTCATGTGGGGCTAGCCGCCTTGCCGCTGTACCACACGTTCGGACAAACCAACATCCAGAACGGAATGTTATTTGGTGGGGGAGCCATTACTTACCTGAAGCGATTCACTGCCACTGAAGCCATGCAAGTAATCGCACGTGACCGCGTGACGTTTTTCCCTGCGGTACCAACGATGTACTTTGCATTGTTAAACGACGATGGCAATGCAAAAGCCAACTTGTCCAGTCTGCAGTTCTGTGTGTCAGGTGGCGCACCCATACCGATTGAGATCAAACGTCAATTCGAAACTCGTTTCAACGTCGCGATACAGGAAGGATACGGACTCACTGAAACCTCCCCTCTGGCTGCAATGCAGAAACTCGATGAAACAAACAAAGCAGGAACCATCGGAAAGCCCATAGATGGCGTCGAATTCCAGATCGTTGATGACGAAGGGTGCGCGGTACCTGATGGCATGCGAGGCGAGCTCCTGATCCGTGGCCCTAATGTCATGAAGGGCTATTTCAGGGAGCCACAAGCCACTGCCGAAGCCCTTACAGACGGCTGGTTTCACTCTGGCGACATCGCAACGATCGATTCTGAAGGCGATATTTTCATCGTCGACCGCAAGAAGGACATGATCTTAAGAGGCGGCTACAACGTTTACCCGCGGGAAATAGAAGAGGTGCTGTACACACACCCTGCGATCAAGGAAGCGGCTGTCATTGGAGTATCAGATGACCGTTACGGGGAAGAGGTCAAAGCGATTGTTTCGCTGAAAGCAGATCATCACGTAGCTCCTGATGAGTTAGTGGACTACTGCAAGCAACATGTCGCAGCCTACAAATACCCCAGGATCATTGAGATTCGAGATGAGCTCCCCAAGGGTCCAACCGGAAAATTACTGAAACGCGAGTTGCGTGCGTCTCACAAGCACTAACTGCAAACGCACCACTCAGGCAAGCCAAGGGCATCCCGTACGACAGCCGTTGAGCTGCACCGTACAACACGGCTGATCACGAATCCGTTCCAAGCAACCGTCAGTCCACCTGCCAAACACAACCTGCCCACGACCATCCCACTCCGAAACCAATCAACAGATTCTTCATGCCTGCATTGAGTTTCCCTGCAGATCGTAGTTCGCTAAGGACAATCGGGATTGTCGAAGAAACCGTGTTCCCATAATCACGAAGTACGATCGGCATGTGAGCTTCATCCGTTTCCATGCAATTCCGCAATTGTTCCATCATCTTGCAGGTCGCCTGGTGCATGATAAAGAAGTCAACATCCGACCGCTGAAGATCTGCCGAAGCAAGTACATTATCGACAAGTTTGGGAATGGCCCCAACCGCAAATGAGATCAAGCTAGGACCATCCATATACAATCCACTTGGCCAGCGTTTACGGTGACGTGGTTGTATTGCATCCTCGACCGGCCGCGCTCCACCATCCGCTACCAGGAGCGTGTCCGCACCACTTCCATCAGTCCCAAACTGAAAAGCTGACAGTGAGGGCTTATCCCCAGCTTCAATCAAAGTAGCGGCAGCACCATCACCAAAAATAGTCCTTAAACTCCGATCCGTCGGGTGAATATATTTGGAGTACGTCTCGGACGTAATCAGCAGGACGCGTTGCGCCGTACCGGCCCGAATAAAACCTTCTGCAAGTGACAACCCGTACACAAACCCGGAACACCCCAGGTTGAAATCCAAAGCGCCAACCGTCGTCGGCAAGCCGAGCCGTTCCTGGAGCAGACAAGCCGTTGTCGGAAGCGGGTAATCCGGAGTCTGCGTGCATAGCAACAAGAAATCAATCGACGCAGGATCGATCGAATTCTCCTCGAACAACTTCCTGGCGGCCTCAACTGCAAGATCAGAAGCACACTCATCCGGCGCCGCAATGTGCCGTCTGGCGATTCCTGTCTTGGAAAAGATCAGGTCCAGATCCCAAGACGGAAACTCCTCCTGCAATTGCTCATTGGTTTCCACCTTGCTTGGAAGGTGAATGGCGATCGGGCCAATCGATGCGTATTTCACCAAACTGTGCCTGACTGGACCAGTGGAATGAACGAGAGCTTCAAGGCGTAGAAGCGGGTGCCAGTGCCGGCGAAATATCGAGGTTAGACAGCTGCTTCCCGGTAGCGAAGTGCACACAACTTAGCGGCGCCAGGGAAAGCGGTCAATTGCCGGGTAGCGAGTCACTACTCGACATTGCGAGAACACTGTGGCTCAGCGATAATATGAGTAGCAGGCGCCGGCTCGACCGAAAACCTTGGCTGGTAACAAGCGCACCAACACCCCGCAACGTTTTGGGATCAATGCACATTTCTAGACAGAGCAGTATGCCGTACGACCGGCGGGATCTACTACGGGTCGGTGCGATGAGTGTGGGTGCCACCGCGCTCGCTGCATGTGGTGAAACATTGCCCGGTGCTCCACGTACACCGAGCGACGCCAAATCGGTGATCTACTTGTGGATGGGTGGAGGCGTCACCCATATCGACTCCTTCGACCCCAAACCGACGGCCCCAACAGAAATTCGCGGTACCCTGGAAGACATCGCAACATCACTTCCCGGCGTGCGGTTCAGCGAGACAATTCCCCGGCTGGCAGAAATGGCTGACCAGCTGGCAATTCTCCGCAGCTACTCACACGACAGTAACGACCATCTGCTCAGCCAGGTTTTTACTTTGTCTGGCAGGAAGGTCGATCGCGCCCACCTGTTCACTGAACCCAACATCGGCTCTGTGGTAGCACGGACGTTGGGAGCCCGTCGTGGCTTGCCAGCCTATATCGCAGTTCCCGGCATCACGCGTCCTGGTCCACCACCCCACAATTTTTTTCTCGGTGGTTGGCTGGGTAGTCAATACGCGCCCTATTGCCTTTGTGGAACTCCGGAACAACCCGACTTCACGGTCGGCGAAAAAGAGGAACATCCGTCTGCCTTGGTCGAGGAAAACTGGCAACCCAGCTCACTTAACGTCACCACTCGTCAGTTGCGGCGTTTAGGAGGTCGGTCGCGGCTACGAGAACAACTCGATAACGCCTTGCGATCTCTTGAACAAAGTGATGAAACGATGCGCAGTGCGGAAACCAAGTTTCGAGATGCACTACGTCTCCTGCAAAACCCTGCGATTCGATCTGCATTTGCCATTAGTGAAGAACCGGCAACCATTCGCGAAGAGTACGGCCGGACCAAGATCGGTGGTCGCTGTCTCCTGGCACGGCGCCTCGTTGAAGCCGGTGCGCGATTCGTCATGGTCGATTACGGCTATGACCCTGACTACGGAAATGTCTGGGATAACCACAATGCCGCATCACAAAAACATCCGCCGATTCAGGAAATGACGAAACGGGGCTACCACCTGGCCGGTATGGATCAAGCTTTCGCCGCACTGGTCCGTGACCTTGCGCGCCGCGGGCGACTGGCAGAAACGTTAGTCGTATTTCTCACTGAATTTGGCAGGACCCCTCGAATCAACGCCCGCGGCGGGCGTGATCACTGGGGGGCTGCAGGCTCCCTGTTTTTCGCCGGTGGCGGTGTGAAGGGCGGACAAGTCATCGGTGCAACCGATGCGCACGCGGCCGAACCGGTTTCCTCCGGGTATTCACCCGCTGATGTCGCAGCCACGATCTATTCTGCTGTTGGCATCCGATCTTCCTCGATGGTCAACGACTTTCAAGGACGTCCACGCCCCATCCTTGAACACGGCCGTTCCATTCCTGGTTTGCTGTGAGATAGACGCGGCACCACAACAAATCAAACCTGCGTAATTGGTCTCGCCATGCACGCTTGCTGGTACTCGTGCGTTCTCTTCCCTCACGGAAAATACGTACTGGCCGCCATCAGCTGCAAGAAACAAGTAGGCACAGATTTCAGCAGCGGACCTCTCCGCGTCGCCTGCGCTATGCGGCAGCAGCAACGATCGGTCATGCAGCCCGAGCGATCGGCGAATTCTCCTGATCCGAAACCACCTGCACACTGGTTTCGCGCGTCTGTCCATTCGCATCGACGAACACCAGCCGGCCGGCCGCCAGCTCCCAAACAACCACGAGCCCGTCGGCGCAGAATTTTCGGCCCCACAAGAAGCCATCGCGCAAGAGCAGGGATTCTTCCCAACGAACCGGTAATCCCGGAGCAACTTCCTGCTGCCACGCGTCCATCAGCTGCTGCACAGCGACGATTGGATTTTTGGGCTGACTCACAACTCGCCTCAATATAGGTAGCCTGGTTCAGGTAGACAGAAATTTCCATGACCGTTACGGCACATCAGTCAGGTCTTGACACCATGCCGCATCGCACCGACCTTCCCAGTAATTCTGATCGGCATCTCGCCCCCCAACTAATGCGGCCCGACACAGACAACCGTCAATTTTCGCCCCATTTACCCAGCCCCCTTCTTCAGGCCAGAATGAAGGGTATGAGAAGCGGTCCTGCTAACAGATGTGGTTCACGGGAGCTGGCTGTGCACTACCAACCAGCTGCCTCGGCAATCGGGCAATGGTCGACAAACTCGAATGCGTTGGGCCTACGCCCACTCGCCTGCCGCAATTTCGCTTATCTGACAGCAAACGACGAGCACCGCAATTCCGATGGGATAACGGAAAAGAGAATCATCCGCAGCTCGAGCCTGCGACCTGGCAGCAAAAAAAACAGGCCGGCTGGAAATTTCCAGCCGGCCTGTGGGTGGAGCCGAAGGGAGTCGAACCCTCTACCTCCGCATTGCGAACGCGGCGCTCTCCCAAATGAGCTACGGCCCCAGCATCTGCGTACAACAACACACGTATTCCTGACAAGGAATAACCGCTCTCAGACGACGGGAACTCTGAACCGAAAACTCAACTCGATGGCGTCGTTTTCAGCAGGCACTATGTTGCGAAATAAGACTGCGCTGCTAAATAGCACTGCACCGCAGAACAACAAAGTATCCCAGAACAACGACGGTCCCGGAACACACAGGCGCCTGAGAATTCACACGTCAAACTCTGACAGGTTGGTGCAAGTTCTTGTCCACCAGTGGTCTCGATATTCTAGTACCCGCTCTACGCACTGTCCATAACCGCTCAGGAGTGGCCGAAAAACAAGCCGGCTGCAACTACCAAGTCCACCACCACGAACACCCCGACAGACAGTGTCCGCACAATACTTCGCGCTGACGCGCCAATACTGCCAGTCAGCCATGCCGCGAGTCGGTGCGTCAAGACTAATTGTCAACTTCCAGAAGCTCCGAAATCTCACCAACCGCCGCTGACAAAGACTGGGCAGCCATCAAAAAATTGGTGTGACTTGAAATCTCAGGTTGAATCTCCAGAAACAAATCAACCGTGCGACGCAGCTTGGACAACTTCTTCCTGGCCTGTTTCAGATACGCCTGCTCATCCTTGGCCCGATAGGCTGCGCCTAGTGCCAGCATGTAATCATACAGTCCGCGATGCACCTCGCGCAACTCATCGTCTTCTTCCGCTTCTTCACTGTGCTTGAGGAAAGTGCGCACCATCCAAACATGGCTTAACAATCTGTCAATCTTTTGCATCAGGGATTCATTCGTCATGGTACGTCAAACCCGTTCAGGACGGCCACCAGGTCAGTGGCCAGCTGCTTCCGTCAATAACGATACGGCCAGATCGCTATTCGCGTCCACACGCAGCTGAAACCAACTCTAATGCGACTGCGGTTTCGGCGCGAACACAAGTACGCCTACCGCCCCAACCACAACCATTATCAAACTTACATAGAACTGCGACGGCAATGGCACATCTCTGACGCCATTTAGCAACTCCATCGCCGTATTCACGACGGGAGCGACACCGAACACCAGCGGCATCACGAAGATTGGTTTACCGCCGAAATTAAAAGCCAGGATGATCCCCAGAGCACCAATGGCCCCTGCCGCTCCACCAGCAAGAGACCAGACCGTCCCAGCCACCTGCCAACTACCCACCTCACCTGCAGTAATCAAGATCGGAGTCGGAACGATCACAGCGATCACCAGGTAGGCCAGTCCGACACACAACAAGGGGCGCAAACGACTCCCCTCCATCTTCATCTGGCCTCGATGCAAAACCGGACCGTAAATTCCCCAGCACAATGCCGTTAGTAATATAGACAGCACGACCAACAGCAAGTCAAAGACGCTCAATTTGATGATGTTTCCGCCACCCTCTTTCGAGAAGAACATGACTCCCGCCGCACCGACGGCAACCACAACGATCGCGGTGATAAAGATCTTACTGGTCTCGCGAAAAGATCTGGCCATGAACATCGTGGCCAGGGTGTTTACGACGGGTGCAAGACCGAACACCAGCGGCATCACATAGACCGGCTTGCCACCGCTTTTGAACGCCATAATGATCCCTAAGGCGCCAATTGCTCCTGCGGCACCCGCCGCCAGCGACCAGAAAGCACCACTGGAAGTCCATCTACCCTGCTCTCCATAAAACCGAAGTGCCAACAGCGGGACCAGCACTGCCACCAGAAAATAGGCCAACCCCACACAGATCAACGGTCGCAAGCGGCTCATCTTGGGTGGACCTGCTGGCTTCCCATCCTGGAGGACCTCTGCTGGATCTTCACCTAACCCAACCTGCCCCTTATGCAGAACAGGACCGTAAATCCCCCAGCTAACAAACGTCAAAGCTACAAATGGAAGCACAAGCAAATATCGCATCGCTGGTCCATTCGCCATGAAGTTATCACCATCGGATCACATTCCCAGCTCCACACCGAACTGGAACCACAGCGTGCTACAGTGTACACATCAGGGGACCACGCCACACCCGCCACACTACTGTCGATATTCTCCGCAACATGTACTTGTCAGCTGTGCACGATTGCCCAAACTATTGAGAGACGGTTGTGGACGGGTACCCAAATAATGCTACAAGGAAAAACACATGCGCCTGTGCCGAATCGAACATCAGGGAACCAGTGTCGCCGCGTTCTACAGTGAAGATTTTGTGACCCCCCTGACGGTTGCTGCCGCTGCCTATACAGAAGTTACCGGGACAAGCCTCGAACTGTCTGATAAAGATGACCTGCTTGCTTTTCTGCCCGGTGGCCCGCAGGTGGAAACCGCTACCACATTAGCAAACTGGCTCTCCGAACAGCCCGAGTCGAACGCACCCAGCGGACTGGCTACGGCGGATGTAGAGCTACTGGTCCCGAACCCTGAACCGAACAAACTTTTTCTGCTAGCCGGCAACTACGCTGCACACATTGAAGAAGGCGGTGGAATCGCAGCAGAACGGGCCGAGACCTTTCCCTACGTCTTTATGAAACCGCCTACAACCACGTTGACGAATCCAGGAGCGCCGGTGCAAATACCCAGCGTTTCTCCCGATTCGATCGACTGGGAGCTAGAACTGGGTGTGATCATTGGCAAGGGCGGAAAACACATTACCGAGACGGATGCCTTGAACCACGTCGCCGGTTACACCGTAATCAACGACATATCCGACCGTAAATTTCGCCCCAATCCAAATCGAAAAGAACGTAGCAAAGATAGTTTCTTCGACTGGCTACACGGAAAGTGGCACGATACCGGATGCCCCTGCGGCCCTTGTATTACTTCTGCAGCGGCCATTTCAGACCCCCAATCTCTAGAACTCCAATTAACGCTGAACGATGAAATCCGCCAGGACGCTTCGACAGCACAACAAATTTTTCCGGTGGCTGCGGTCATCGAGTTCATTTCAAGCTTCGTAACGCTTGAACCGGGCGACATGATTTCAACAGGCACACCCTCCGGCGTGGGTTCAACAACGGGTACGTTCGTGAAACCGGGAGATGTCCTGGAGGCGAGTATCAGTTCCATTGGAACGCTCCGTTCACCGCTGATCGCCGAGTAGCTGGCGGAAACCCCTAATCTGGCGAGATTCCGGTTCTGCGATTGAACCCCCACCCCGGAATTTGGTTATAATCCGTCTCTATAGCGAGCGACGTATCAGACGGGTGCTCTGTATACAGGCGCGATCGTCTCACTCAAACAGATAACTGGAATGTGAACATGGGTGGTTGGACGGGAAAACTTCTCCGAGCAAACTTGACCGAAGGCCGCTGTTCTGTGGAGGACATCCCTGCGGAATGGCAGGAAGAGTATATCGGTGGGCGAGGCTTGGCTGACCGTTACCTCTACGAAGAAATGGACCCAACGGTTGACCCCTTGTCACCCGAAAACGTACTGATTTTTGCCACTGGTCCGCTGACCGGTACCTGCGCACCTTGCGGATCACGCTACATGGTCGTGACCAAAGGCGCACTGACTGATTGCATCACCACTTCGAATTCAGGTGGCTTCTGGGGACCTGAACTCAAGTTCGCTGGCTACGACATGCTGATTATCGAAGGCAAGTCGCCCAAGCCGTGCTACCTCTTTATCTACGATGATATTGTTGAGATTCGCGACGCCGCACATTACTGGGGCAAGACGGTTACTGACACAGAAGATGGTTTGCGGAACGAATTGGGTATTCCACAATTGCGAACCTCGTGTATCGGACCGGCTGGCGAAAATCTCGTCAAATTTGCCTGCATCATGAATGATAAGCATCGCGCCGCTGGTCGCAGTGGCGTAGGTACCGTGATGGGATCGAAGAACTTGAAGGCAATTGCGGTTCGCGGCACGGGTGGTGTCGAGTTAAGCCAGCCAGATGAGTTCATGTCATCCCTGTGGTCGATGCGCAAAACAATGGAAGAAGACCCAGGCTACAAGCCTTTCGGCGAACTTGGCACAGCTGCTACGATCGACATGACGAATGCCGCGGGGGGGTTGCCCACTCGTAATTTCCAGGAGGGCCAATTTGAAGACGCCGAAGCCCTTAATGGGAATACAATCAAAGATACCCGGATGACCACTAACAAAGCGTGTTTTGCTTGCACAATCGCCTGTGGTCGGGTCTGTGAACTGGGAGAACACTCCAATAAATACCTGGTGAACACCCATCCGAGGAACTGGAAAACCGCTGGTGAAGGCCCGGAGTACGAAGCAGCGTGGGCACTTGGAGCCGACACTGGAGTAGGTGATCTCGATGCCGTGTTAAAAGCCAACTGGTTGTGCAATGACCTGGGTATGGATCCAATCTCAATGGGTTCCACACTGGCTTCAGCCATGGAACTGTATCAAAACGGGCAAGTCACCGATGAGATGGTTGAGATGCCACTCGATTTTGGTTCATCAGAAGCCCTGATCCGCATGACCGAAGCCACCGCATTCCGAGAGGGCTTTGGAGACGAACTGGCGGAAGGTGCAAAAAGAATGGGTGAGAAGTTCAAGGACCCGGGCGTGTTTATGGGAGTTAAGGGCCAGGAATTCCCCGCATACGACCCGCGTGGCTTCGTGGGCATGGGTATTGCCTACGCAACCTGCAACCGTGGCGCGTGTCACCTGAGGGCCTGGACTCCGGGATTTGAATTGAGTGAGGAAGGTGTCTCGCCCCATATTACCGATGGCAAAAGCGAATGGGTCGTTCACGAACAACATCGCTCAACCGCACACGATGCCACAGGACTTTGCCTGTTCACCGGTTTCGCTGGCGGCGCCCTGGAAACCTTTATCCCATTGGTATCCGCAGCAACCGGGGTCAATTATACGACGGACGATTTCGTAAAAATCGGCGAAAAAACCTGGAATCTGGAACGGCTGTGGAACCTCAAAGCCGGCTTGACGAAGGCCGACGATACACTCCCCAAGAGACTTCTCGAAGAAGCCCATGACTCCGGCCCTTCGCAGGGTGTCACCGTCGATTTAGATGCCATGCTTCCAATCTATTACCGCGAACGAGGGTGGAACGAGGATGGCGTGCCGCGTCCCGAAAAGCTGGCTGAATTAGGCCTGCATTCGCTCTGATAGTCCCGTCCGGAAGCGAAAACGTTTCTATCTCCCTGCACTAAGTACAACATCCGCGTTCCTTGCGAACGGGGATGTGAAATCGCGACGTCAGTGGGCAAGCCCACTGATCTCGTGCCATGTCGGAATTCATTCAGCTAGTCAGGCGCCCAGCGTGCGCCAAGCCGCGTACGATGCAGTTCGTGACGGCCATGACATCAACTTCGGTCACGACTTCCATATTAGGCGACGCGTGCGATTCTGATCGGCGGTCGAAGACGGTCATCCCCGAAGTTAATTGACCACGTGTTTCGACCTGCCCAAACATATCTGTAGATTGAAAGAGTTCAGGATTGACAACCGCCACAAGCGCGACCGCATCATGCAGGTGAATACTCTCCTGGCCCATGTGCTGATGATAGGAGCGAAACACAAAATTTATCATCGGATGCAAAAGTTTTCCTGCCCGACTCGTCTCGAGTGGTAAATCGACTTTGAAATCCAAAGTAAATTTGATCTGAGTTGTAATATCGAGAGGCACCAACGTCTTCGTAGTCCGTGACTGGAATACTTGCTGGGCACTTATCGGATCGGCGTAAATGTTGAATTCTGCGGTGGGCGTAATATTGCCAATGCCGCATACACTCCCGCCCATAATCACTAAATGATCGACCAGGTTAGGTAGTTCCGGGTCCCGTTGAAAAGCGCGTGCGACGTTGGTTAGAGGCCCAAGGCAAAGCAATGTCACTTCATGCGGTGCTGCGCGCACCTCATCGATGATTACCTTGTCAGCGGCATGGCGGTGATGATGTAGTGACACATCAAGTGCCTGGTTGCCTAAACCGTCATCACCATGAATGAATCGGGCGTCTACATGAGGCGTCACTTTCGGTGACGAAACAATTCCGATTCGAGGATAACGCAGAGGATCAAGGCGTTCGATCAACGCCTGTACATTACGGCTCGCCTGATCACCTGGAACATTTCCACCAGTCGCTGTAACCGCCACAACATCTAACCGCGGGTCAAACAACGCCATACACAGTGCCACTGCGTCGTCGATGCCCGGGTCACAATCGACAATCAGCTTTCTAGCCATCAGTCCACAATATCAAAGGTGAATAAGGTCCGATCCTGAGTGCGAGACGCCAGGGGTCGCGGATTGTAGCGCAGCGAATAAGCGGCAACAAGAGAGCTTGTCCATTCAAGCTCACGTTTCCGACTGGGCGGACAAGCAACAGTACCAACCAAGAACAAACGCGACCAGACAAATCCAATCCGGCAGTCGTAATGAAACACGATGCGTAACGCAAGACAACAAATGCCTGCTACTCGCGCGCCTCTCATTGGCACACAGCTCAATAATCAACCAGTACTGTCGCGAAAGGTCTTGACAATATCAACGTAGCGCCGTGCCAATGACTCGATGCCTGCCATATCTCCATCAGCGACCGCCTGCGAGCTGACAAGCGCCCCTCCCACTCCCAAGGCACAGGCTCCGCAACGCAAGAACTCTGCTGCTGTATCCAGATTGACACCTCCGGTAGGCATTAGTCTGACTTGGGGTAAAGGTCCTCGTAGCGCCTTGAGGTATTGAGGTCCGACACAGTCAGACGGAAACACTTTCACGATATCGGCACCTGCCTGCCATGCCTGAACAACCTCCGTCGGAGTGAAAGCTCCGGGCAGTACGATCTTGTCATAGCGGCGGCAGAGCTGAATTACCTCCGGATCCGTGGAAGGAGAGACAATGAACTGAGCACCTGCCAAGATCGCAATCCGCGCCGTTTCGGGATCCAAGACGGTTCCCGCTCCCAACAGTATCCGATCCCCCATACGGTTGGCGACCTCTTCTAGTACGTGTAGCGCGTTAGGAACTGTGAAAGTGACTTCCATCACGTTCACGCCCCCGGCCAACAGGGCTTCCGCCACATCGACAAGTTTTTCACCAGATTGCGCCCGCATAACGGCCACAATACCACCGTCAATGATCCGGCCTAAATCGTCTGACTTGCTCATCGCTGTATTCCTCACGAATAACTTATCTGCAACTGCGTGATACGGACTGACCCAGGAATTTACAAGCCCCTGACAAGTTCAGTTATGCGGTTTACAGATTCTGGACTCGCTATAAGTGATATGCATAATATGCGAAGTAGGCGTGTCAACAAGACTACTTCGCCCAGCCCCCCCCCTCTTCTGGTGTCTTCCCATGATGGAATTCCTGCTTCAACCAATACCGCAAGTGGTGATCTGGAGCACGGTTTTAGTGATTGTAATCCTTACCAGCATATACGTTGTGAAAAAGTTTCGCGATCAAATCGATGAAGACATGCCAGGCCCCATTGAACACATGTCATTTTTCAGAGAAATCTACGACGAGGGTGACATTACGGAAACAGAATTCCGAACAATTAAGACTGTGCTCAGTGAACAATTAGAAGGAGCGTTAAACGAACCCGATGAGACAGATTAGCGTCATCAGGAGTGTCCTGTCACGCGACGCGATTGCGCTGGTCATACGGGTTGAGGCGATCCCTCAGATTGTTGCTGCAGCCTGGGAGGCTGTGGTCATCAGATTGAGTGTTGACAACGATTGCAAGCTCGAAATTGCGGCCAGGGAGGCACCGACGAGCCATCACGCTGGATGGTTAATCGAGCGACACCTTTGATGAACCGGCGCCCGTTTCTACAAGAAACTGGCGTCTCTGGAAGGAGTGACCATGGCCGACGGAAAAGAAGAGGGTCGCGAACGCCGCGGAACCAGTACGAGCAAGAAAAATGCATTCTGTTCGTTTTGTCGCAAGAGCTATCGTGATGTGGGACCACTCGTAGAAGGTCCTGGCGATGTCTACATATGTGGTGAATGCATCGATCTGTGCCAATCGATCCTGGAACAAGAACAACGAAGACGCGGTTCCTCCAAAGAACTCTTCAAGGAGATCCTCACTCCGCGAGAGATTGTGGCAACCTTGGACGAATATGTGATCGGCCAGGCATACGCCAAGAAAGTCCTCGCTGTCGCGGTACACAATCACTACAAACGGCTTCACCTGGACTGGGAAGGTTCGGATGTGGAAATTGAAAAGTCCAACATCCTCTTGCTTGGCCCAACTGGCTCCGGCAAGACTCTATTGGCTCGCACATTAGCCCGCATGCTCAATGTTCCATTCGCCATAGGTGATGCCACCACACTCACCGAAGCCGGATACGTTGGGGAAGACGTTGAGAACCTGCTTCTCAAGTTACTTCATGCGGCCGACTTTGACCTTGAAGCTGCTCAGCGCGGTGTCCTCTACATTGACGAAATCGATAAGATTGGAAAGACAAGCCAGAATGTCTCGATCACGCGAGATGTATCTGGTGAAGGTGTCCAACAGTCACTCCTGAAGATGCTCGAAGGAACTGTCGCGAATGTGCCACCACAAGGTGGAAGGAAACATCCCGAACAGCAGTACATCCAAATAGACACAACCAACATCTTGTTTATTTGTGGCGGTACGTTCGTCGGCATTGACGACATCATTCGCAAACGTCTGGGCAACCGCACAATCGGTTTTGGCCAAGAATGTGGTTACAAGGAAGAATCGGACGCAGCGGAATTATTGCCCAAAGTAACCACTGATGATGTCCTCGAGTTTGGCCTGATCCCGGAACTTGTCGGCCGCTTGCCGATCTGCTGTTCGTTGACACCGCTCAATACGTCCGCTTTGATGCGTGTCTTGACGGAACCCAAGAATTCGCTGGTGCGGCAATACGAGAGCCTCTTCCAGATGGCAAACAGCGAATTGGCCTTTACCGACGACGCGTTACAAACGATCGCCAAGAGAGCACTCTCCAAGAGCACTGGGGCACGTGCTCTTCGCAGTGTCATCGAAGAAGTAATGATGGACATCATGTTCGAACTCCCTGATCAGGATCAGGGAAGTAAATACGTCGTCAATGCAGACGTTGTCGAAGGACGCAAGCAACTGTTTAACATGTCTCCTCCGAAAACGAAAAGCGCCTGAACTGCTTTCCGCCAGAGACCGGCTTTGCACTCACTTGATGCTATTGCCGGGACCGCCATTCCGAGCAAGCACCACTGTCCGGCAAGTCATGTCGCCTTTCCCAGGACTCATGACTTGCCGCCAGTTGTGATTGCAAACTTCCCGCGGTCGCTTCAACGTTGCTCGCCAGTTCCAGTCTCCCCATACTGCTGCGACCGGAGAAGCCTGGCTACTTTCCTGAATACAGGCGTGTATCGCTCCAACGCATTACTCGCCCAGTAATCAAAGTGCGCGCAATTCCCGCGGACGTCCAATGACGCGAATCCGTTGAAATCGCGGCATTGTCTCCGAGAAGCAAGAAATGGCCTGAGGACAAGCGACCCGGTGCTTCCCAATGCGTCCAGGGCGGGCCGGGTGCCAGGAAGTAAACATCGCGCACGACACGCAAGGAAGAAACTTCGACTGACAGGCCAACTGCGCCAATACTCAAACGACTCGCAGGTGCATCGTCGGGGCCCCGAGACAACGGATTTACGTCGAGTTTGAGCAGGACTCGACCATTTACGGTTAGCAAAACCGTCCGATCGTACATACCGTACTCCACCAGAAACGGCACACCGCTTGACAGCTCCTGTGAAGCAACGGTTACCAGTACATTGCCATTCCGCCGTAAGCGCCATTTTCTCTCGGGCCAGTCCAATTCGACGATATACCACGCAGTACCATCCGCCACGCGCAGCGAGAATTTCCCTTCGCCACCAATCACGATGTTACCGGACAACATCAAATCGGAAACCGCATTCAACTGCCCCCTGGGAGAATTTTGGTTGTAGCCCAGGCTGTCCAAGACACTTGTTTCTTCGGTTCTCTCTGTGCGAGGTACACCTTTGGAGAAACACAACCAATGTCGATACGTCAGCCAATCCTGGATCAATTGAGCGGTGTTATCGCCGACAGCAACCTTCGTGTGCTCCTCAAAACGGTAACCCTCTGCGGCAGGGACCCATGAAGTCGTGGCCTGCTCACCCCGCCATCTTCGCGGTAGCTTGGCGCTCATTGTTGGATAAAACCGATCATCGTGTACGAGGACCATCATGTCGCGAAACACCGAAAGCGGCTTGCGCAACAATCGACCATCGACAAACAGATCCCCGGATTGAATAGTCACTTGTTCCCCAGGCATTCCAATAATCCGTTTCACAATCATTTCGCCAGAACTCTGGGGAGACCGTAACGCGACGAGATCCCACCGGGATGGCTGCTGCCAACGGCCATACCACTGGTCAACAAGCACGCGATCTCCACGGAATACTCGGCCAGCCGGAGCGTTCTGGCCATAGCCACAATTGGGACACGTGGTTTCTCCATGGTCACCACGAAAGCGACGGCCAGAAACATAATCGATCCGGCAATCCTCACACTCCACTCGCACATGCTGGCCTTGGAGTGTACCCGCCATCGAAGCGCCAGCGACGTATATGGGAGCGACAACTCCACGGACAAGTGCCATACGGGCAATGACTAATGCCGCAGCTGACAACAATAGTATCCATCTGACACGTGCCCCGCTGAGCAGTCGGGGTGGTTTTCTTGAACAGATCTCATGGTGAGACGTTGGATCGCGCTGGTCAACAATTGCATTGTCAAGACACATTCAACGCTCGTCTCCAGCCGTATTTAGAGTGTAACGGATACCAAATCGGTTACAGAGATCCATAGCGGCAACTGGAAACTGCAGCAATACACGCCGATCTGCGCGAATCAAGACAGACTGATTGGCAGGATTGTCTGTCGCCAATTGCCGCAAGACTCCTTCCAATTCATCAATACTCAACACTTTACTGTTCACAAAATACAGCCCATCCTTGTCGATCCCAATCAATACTTCCTGCGGCTCTTCGGTGACTGGAACAGCGATACTTGCTGTCGGTAAATCAACTTCAATTTCCCGGTCTGCCTTGGCGAACCTCGTTGTCACAAGAAAAAAGATCAACAACATGAAGAGCACATCGATTAACGGCATCAAGTTGATTGCAAGAATCGAAATCGCACTCGTTTTATTCAGTCGGACAGCCATTGATCCAATCACCCTCTCCGCCCACAAACCTGTTTGAGCTCTGACTCACAAGTCACACCTTGAGATCTCCCGCGACTCATTGACATTAATGAGGTATTGTTTTCCCGGAACACAAGGACGTCTTTATCATGAAGGTGTCTTTGTGGCGGCAGGTGCAACCGGAGGAGTAGCTCTGCCCTGCCCTTTCGCTGATTCACTACTTGCAGATTCACCGACAGCGCCAAACCGTACGCGACCTTCAAATCGCTCAATTTGAGGCATGAGGCTGAAAACCAGTTCATCAATTTGATGGAACAGCGCCTGAATACGGCCTTCAAAATAGTGTGACAAAATGGCGGCCGGAATCGCAACAGCCAATCCACCCACCGTAGTGACCAGCGCAACATAAATTCCCTTCCCCAGAAACTCGGCTTTATCCTGTCCGGGTAGCAACTGGGTCATGTCATGAAACGCTCGGATCATCCCCCAAACAGTGCCAAAGAGACCCAAGAGTGGCGTCACTGCTGCGGCCATCGTCAACCACCGTACATTCCCGTGCATCCGTTCTGCTTCACGCTGGCTCGCTTCGGTGACGGTATGCTCAACTTCACTGTGGGGACGACCGACCTTCAATAACATCGTTCGCACGACCGATGCTGCAGCAGACGGATACTGCTGGCACAATCGATATGCCATGCGTGGATCAAACGCACCTTGCGGTCCTCCCAATTTCCCTAGCTCAGCGACCAGCGTCTTCGGCAAAACTCGAGCCCGACGCATACCGATAAATCTCTCAATCGAAATAGTGATCACCAGTGCGGACATCACTGCAATGGGCACCATGAGCCAACCACCCTGCAAGATCAACTGCAACAGATTGATACCAGTCTTTCGTTCGACCACCTCAGCTGCAGAGGCATCCGGTGCCGCAGAGCCAGCGGACTGATCAGCGTTCCCGGGCACGTCCGTCGTCGACGTTTGCTCCTCATCCTGGGCAGAGCCAACCGTGGCAGGCTCTTGGGCGACAATGTTCGTAAACGCGATCAGGGAGAAAGCAAGAAATGCAGCACAGCAGGAACATCGTATGCCAACCGAACTATCTTGCGCCAAGCTCATGCACTCCCCTTTCGGATATGCGTACTCGCAGCCCCTGCCGACCGCTCGCCAATCGCCAGAAACCGCTGAACACCCACGGACCTTGCATCACTACGACAATGCACAAACTGGCTGCTAAAGTGCCATGTCACCTACGATTCCATTCGGTGTATTACAACTTCGCGAGAACCGCCAGTCGCTTCTCTGCCTCAGCCGCCCAGCGGCTGTCCGTATGCCCGGCCACGACATACTGGTACCACCGTTTCGCATCAGCGAGCAGTTTCGCTTTGCGAGCCGCGTTCTTCTCTCCCTTGATTTGCACTTCAGCACAGCGTGCACATTCATATCCAGCTGTGGCCTGTACTTCCTTGATCTCTGGGGGGGCTTTTTCACCACCATAACCAAACATGACACGCTGATAATGCTTGATCGCCAATTCGTACTTTTTCATCTTGAATTGAATTTCACCCAGCCAAAACCGCGCCTGCGCACCGACGACGGACCGCGACTCACGCGTTGCCTGTTCAAAGTCAGCAATCGCCGCCGCCGTTTGCCCTAATTCATTGCGAGCCTTCCCACGCTCAAAGCGAGCTTCCGCAAGGTAAGGAGACTTCGGAAAACGTTCCAGTACGGGAGTCAGCAACTCAACGGCTCTGTCTGTTTGCTTTAATCGGATAGCCGTTTGCCCGGCATGCAGCCTGACCAAGACTTGAATAACGTCCGAGATCTGATCCCGCCGGGCCTCAATCGCCTTTACAGCAGATTCAAACAAAGGAAGTGCCTGGTCGTATTGCTGCTGCTTGAAAAAGCATTCCGCTTCCATAAAACGCGCCTCCGCTACTAGTGGCGTGTCTCGCCCGGATTCAATCTGGGTGCGAAATTGCTGGCGCGCGCTCTCAAAGTCGTCGAGCTTGAAGTGGGACCAGCCGATCTTATAGGCCACTTGCTCAGCCAACTCTTCGTCAGCCTGGGATTTTTTTGCAGCCAGGTACGAGTCAATCGCCAGCTTATAGGACTTCTTTTCGTAATTCGCTTCGGCAAGATGAAAATGAGATTCCGCGGCCATAGAACTTTGGGGGTATGCTTCCACCAATTTGCGAAAACTCGACAACGAGTCTTCGATCTTCTCCTGAGACTTCTGCGCCCAAGCCAATTCGTACAGTACCCTATCGGCGGCAGAATACTTGGGATCCAACTTCAACAGCTCACCAAAGGTCTGCTCAGCAACACCATGCTTCTTGAGTGCCACTTCAACCAGCCCCCTCTCATAGAGGGCGTTGACCCTCTGATCTGTTTGGGGCGCAAGTGTCAAGAACTGATCCAAATCCCGCAGCGCGGACTCGTATTCCGTCTCCCGACGTAGCGCGATAGCCCTGGCCAAGAGCGAATCCGCCATCAACGAATGTTTCGGGTGCTGCTCCAACAGGTTTCCGAAACTCGCTACGGCAGCCTTGAAGTCACCTGCCTGCAATTGCGCCCAGCCACGACCATAAATTGCGAATGGCGTAAATTCCGACTCTGGCCAGTTCTTGATTACATCCGTGTAGTTCTTGACTGCGGCACCAAAATCGCCCGCAGCATACTCAAATTCTCCCAGTCGGTAATGGGCCTGATCTCGTAAAGAACTCTCAGGAAAAGCCTTCAACATGCCATGTACCGTCTGGCGTGCCATGTCCAGGTTATCCATACGACGTTCGGTTCGAGCCAGAAACAACAGCGTCTCATCCGCGCGGCGCCAATTCGGAGACACCTCAACTGACGCTTTCAAAGAGCCTTGCGCTGCTGCAAACTGTTTCAGAAAAAACTGGCTGGCGCCAATCAGGAAATGCGATTCCGCCCGTTGTTCTTTTTTCGGCAGACTCGCTATTGAATCGGATAGACCAGCAATCACGGCTTCGTAATTTTCACGTCCGTACTGGCAAACACCAAGCCGAACCATCCAATCCGCACGGTCCACGTGCTTCGCATACTTTCGCAACAGCATGCCAAACATAGTCTCGGCTGCGGCATATTCTTGTTGTTGCAACTGCGCCTCTGCTTCGACATAGAGGACATCAGGAAACAGGACATGTTCGGCATAGCGAGCACGAAATACCTTTACTAATTCAGCAAGTCGTTGATAATCCGCCAAGTCCAATGCAGCAAAAGCAGCGTTATAGTTGGCCTGCGGAGCACTTGCATCCTCCGGATGCGTTTCAACGATGGCCGCATACTGCTTCAGCGCTAAGACGCGGTGGTCCGCTTGCTCAAATAATGCATCCGCATAATCCATCTTCAAACGCACCAGGAACGCGCTTTCTCCGGCGGTTTTGATAGCATCACCAGCGAGCTTCGCAGCAGCAGCAAATTCACCTTGGCGAAGATGGATCTGACAAAGCCAATGCGCAGCTTCGGAGGCTTCCTGGTTACCCTGTTCCCACAACCGCTGGAACGCTTCGCGCGCCTGGTCCAATTGTTCTACACGGTAATAACAACGGCCGGCTCCTAACGTCGCCTGTGCTACGTACTGTGAATCTGGAAAGCCACCGACAATCTGCTCGTAAATTGTCGCCGCACGTGTCAAATCGTTGCGTTGAATGACACAAAAAGCCTGCCGGTACAATGCGTGGTCGGTCGAGGAAAACTCCTTGATCCTGGCGACCTTCTCGAACTCAGCTTCCGCACGTTTAAACAGTGAACCTGCCATCTCAGCATCACCACCCTGCTGCGCCAAGACACCCTGCTGTAACAACGTCTCTGCATGCCGCATCTGCACTTCGGAAAACAGTTCATGATCCGCATACTGCCCCATAAATTTCTGGTACGCGTCGCCCGCCTTGGCATAACGTCCAAGTTCTTCTTGTGTGACACCCAATGCGTACAAGGCGTCACGGGACAACGACGATTCACTGAACCCCTTCAGCAGTGTCGAGTAAGAGCGAACAGCCGCTTCTTTGTCGTTTAGTCCATACAGCGTTTCCGCCTGAAAAAACAAGGCCTGATCACACTTGGTCCCCTTGCCTGGCGGGTACAGCTTCAGCATGCGGGCAAATGTATCCTTTGCCTTCGCCAATTGGGCGGACTTCTTGTCGTTCGCCTGACCAAGTGTGTACTGGCACCATCCGAGATTGAGATAGGCTTCCTCTGTCAACTCAAACGCCGGGTACCCGTTTACTACCTTTTGAAACGCAGCAGCAGCAGCCTCAAATTTCTTCAATTTGAGGCTACAAATACCCAGATAGTGCTGCGCTTTCCCCGCCAACGGATCGTCAGGAAAGTTCTTCAAGAACTTGAGCCACTCCGTCTCAGCAATTTCAAATGCCCCGTTGTTCTGAAAATTAGCCGCATCACCATAGACGGCAAGTGCTTCAGGCGTTGACTTGGGTTCTTGTTGAACGGCAACCTCTTGGCCACCTGCCGAATCATCTCCTCCCATACCAAGGAAAAGAGCGCAGACTGCCAGCAATCCAACTCGCCAAATGTGTTCTTTCATCAGATTCATCACCTAAAGAATTTACGATTCGGATACGAGAAATCTCACCTTGTCACACCACCAGAAGGGTGCCCAAAACTCTGGAGAAATCTCTCGATTCGTCTTCAATTCAAACACCAAATACCGTTTCATTATTGTCGTTTCGCGAACATTCAACCAGTCAACTTGGCCTGTATTCAGACGCGCAAGAACATGTCTGCAGGCATCACGAACAGAATCACTATTGTATTTCGCCGCGACGGGCGCAATATTCAACATGCGAGGGCTGAAAAGTTCCGATATTCGGCAGGAAAGCAACGGGATAGACAGCGCAGCATACCTAATCAGACTGAGGCAGCATCTCCAGCCACACTCTCCCAGCTGTCTTCTGGCCACATACATTCAGACAATGCGGCCCCCAAAAATCCGTCAAAATCCAGCGAAGAGTAACGCCTCGCGCTATCCAGGTGATAACGCATCCCCCCAGGTCAACGAAACAAGGACATTCATTGCCGTTGCCGCGCGGCGGGTTGCCCGGTTGAGATGAGCTTGCCCTCATGCCATGGAACCCTAATACACACAGCCAGCTCCTTACCAAATCTACCAGGACCATCTACCTTGGCTTATCAGGTAGTGCCACCCGGGACGTATACGGGGGATCGTTGATCATCTTCCAGAGGTCACCTACGATACGTTTTTGCAGGCCTCGCGATCCACTTCCCTTGTTCACCTGTTCAATGACTGACACGCAAACTGGCAACACAGATACATTCCTGAGCGTTTCCCAGTTAAACGAACAAATCAAGGAGACACTAAAGGACCGTTTCTCCCAAGTGCGCGTCGTGGGTGAAGTTTCAGACGTCAAACGGCCTCCGTCAGGCCATGTCTATCTGACCTTAAAAGATCAGGACGCCAGGATCCGCGCCGTAATTTGGAGAGGGACCGCACAACGTTTCACTTTTGATTTCCCTGAAGGCCAGGAAGTCCTTTGTACCGGTGCTGTCGACGTTTATCCGCCACGTGGCGACTACCAGTTGATCATTCGTCAAATGGAACCAATCGGTGCCGGAGTCCTGCAAATGCGACTTCGGCAGCTTCAGGAACAACTGGCCGCCGAGGGGCTCTTTGACGCAGAACGCAAAGTCAACCTGCCCGCGTTTCCTCGACAAATCGCATTTGTAACCAGTCCCACGGGCGCTGCCATACGAGATTTTCTGGAAGTCGCGCAGCAGCGTTGGAAGGGCATTCACGTCACGGTGATCCCGTCCCGTGTTCAAGGCCAGGGAGCCGCAGAAGAAATTGCCGCTGGGATCGCAGCAGCCGAGCAACTTTGCCCCCTTCCCGATGCGTTAATCGTAGGGCGAGGTGGAGGCAGCCAGGAGGATCTCTGGTGTTTCAATGACGAACTGGTAGTACGCGCGATTGCGGCATGCAAGATTCCGGTGGTTTCCGCAGTCGGTCATGAAATCGATGTAACTCTCTCCGATCTAGCCGCTGATTTACGCGCGTTAACCCCAACTGCAGCTGGCGACATCGTCGCTTCATCGAAGCAACTAATGTCGGACCTTGATGCACTCAAACACCGGCTCATCGGAGGGCTACGGACCACGACTGCAAACGCGCGCCGCGAACTGGGACGTTGTTCCGAAGCGAATATATTTCGCTACCCATTCACGCAAGTCAAAGAACTTTCCCGATACCTCGATGACCTGGCGATGCGCGGCACCCACGCGCTCAGAAACTGCCATCGCCAATCCCAAGAACGCATTACTGGGATTGCAGGAAAACTGGAGAGCCTCAGTCCACTTGCAGTCCTGGCTCGCGGATACAGTGTCACACAAACAGAACACGGTCAAATCCTCACCAATCCAGAGCACCTGGAGATAGCGGACCGCATTCATACACGATTAGCGGACGGCACTCTGGTAAGCCGTGTCGAGAGTATTGAAACCCCTCCTTACACGGATCCACATCAAACCTAGCGGGTGCTAACCTGCGCAGATCAGTTGGTATGGATTCCGCCGAAAAGGATCTTCCCCAGAATGGCAAAACCAAAAAAATCAAAAGCGACAACAACGTTCGAAGAAGCGTTGGAAGATCTGAGAACGATTGTCCACGAGCTCGAAACCGGGCAATTGGGCCTGAGTGAGTCTCTGGATCGTTATGAATCAGGAATCAAAGGATTGAAACAATGTCACCAGATTCTGGAGGAAACCGAACGGAAAATCGAACTCCTCTCTGGATTCGACGCGGAGGGCAACCCTGTCAAACAACCATTCGATGAATCGGAGCAACCAACCGAAAAAGAGAAAAAAAAGAGATCTCCTCGCCGCAAGAACAAGAAACCTTCAACGCAATCTACAGATGCAGACGAAGTAGACGACTCCGGCACACTCTTCTAAAATGGTGAAGCGATCTGTCTCGCTTTCAATCCTGACGTTGTGTTAAATCACTGTGTAATAAACACTTCCATGCACGACATCGTCTCAGATGCCATCTCTCCGCAGCTCGAACAACTGCGCGCGGAAGTGGATGTATCGCTCGATCGATACACAGAATTCAGCGATGACTGTCCTGAGAAACTGCGCTTGGCAATGCGCTATAGTTTGTTGGCACCAGGCAAACGTCTGCGACCATGCCTGGTGTTATTGGCCAGCGAAGCTTGCGGCCAACATCACGCACCCGCATTACCCGCCGCTTGCGCTGTTGAAATGGTTCACGCCTATTCATTAATCCATGACGACTTGCCCGCGATGGATGACGATGACATCCGCCGTGGACAACCTACCTGTCACAAACAATTCGACGAAGCAACCGCGATACTGGCTGGCGACGCACTGCTGGCGTTAGCTTTTCAAGTAATCGCTCAAGACCTGCCCTCGCCAATTACCGCAGTTCGTTGCCTTCACGAACTGGCGTTGACGGCAGGAGCCTGTAGTTTGGTGGGTGGCCAGATGGCGGACTTGACAGCTGAATTCAGTAATTTGGACGCCGAAGACTTGGCGGCAATTCACCGCCGTAAAACAGGCGCCATGTTTCGTGTCTCTTTACGCCTCGGTGGGATAATTGCCGAAGCACCAGCCGAACACATCGATGCACTAGATACGTATGGAGAAAAGCTGGGATTGGCGTTCCAGATCACTGATGATCTACTCGATGTTGATGGTGACGAAGCGGCTGTCGGCAAACGTGTCGGGAAAGATGCCGACCAGGGAAAACTAACTTACCCTGGTTTATTGGGAGTCGCAGAAAGTCGAAAGCGCGCCGCAACGCTAGTCGGAGAAGCATGCGACGTGATTGGCAACCTCGGCGAATCTGCTACGCCACTTAATCACCTAGCCCGTTTTGTATTGGCAAGGAATCAATAGCCATGCATCCGCTCTTGTCAAAGATCGAAACATCGCACGATCTGCATGACATGACTGTCGATCAACTCGAACAAGTCGCGAGCGAAATACGCGACGTACTGTGTAATCTTCTCAATACACGCACGGCCCATTTCGCTTCTAACCTTGGCGTTGTTGAACTTTGCCTGGCACTACACAGTGTCTATGATTTTCCGCGCGATCGGCTGATCTGGGATACCGGTCACCAAATCTATCCGCACAAACTTGTCACGGGAAGATACCACCAATTCAACTCGATGCGCACAAAGGGGGGGTTGATGGGCTACCCCAATCCCCACGAAAGCGAATTCGATCTCTTCATGACAGGGCATGCTGGTTGTAGCGTCTCCACAATGCTTGGAATCAAGACGGGCGACGACCTGCAGAATACAACCTCTGAGCAACGCGCCGTAGCTGTCATCGGCGATGGAGCTTTCCCGTCGGGCATTGTGTTTGAAGCAATGAACAATCTTGGGGGGCTCCAAAAAAACCTGCTGATGGTGCTGAACGATAACAAGATGTCGATCTGCCCACGAGTTGGAGGCCTCGCGAGTTATCTGGATCGCCTGCGCACCGCTCCTTTTTACACCGGGTTGAAGAGCGAGGCAGTCAAGATATTGAACCACGTACCATTGCTCGGTGACCCCGTTGAACGCCTGTTGTCACAAATCAAGGAAGGCATCAAGGCTGGCTTGCACGGCGGCATGCTCTTTGAGGAATTAGGCTTCCGTTACATCGGTCCCATCGATGGGCACAACATCCGACTTCTGCGCAAGTACCTGCGAATGGTGCAAGATCTGGATGGGCCCATTTTGCTTCATGTCGTGACCGAAAAAGGGCATGGATTCGAACCGGCTCAACAAGACCCTGTTTTCTTCCACACACCACCAGCCTTTCAAACCACGACGTCCCCTCCCAATAACGTTGTCACTTCCGCAGCTAAACCATTTACACATTACGCAGCCAGTGCCATCCACTCGATAATGGGCCAGGACAAACGAGTGACAGTGATTACGGCTGCCATGTGCCAGGGAAACAAGTTGGAACCAGTTCGTGACGACTTTCCTGACCGGTTCTTTGACACCGGAATCTGTGAGGCGCACGCGATCGCGTTTGCGGCCGGACAAGCGAAAACAGGGCTTCGGCCGATTGCAACCATTTACAGCACTTTCCTGCAGCGCGCTTACGATCAAATTTTCCAGGAAGTCGCGTTACAGAACCTCCCTGTAATCTTTATGCTGGATCGCGCTGGCCTAACAGCACCCGACGGCCCCACGCACCACGGCTTGTACGACCTGGGATATCTGCGACTGTTTCCGAACATGGTAGTAATGGCACCTGGAGACGCCCAGGACGTCGCGCCTATGTTAGCTTTCGCGCTGCAACAAAACGCGCCTTGCGCAATCCGTTACCCCAAAACGACAGCACCTTCTATACAACGCGAAATCGCCCCAATCGAACTTGGGCGCAGTGAAGTCTTGCGCTGGGGTACTGATGGCATGTTGCTCTGCTGCGGCAATCCACTACCAGACTGCATTGCTGCTGCCGACGCACTTCAACAAGAGGGAATTGAAATTGGTGTGATCAATGCGCGTTTCGTGAAGCCCATCGACGTCGAAATGGTTAGACGTGTCTTCACTGAATGCGGTTTTGTGATAACCGTGGAAGAGGCTGCGCTCATGGGCGGATTCGGCAGCGCTGTTCTAGAAACCGCGTCCAACGCAGGATTGGATACCCGCCATTTACAACGGCTGGGCATCCCAGACAAGTACATTGAACACGGCGACCGCGGGGAACTCCTGGCTGACCTTGATCTCGATCAAGAGGGAATCTCCCGCACCTGCCGTAAAATGCTCAGCCAAATGCGAGTTTCTTGAGACGTGTCGCAGCCAGAGCGCTGAAACCAGAGCAGGGCCAAATCTTGCGCACACCCGTTTAACAATGCGCCGCTTGGCAACACAACACTACCTGGCTAACGCAAATACATAAATTCATTAGCGCTCAGTAGGGTCTGGGAGTACTGTTCCCAGGGAGTCAGCCCCTTTTGGACTTGTGCTTGTGCCAGGAACGTTCGCCCAATTTGAAGCTCGTCATCGGTCGGCAAGCGGGAATACAATAGCCGATATGCATACCGAATCCGCTCGTCATCCCTCATTGAAGCCGCCCCGATCCGGGCAGCAAACGCCTTGGCTCGGTCAATCATGAACGCACTGTTCATGAGAAATAAGTACTGCTGTGGCACAACACTGACAGCGCGTTTCGCGATGGTAGCACGGGGCACCGGAAAGTCGAACAACCGCAGGAACTTGTCTGTTTCAAATCGATCACCATGACGACTGATGCTGAAGTACAGTGTGCGACGCCGGCTACCGCGTACCTGCTCATCCGGGCCGCCACCGATTTGTCCGCTGAGTTCTCCCGTCACATGCAATAACCCGTCACGCCAGGATTCAACATCCAATCGCCGCGGACTCATCCTCCAATAAAGTCGATTTCCGCCATCCACGGAGAAACTTTCACTGACAAATTGACTACCCATTTGATAAGTCGATGAACTTACGATTAAACGGTGCATCGCTTTGGTTGACCAATTGCCACGGACCAACCGCGCGGCCAACCACTCGAGCAGCCCGGGATGGGTCGGCAGGCTACCTAACCGCCCAAAGTTGCTGGGGCTATCAACAAGCGCTGTGGAAAAATGGCCCTGCCAGAGCCGATTCACCCACACCCGAGCCGTCAAGCGGCGTCCCTCCCCGACCACCGCGTCCGCCAATTCGACACGCCCGCTACCTTTCTTGAATCTGGTTGGATCTTCACCGGCGAGTATTCGCAGAAACCGACGCGGCGCGATCTCTCCGGGCTTGCGAAGATTTCCACGCAACGCCACACGCATATCCGCATCTCCGCTATCCGCCAAAGAATGCGCAACGGGGTACTTCTTCGGCGCAGCCCGCTGTAACTCAGCCAATTCCGCCTTTAAACCGTTCAGCTTTTCTTTTTCCGTGTCACTAGCTTTTTCACCTTTCTGGCTAATTGCCTTCTCTAGCTTCTTGATCCCTTCTCCAACAACCTTGATTGCATTCTGCGCCTGCTGATAGCGTTCGACTACCTCGTCGCTGGCAAGGGGAAATTCAGCCATCCTGGTATTGTTGAAAATGCCCGCCAGTGAGTAGTAATCCTGGGTGGGGATCGGGTCAAATTTGTGGTCATGACAGCGTGCACACGCAACGGTCAAACCTAGAAATGCCCGGGAAAAGGTGTCGATACGATCGTCAAGTGTTTCTGATTTCGCCTGTGCCACACTATCCGGATCGCCGCCATCAGAATGGTAAGTTGGCCCCACCGCAAAAAATCCCGCTGCGACTGGGCTATCGCCAACACCCAGTAAATCACCCGCAATCTGATAACGAACAAACTGATCGTACGGCAGGTCTTGATTTAATGCTTGCACCACCCAGTCACGATAACGCCACGCATGCGGTAATGCCTGATTGTCAAGGAACCCACCAAAGCCATCGCTATACCGCGCCACGTCCAGCCATTGGCGCCCCCACCGTTCTCCATAGCGCGACGAGGCAAGTAAGCGGTCAACCAGTCGGGCAACCGCATCCGGCTGCGCAGCCATCATAAATTCGTCAATCTCTGCAGGCGTTGGCGGCAATCCAACCAAATCGAGATAGAGTCGTCGGCTCAAAATACGTCGTTCTGCTGGCCGGGCGGCAGCCAACCCGGCCCGTTCACGTCGTGCCAAAACAAACCGATCCAACGGTGTTTGAGCCCAGCTAACGTCGGCGACGTCGGGAAGCTGAGGCTCGTGGATCGGTTTCCACGACCAGTGTCCTCTCTGCAATTCATCCCACTGCCACGCTCTAGACTTGCTGGCCGCACTGCCAATCGACTCCTGAGGCCACACAGCCCCACGCTCGATCCACCGCACCAAGGACTCAATCGACGCCTCGGGCAGCTTACCCTGTGGTGGCATCTCTACCGCCTGATAACGGATCGCCTTGACCAGCAGGCTCTCTTCCGCATTCCCAGGTACAATCGCTGCTCCCGAGTCACCGCCACGCAACAATCGCTCGCGGCCGTCAACTCGGAGGCCACCCTCAATCATCTTGGCGTCGCCACTATGGCAGGAATAACAATGTTCAATCAGCAGTGGCCGGATCTTTTTCTCAAAGAAGGCGAGATCCGCGGCATCAGCGGGGGCCGCCACCAGATCGGATTCGGACCAGCCATTCCACATCCCGGTCATAACCAGAACCAGTGGCAAAAACGGTCTTGTTACGGGGGCGCACCCAGATGCCATGGTGTTTCTCGATCAAGAAGAGACAGAACATCGGGTGAATGGGACGACATGCGACCACGACCGATATCCAGCGTGTTCCGCACCGCTCCAGTTGCCAATGATGTGGTAGCCACAGCCGATTGCTACCACCCCGGGGTTCGCGTGACATCCTCACAAGCCCCGCCACCACTGACCCGTGGGTCGGTCACTATGGCCGCATCGTTCCCGGCCTATTCACCGCCACTTTCCGCTTCCGGCTGAGCGACTTCTGGGGGACCAAATGCCGCCAGTGCTTGCCCTTGGTCATTCCAGATCCGCAGGACACTGTCCTGCCCACCACCGACAAACGTCTTGCCGTCACCACTAACAGCGGTCGAATACATGAAGTCTTTACCGCCACCGAGCGCCCGGATATTTCCACCGTTGTCAGCCCGTTTGACGTGCACGTTGTTATCGCCGCAGGAAGCTACCACGTTGGTTCCGATAGAAACGAATTTGATCGATGTCAGCTCTTTCGAAAATCCGCCGATCGTCCGCTGCTGATCACCCGTTTTGAAGGTCCAGATCTTGATTACTTTATCCGCTCCACAGGTTGCCAGCGTACGCCCGTCGGCACTCCAACTGACACCCAATACGTGATGGGTATGGCCCTCGAAAGACCGCACAAATTCACCGTCAGCGACTTTGAATACCTTCATAAACCGATCTGCACCGCAAGATGCGATATAGTCGTCTTCCGGCGAGAATTCGACCGCGAAGATCGTGTCACTATGCGGCTCTTTGATCTCGCGAACCAACTTGCCCGTCTCGACATCCCACAACTTCAGCTGGCCACTTCTAGACGGTTCACCACCCCCGGTCGCCAGCAACTTTCCGCTGCGGCTAAAGCCAACCGCGGTGACTCGGTCAACGAGCGTCTGCGCATCATCCGGGTTTCCAATGGTCCGTACCAGTTCCCATTGTGGGCTGCCGTTCCAGAGAATCACGCTGTTATCTTTGGCCGCAGAAATCAGATCACCGTTCTTGGCAAAGCCAACGGCAGTAACCGCCGCTCCGTGGCCCTCATATGATTCAACCGGAGCTCCGGTCTCGCTTTCAAACGTATGTACCTGTTGATCGTCACCGGCCAGCGCGAAAGTTTTGCCGTCATGGGAAAACGCAACGGAATGCAACGGCTTTTCTGTAGCCGGAAGTGCCGCATTCGCCTTCTCATGAGCACCCTGGGCTTGCTTGTGCTTTCCCTGCTCGCCCTTATGTAGTTTGTCGGCTTCGGCAATACCCTGCTGGGCCTTCACTACAGCTTCCCCAGCACGCTTTTCAGTTTTCTGATTCGCTTCCAGGGTCCGCTGGGCCGCATTCTTTTCATTGGTGGCTTTCTGTGCGGCTTCCGTCGCCTTTTTCTGCGTCTCTTGCGCAGCTTTCAAATCCGCATTCGCCTTCGTCAGCGTTTCATCAGCCTTCTTCTTGGCATCGTCGGCCGCCTTTTTAGCAGCCTCCATGTCGGTGACTGCTTTTTGCGCCTTCGCCTTCTCGGATTCAACCTTTTTGCTTTGTTCCTGTGCCTGTTTGACCACGTTGGTCACTGACACGACCAGTTCGGCCAACGACTTGTTTTTCGGCGCGGCCTTGGCAGCTGCTTGGACTGAAGCCAATGTTGTGGCAGCGACTTTCCCTGCGACACCGGCATCGACGACCGCCTGCTCAGCCACCTTGAACGCTGCTTGTGACTTTTTGAGATCAGCTTCGGCCTTTTTCATATTCGCATCCGCGGTTTTCTGGTCCGCTTCTGCCTTCTTCTGAGCCGCCTGGCTATCGGTCAACACTTTATCCGCAGCAACCTTGTCTGCGGCAGGCTTCTTGGTCGCTTCCACCTTTTTGGCTAACTCTTCGGTCGCCTTTTTTGTGTTGTCTTGCGCTGTTTTCAGATTCTTGTCTTCAGCTTCTTTTCGTTTATTGGCCGCATCGAGGTCCCCCTTAGCTTTGTCCTCTCGGATTTTCGCCAGGTCAACCGTCCGTTTCAGCTCTTCTACCGTGAGCCTTGCACGGAAACTACCTTTGGAAACGGCGACTTCCTTGCCATCGGCCGCATTCCACAGTTTCGCAGTGTTGTTGGCACTTGCCGAGACAAACTTAGCAAAATCCGGTCGGACCGAGACCGCGACAACCGGCCCGCCATGGTTCATTGAACGTAGTTGTTTTCCATCCGCCACATTCCACAGCCGAACGGTTCCATCCTGGCTTCCCGATAGCAACTGGGAGCCGTTGGCCTGTACTGACACGAGACTGTGGACGGGGCCACCGTGCCCCTTGATTTCGCGCTGGGGTTGGGCATTGTCAACGCCCTCGCCCGGCATATTCCAGACGCGAATCAAGTTATCGTCACCCGCGGTCGCGATCTGCTTTCCTTCGCTGACCAGTGCAACACCGTTGACTGGTGACGGAGTTGCCAATGCTGGACCATCCTGGGCAAACTTCTGCACGTTCCACACAAGTACCGTTTTATCGGCCGACCCTGAGACCAACTTGGAACCATCGGCCGAGAACGCCAATGCTTTCACGGCAGCCGTGTGGCCGGAAAGTGATACCGAAACACGGCCTGTTGCCAGGTCCGACAATCGCACCTTGCCGTTGTCCAAACCAAAAGCGACCCAACGACCGTCTGCACTTGTGGCAATGATATGCGCAGCGCTCTCTAATTTATCAAGCGCATGTCGCTGGACATTCCGCGGACGTCGAAAAATCTTGACCGTTCGGTACCCGCCTGCTGCCAGGTATTGCCCATCCGGGCTAAATCCTAACGACTGGACAACATCAAAGAACGCGACGCCTGGCCGATCGTAAATTTCCGAATTCAATAACGTCGGATCCGTGAGACGCCCAACTTCTCGCTTGCTCGGTGCGTGGTAAATGAACACCTGATTCGCACGGCCGGCGGCGACATACTGTCCGTCGGGCGAAATGGTCACGCTGTAGATGGGGTTCACTCCAGCTGGGAGGGGTTGCCAGTCGGGTGCCCCGGAAATTCCTTTTACTTCACCCTTCGCACCCTGATCGATCCAGAGCTTGATTAGTCCAAGCTCCTGGGGACTGAGACTTTTAGCACCAACTGTGTTGTCGTCCGGGGGCATAAATGACTCTTGCTGCCGCGCTGCCAGCTTCAACAAAAGGCTATCAGCACCTTTGCCCGCGACGACCGACGGCCCATCACTCCCCCCCTTGAGGATGCTGGCGGGCGTTTCCAGCACGAGGTCACTCTCCGCCTCTGTACTGTTGTGGCACGCCAGGCAATTCCGGCGGAAAATCGGCAGGATCTCCTTCTCAAAGTCGACAGCATCGGTCCGCTTGATCTCTTCGATGGCGGTCGGCTTTTCATCTTCAGCAAAAACGACCGTGTTCAGGACGAGCCCCAGGAATACGGATCCCAAGACTGAGCTGGAGAACATCGTATAACGACGCATAACAATGGACCTTCTGGATGGGAGATCTGGATGGAGATATTGTTGATGATTGCTGTGGGTTCGATACGACCCCTAAACCCTGGAACAACGTCCAACGCAGGCAATCGATCGCATATTACCGTGGTACTATTTCTCTGCAGCCGCTTCGACCTTAAGGACGATCTGCTGTGATGCCTGGACGTCGATGTTATTGAATTTGGCCTTGGCCCTGATCGTAATCGAATGGTCGCCAACCGGTGCCTTGTCCGTCGCAGCGACTTGCAACTTGGCCTCTTTCTGATCTTTGGCAATCGAAAGCTTCTCAACAGCCAAACCCGTCACCCCCTTGGGAAACTCGACGGTAATCTCCACGGCGTCCGCAAATCCATAGAGCCGTTCCAACGAAACGGGCACTTCGATTTTCGCCGCCGCCTTCACGACGGCATTGCTGGCCGCAATTTTCAGAGGTGTGTCGACAACTCGGAGTTGGATGGGCGTCGAGAAAATGGCAAAATTCAAGTCCTTGGGCTCGTTCGCCTTCTTGACATCGGCAACCTTTTTGTCGGCGGCCGTCTTGGCTGCCTGGACACGTTTATTCTTCTCTTCGACTTCCTTGTGCTTGGCTTCGGCTTTCTTGCGAACCTCTTCCGCGTCAGCGGCTTTTTTCTTCGCCTCGTCCGCGCCGTCTTTAGCCAACTTGGCGGCTTCACCGGCCGTCTTGGCTGCTGCATCCAACTCCGCCTTCGCAGCTTTCAGCTCTTCCGCCACCTGCGCCACGGCGGCAACAATCAGTTTCTGATCCGCTTCAGCGCGGGCCACAGCATCCGCGTTGCGCGGGATTTTCACCTTGGTGTCCGACCGCAGGTAGAAGTTATACAGGCCGACCTTTGCCTTCGCATTCGTAATATGTACCGCTAAGGTTCCTTCACTCTTATCGCCATTGATCTCCAAGTCGCCGGGCTTTACTTCACCCGGGACGTTCTGGGCAATCAATTTGAACTTTTCTCCGAACCCTAACCGCCTTGCTACTTTGATCGGCACATCAATTTTGCCACCTCGCGACGTCTCCAGTGGCTTCCCGTCACCAACTTGCACAAGCGCTGGATACGTCTCACGCGATGTCACAGAGAGCACAAGATCACGCATGACCCGAAAATAGGCGGGCTGCGTAGTACGGTTCCCTGTATTCCAAACAACTGAAATGATCCGCGCGTAACGAGCCACATCGCGGTCGCCGACCTTCGCTTTGCCGACAATCCTAATCGGTCCCATCCAGTCCTTGACGTCTTCCTGCGCCTTGAAGACCAGCCAAACAGACGATGCGTTACTGGGAAGCGTCGCGCCAGCACACTCAACACCCTCAGGAAGACCTTCGACGGCAATCTCAATTTCACCACCAAACCCATCCTGACGGACAGCCACCAACTCCATCAGCGCAGTACCGCCTTTTCGCAAAACAGGCGAGTAATAAGACACGGTATTGGCGTTGGCGACCTTCAACTGCCGCGCGTTGGCGATCAGACGAAAATCCGGAACCTCGCTACGAATCTGCAGCCTATAAATGTAGCGTCCGTCAGTCCGGGCGGTCCCTAAACTGTCACGAATCTTGATGCGATAGACTCCATCCTCCGGCACGGCAAATCGATACGAAGGGTCATTGGTTGAATAGTCAAAATCACCGCCAATCCTGCCATTTCGATTGTCGACGTCGTCCACGTATGTCACATCAGCAACCTGCTCCTCACCCTTATCGTTCTTGGTGACGCGCTGAACTAGCAGATCTGCGTCTGTCTCGAGACCCAACCGGTGCGAGATCAAATCAACCCGATAGACGGCGCCCTTTTTCGCCTCAAATTCAACCCAGTCAATATCTCTCTGCGGATAGAAACGACCCGCGATTTCACAGGGAACTACCACTTTCTGCGCCTTGCCTGCAACGTCATTGGGCTCTTGCTCGATAGTGACAGGCGCCGCAGCAAATCCAATCCGAATCGGATTAAGCTGGGCATACCGATAGTCGTATCCGTTGAGCAAAATCCCTGCGGGAGCCAACGGCGATCCGGCCCCCAGGCTGTCTTCACTCTGCTGTTGCCCTGGCAACGGAATCTTGACTTTCAGTTGCTGTAGCGGCTGGCCGTCCGACGTCAAACCTTCGACAACCTCACCACCAGGCAGGTTACGACCGTAGAGCGTGTATTCCCCATTCGATCCTGGCAGGCCAGCGGGCGGAAAGACATAGTCCACGTGTGCGCCTGCATGGATAGACAAGCGATAGAACAGCTCAGCACCACCACCATAGATGTGGTCGTGCAAACCGACGGTAAAGGTACCGTCCGCTGGAGCGACAAAGTCGATCAAGGGGTCCTTGCCGATGCTATCGCGGACACGAAGCAGCTCTTTGCCGGCCGAGTCGTACAGCACAAGCGTCCCATCCAGCTTGGAATCGACACGTTTGGCCAGGCAGTCGAATATGACTCGCTGCCCCGCCTTCAAGGCAACCTTGAAATAATTCACGACATTCGCGTCGGCGCGCCCAGTCACAGTCGTCCCTATGGCGACTTCCTTGGCGGTTTCCAGCGTCGCGTTCGATCCATCGTCCATCAGTTCCTCATACGAGCCAACGACAAACGACCGCGGATTTGACGCCCCGAATCTGCCGCGGACACGGGCATCATAGATTCCTGGTGGAACGTCAGCAGCTACCGTAACAGTAAACACGTTGTTAACGGGCACAGCGTCTTTATAGAACTCGGCCGGAGGGTTCGTCTTTTGCGTGGCTTTGATACCTGGGTGCGAAAATTCGAGTGCCGTGAGATCGTCTTGATTGCCACCGCCGACGGTCACTTCCAACGTGGCACCTGGCTTGGCACCCAGCGGATAGATGGTCGTCAATTCGGTAAGCGGAAGCTGGCCAGACGCCACCAGGGCTAACGCAGCCACCAGAGCCAGCGACCACCATGATGCGCAATTTTGGATTTTCGTCATTCGAAATGATTCCTTCTATCGGAAACAAGCACAGTGTCCGCCCGGTCCTCCGGACGCCACTTCGCGTTGCCACTCACTCAACTACCATCCGACCCGGTAGAGCCCAAGGGGAACGCCACAATGATCCACACAGAGGAGGAACTGACAGCGGCACGCCCGACTCCTGTCCGGCTTACAACTCAATTGTAATCTAAGGACGCCAGTCACGTACCATTTCTGGCATCCGCATTACCACGAACATCCTGTCCATGCGCACGCCGAATACACCACTGCACCCGGGCGTTACGCGAGGCACTCTCGATGACCACTAGTGATTAAAGAGAAATTCCTTCGTGTTGATCAAAGCCCAGACAATGTCCTCGTAGGCAACCTGAGGTTTTTCCTGGTGCTTCTCAATATGCTTTGTGGCGATTTCAGATTCCTCGGACGTTGGCTCGCGGGCGAAGGCCAGCAGATAGAGCTCGCGGACCTTTGCCTGATGCCCACGGTCTGCGTCCTTAGCCATCTTGGCGGCTCGGCCATTGCCGTCAGTTAACTTGCCCTGAATTTCGCTCGAATTCAACAGGTGCAGACTCTGCGCCAAATTAGCTTCCGAGGACCTCTCACACTCGCAAGCACTCGAGGACTCAGGACGCCCAAAAACGGTCAGGAAATAGGAGCTGAAACCGTTGTCCTTCAACTGAACCGCCCGAGTACCACCCGGCAGGCCACCAAATCCAGTACTCGTTCCAGCAACCTGATTGATCGAATCAAGCAAAACCTCGGCATTCAACCGCTTGGGAAAATAACGCGAGTAGTTCTGCTTGTCATCGCGATTCCACTCGTTCGGCTCCGCGGACAGCTGATAAACACTGGAACTACAAATCGTTCGCACCAAATGCTTCAAATCAAACTTGTGCGTGATGAAATCGCGCGCCAACGCATCAAGCAATTTGGGATGCGTCGCCGGGTTCGTCACCCGCATGTCATCCTCCGGATCAACCAGACCCCGCCCAAAGAAGTGTTTCCAATAGCGATTAACCAGGGCGTAAGCGAAGAATCGATTTTCGGGATCGGCTAACCAATCTGCCAGATACTGGCGAGGGTCTTCATCCTGAGGTATGTCGAGCGTCGGAGTCCCCAGACCGGTCGGCTTGACATTCTGCTTGGTCTTCGGGTTCTGAGATTGCGCCACTCCACGATTGTGGAAAATGCGATCGAACCCAGGAAAATCAGACTTCTTACGGCCCACGCGAGAGAAAAAGGCAGCAAAGCCGTAGTAGTCCTGCTGGCTCCAGACTTCAAATGGGTGATGGTGACAGCGTGCACACTGAATTCGCAACCCCAGGAACAGCTGTGCGGTATCTTCAACCTGCGCTGACTGATCCTTGACTTCGCGATACCAGGCAACGGGGGGATTCTTGGCAGGCGCGCCCGTAGAAGCGACGATCTCCCGAACAAACACATCGTACGGCTTGTTGTGATAGAAGCTGTCACGAATCCAGTCGTAGAAGGCAAATGTGGCCGAACGATCTTCGGCGCGACGACGCTTGTTACGCAAAATCGCGTTCCACTTGTTCGCGAAGTAATCCGCGTAGTCGGTACTGTCCAACAGAGCGGTAATCAACTTGTCACGTTTCGCAGGATCCTGGTCATTGAGAAACTGCTCGGCCTCAGCCTGGGAGGGCAAACGGCCAGCAATGTCAATCGTGATCCGCCGCAAGAATGTTGCGTCACCGGCAACCGTCGAGGCAGGCAATCCAAGCGCCTTCAGCTTGGCGAAAACAAGTTGATCAACAAAGTTCTTTTCGGGCGGCAAGTTCTCCACCGGAACGCCCAGCGGCACCGTAGAGCGAAATACGTCAACATAACCTTGGTAGCGTGCCATCACGGCCACACTACCGGTTAACTTCGCCGTCGTCACCAGACCTGTGACGCTGACTTCAGCAAATTCGGTGTCATTCGAATCAAACTGGGTCATCCTGGTGACATCGCGCGTCGAGCCGTCTGAATAATGTGCTACTGAGATAACTTGCTGATCTTTATCTCGCCCCATCAAACGCTCTTCCGGAAAAACCTCTAAACGATTGACAATCGGGTCATCGTCATTGCCGTAGGGCATTCCTTGTTGAATCCAGCGGCGGAGAATGCGATGTGCTGGTGAACCGTTGGAAATACGCTGGCCACCACCATGCGGCACCCGGGCAACGGCCTTTTCAATCAAGAGGCTACGATCAGGATCAGCGGGAAACAGGCGTCTGCCCCGTCCTTCCTTGACAAGAAACTCGAAATCCTCGGTCGGCTCGAAACCCAACAAAGACAGACGGAAACCATTCTGCCCGCTCGATTTGCCGTGGCAACCTCCGCTATTGCAACCGTATTTGGTGAAGATCGGCACAACTTCGTTGGGGAAATTGACCGCCAAATCCTGCTCTATGTTCGTGACTTGAACCTTAATCGAGGCCTCAGCCCCTCCTTCCGATTTCACCGAAAGTTCGGCCTCACCTTCTTTAATCGGCACCACATGACCGGTCACATCGATGTCGACAATACCCTCGGGCTTTACGGCGTACGTCACATCGCGAGTCAAATCACGCTTTTGACCGCTATCGTAACTACCCGAAATAATGAGCTGCTGACTCGAATCGCGACCTGCCAGGACAAACTTCCCGTCTGTGGCGCGACCGGTGATAATCTCCAGCGACTGAAGTTTTCCTGGATCCGGAAGACCAGGTGGTTCCGGTTGTGACTCTGCAGCAACTAACGCTTGAGCGGACAACAACACGGTTGCTAACCAAGCCGTGGCGGAAAAAAGTCGCATCGTGGATCCCTTCCTTCTAACTCAATGGTATGAGGCAAACCGCCTGGGTTATATCAAATCATCCAGCCCCGTCACCAAGGTCTTGCGACCGGGTGGTTCGGATTGGTCGATCAGAAAATTATCACATCAAGAGCCCATTATGACAAGCATATTCCTGCATCCCAGGGGGCAGCAAATCCGTGGCAGGTTAATTTTCGGAGCCAAAAGGCCAACACGCGCCGCAACTCGCAACCACCCTTCCGAGGGGGTACCGCTCTTTACACCTTTCCGTTCACCTGCCCACGCAGGTGACAACAGTAGCTCTTGACCTCTGGACACCTTGTAGAAAATACCTCTAATGAAGACCTAGTATATAGGCGCAGCAGTACTACAGTCCGCGCCAAGCTGTGCCGTGCTCATCGCGCTCAGACCAAGCCAAGCACTCCGATGAAGGGCTGCTCTATGCAATCCACCCGCCAACGCGCTGGCCGAGCAGCTCCGGCTGTCGTCTTCATTCTGGGATCTTTGATCGTCGTCTCTGGCCTCGCCTGGCTACTCCGGTCTCGCGACGAATTACCAGGTGATCCCACACTTCCGGCTGCAGGAGGCCCGATAGATGAACTCTTCATCTATTGCGCCGCCGGAATGCGTTATCCAATGGAAGAAATAGCCAGCCAATACAAACGTGAATTTGGCGTCAATGTGCAGTTGCAGTACGGCGGCTCCAATACACTGCTCAGCCAAATCAAGGTTGCCGATATCGGGGACCTCTATCTGGCGGGTGACTCGAGCTATATCCAGCAGGCGGTGGACAGTGGCCTGATGAATGAGGTGTTCGACCTGGCAAATATGAAACCAGTAATCGCAGTACTCAAAGAGAATACCAGTGTCAAATCAATAGAAGACCTGACGTCGCCACAGCATCGTGTGTGTTTAGGTAATCCCGGCGCGGCTGCAATTGGCAAAAAAGTCCGGCGTCTGCTTACGCGATCGGGGCATTGGGAACGTGTTAACAAAAATGTCACCGAAAACGGTGTTTTCAAACCAACGGTCAACGAAGTCGCAAATGACATCAAACTGGGAAGTGTTGATGCCGGCGTCATCTGGGACGCCACGGCAGCTCAATACACCGAACTCAAACAAGTTGCCACTCCTGAACTTGATGCTGGCGATGCACGGGTTCAAATGGGAGTGCTCACCTCAACGAAGAAGCCAACAGCCGCACTGCACTTTGCCCGCTATGCAGCTGCACGTGACAAAGGATTACGAATTTTTCGAGAAAAAGGCTTTCGTGTCGTCAACGGCGATGCCTGGGCCCATAAACCAGAACTGACTTTCTTCGCAGGTTCGGTCAACCGCCGGGCACTAGAGCCAGTCATTCAAGCCTTTGAATCTCGGGAAGGCGTCAAAGTTAACACCATTTACAATGGTTGCGGAATCCTTACAGCACAAATGAAGACGATACTGGAAACCGAGGGCAGCGGGTTTCCAGACACGTATATGGCCTGTGATGTGTATTACCTCGACGCCGTAAAGGAACTCTTCGAACCCGGGATTCACGTGTCAGAAACCGATATTGTGATTTGCGTCCAAAAAGGGAATCCCAAGAATATCCACAAGCTCAAAGATCTGGCCAACGAAGGAATCCGAGTCGCAATCGGTGAGCCGCGCGAATGTACGATCGGCGTGCTGAGTCGACGTTTACTCCAGGATGCCGGACTTTATGAGCAAATGCTGAAAACCAACATCAAAGCGCAAACGCCCTCGTCCGCGATGCTATTGCCAGCTGTCACTTCCGCATCGGCAGACGCTGCGCTCGTCTATCGCACGGACGCATCGTCTAATCTCGACAAAATTGAGATTGTTCCAATCCAATCCAAGTTGGCCAAGGCGATCCAACCGTTTAGTGTCGCTCGCAAAAGTCAATTCAAACAGTTATCTCAACGCCTCTTCGAAACCGTCGCGGCTTCTCGCAGGCAGTTCGAAGAAGCCGGGTTCCGCTGGCGTCTTACTCCCCAGGCCAGCAATTAGCGTCGGCCCAGAAACGCCCAACAGAAACTGCTGGAGCTATGGCCGAACCAAATATGTCCCGCGCCTCTTCCGACCGCCCGTTTCTCATAGGCCTGGCCGTCCTGGGAGCAACCTACATCTTTCTGATTGTGGGCATGTTGGCGGCTGATTTGCTGTACCTGGTCGTCCACAAACAAATCAAGATGTCGAACATTGAGTTTCTGTGGGACGACGCCGGCCGCTTGCTGCATCACGGTGACAACGTCACGACTCAGTACGACCGACGTGGATTGACGATTCGAACCCATAGCAAGCAATACCCGGCGACCATTTTTGAGTATTTGCCGCCCGCAAATGAGACATTGGATAGTTCTCCCGCAACACGCTTCTCCACCCCAATGCTAGGAATTGCAGAAATCAATTCCGCGGCGAGCCGGCCCAGTGTATTCCAAGGCCCGCAAGCAAGGCTTGTCTTCCAATGGGCAGAGCCAGTCGAACTCACTTTGCTCGAGCTTTCTCGGATCCCTGTAGATACTGTGGCAACTGCCCGTTTTCTCGATGCGGATGGACAGGTGATTGGGTCACGAGAGATCCAAGGCGGCACCAACGACACCATGCTGGAACTTTCCGCCACCGATGAGAATCAGTCCGGTATCGAGAATGTGAGCGGTCTTGAATTGGCATTACCACATGGCGGGTTCGTCTCGAGAATCAAGTACCTTTGGCTTGGACGCGCGCGCGCCGATTGGGAAAAAGACTACCCACTCTTGTCACGGCTGGCCTACAACCCTCTGACCGATGCCTTAAGCAAACCTGAAATTCGCTACGCCATCAAGCTCAGCCTGATCAGTTGCACAATCACAGCAATTCTTTCCCTCTGGGTAGCGATTCCGATCGGGTACCTGCTCTCCCGCTATCAGTTCCCCGGCCACAACCTGATCGACGCAATCGTCGACATCCCCATCGTCTTGCCACCGCTAGTCGTGGGGCTGAGTTTGCTCATCTTGTTTCAATTTGTGCCACGGGAATTGCATGATCGCGTAGTCTATGAAATACCGGCGGTTGTACTGGCACAGACGATGGTTGCGGCAGCGTTTGCCGTCCGCACCATGCGTGCCACATTCGACCAAATTGACTCACGGCGGGAAGAAGTCGCGATGACTCTCGGCTGCACCCGCTTTCAAGCATTCACAAGAGTAGTACTTCCCGAGGCGCGCAGAGGTATCCTGACCGCAACCACATTGGCTTGGGCACGAGCACTGGGGGAATTCGGCCCATTGCTGATTTTCGCAGGTGCAACACGAATGAAAACGGAGGTGCTTTCGACCACGATTTTCCTGGAAATGAACGTAGGAGATACGGCCGCAGCCGTGGCGGTATCGCTGATCATGGTTACCGGGGCTATGATCGTACTCATCATTGCTCGTCTCTGGGGTAATCGCGCCACGATTTGAGCTGGCCTCTTCCCACCCTGTTGGCTTGCATCAGGTCAATCTTCACCCAATTGCTCACTTTCCAACTGCTGACCTAACCTTGATTCACATTAACCATGTCACACTCCAGGCCGGAGACTTCCGACTGGAAAATGTCAGCTTCCAAGTGCCCACGGGCGAGTACTGCGTCCTGATGGGAAAAACCGGCTGCGGCAAAACGACTGTCCTGGAGGCCGTCGCTGGTCTCAAGCAAGTGGAATCTGGTCAAATCACGCTCAGCGAGAGAGATGTAACTACGTTACATCCGCGGGATCGAAACGTGGGTTACATGCCCCAGGATGGCGCACTCTTCAACACGATGAGCGTTGCCCAGAATCTTTCCTTCGCACTACAAATCCGCAATCAAGACCGCCACCTGATGCAGAAACGTGTCGACGAGCTGGCAGCGATGCTGGAAATCACGCCATTACTCAAACGACAGATCCATGGGCTCAGCGGTGGTGAGCGGCAACGCGTCGCTCTGGGCCGGGCGTTGAGCTTTCATCCCGCAACGCTCCTGCTGGATGAACCACTCAGCGCCTTGGACGACAATACTCACGACCAGATGTGTAAACTCCTGGAAGACGTCCAACAGCAGACGGGCGTCACGATTCTCCATGTGACACACAGTCAACAAGAGGCGGAACGCTTGGCGCAATGGATCGTGCACATCGAAGACGGACTCGTTACCACCACAGCCGGCCGACGCCCCACACGGACACCGCCAGGAGAAGCTGACCCGCATGCTGCTAACCAACAAATCACGGAAACCTTGCCCCAGCAAAAGAATTCAGCGCGCCCTACCGCGCCTCCGACCCCTTGATTTTCTGTCAACTCGATCTTTGATATCCAAAAGGAGTTTTTCATGACAACTGCGACAATCCAAACCAGCCGAGGTGACATCGTCCTGGAACTTCATCAGGACAAGACACCAAATACTGTCAAGAATTTCGTCGACCTGGCTGAAAAAGGCTACTACAACGGCCTCACCTTCCATCGTGTGATCCCCGATTTTATGATCCAGGGAGGCTGCCCAGACGGAACCGGCATGGGAGGGCCTGGCTACAAGTTCGCCGATGAATTTGACGCTGAACTACGACACGATGGGCCCGGTGTGCTTTCCATGGCCAACGCGGGCCCCAATACCAATGGGTCCCAATTTTTCATTACCCACGTCGCCACTCCACACCTGGACGGTAAACACTCTGTATTCGGCCGCGTGGTAACAGGGCAGGATGTCGTGGACGCGATCGAACAAGGTGATCGTATGGAAACTGTCACGATTAGTACCGACTAACGTACCAGCCGGGGAAGTCCAGTGGTGCAATCTGTTATGCCCCCGGATCCGCCGACTGATCGATGGGCTTTCCGAACGCCACAACTGCTCCGACCACCAGAATCGCAACGGCCCACAGCGAGAGGCGAAGCTCTTCGTGCGCGATCGCATAAGTCAAACCCGAATAAGCGAGGTAGCACGCGCTGCCCAGGAAAATCAACGGTGGAATGGGAAACAGCCAGACCCGATGTACGTGCGCCGAATTCGGATTGCGAATACGCAGAATAAACAAAGCCAGCGCTACGAAAATCGCAAACCCCCAATAGACTGGAGCCGAGAACAGGAATAAGGTCTCAAACCCTCCCCCTGGGCTGATGGCAGAAGCCGTAATCACCAGCGCCAAAGTACCGAACGATTGCAACAGCAGGGCACGCACAGGTCCGCCGAAACGATGCTGCCACCGCCCCAGCCAGGAAAACCAGGCATGCTCGGTACCCACCGCATAGTAGATCCGGGAACCGGTAAACAGCATGCCATTAATGGCTCCTAAACAGGTCAGACAAATCAACAAACTGATGGCACGGGCCGCGTACTCTCCCAGCCGCGGACGGACCACATCGGTGGCCAGCGCGGCGGAAGCTGTCATGCCCGGCAACCCCATTGATTTCAGAAAAGCCAGGTTCACTACCAAATAGACCAGCAGCGTCGAACAGGTGCCCAGCAGTAACGCGCGGACAATATTCGCTTCCGGATTACGTACCTCGGCCGCCACGTACGACATCTCATTCCAACCACCGAAACAAAACAACACAAACAACAAGGCCATCGGGAAATTGGCTTGCGAAGCTGAAGCCGTGGTGGACGCCACATTTTCATCCGGCCGCAAACCCACGGTTGACAGTCCCAACACACAGATACCTAACAGACCCAGCACCTTGAGGACTGTGAGTGTGTTTTGGGTGCGTGTGCCAGCGCGGATCCCCCAGAGATTCATCGCGCTCAACAGGACAATCGCCGTACAAGCAAATCCCGTAATGGCAACTTCTTCGCTGACAACACTCTCTAACGGCCAGATCTGCTGGGCATAACGGCCAAAGACGTAGGATATCATGCCGATGTTGCCGGGGCGTACGATCCAGAACTCAGCCCAGGCAAACAAGAATGCAAAGCGACTGCCATAGGCTCGTGACAAAAATACATAATCACCCCCGGAACGGGGATAGGCAGTGGCCAGTTCCGCATAACAAAGCGCCCCTGCGAAGGCGACGACTCCACCAGACAACCAGACCCCCAACAGCATCCCGGGGCTCGACACATTGCTGGCGATCAGGGGGGTTAACTCGTAGATTCCTGAGCCGATAATGATCCCAACGATGATGCAAGTGCTGTCGAGCAACGACAATTGCCGCCGTGGCCCAGAGGCCGTCTCGGCAGCAATTGACTGAGTGTCATTCGGGGTCGGCATCAAGATTTATCGCTCAACAAAAAAGTGTTTCCTGGTGTTACCGTTCAGGACACAGCATAGCGACACGGTAGCCCCAGCGTCACGCCCGGCCAATAATTCACACTTCCTCAACACGCATCCGAAATACTTGTCAGGTTCACGCGCGGAGTTTAATCATGCACGGACACCCCGAAGACCAATGTCCACAACCCGACGCGATGCCGGTCACGCTGACTCGGCCGTTGGCGATGCCAATCTACCCAACGTCGGTATGGCAATGCGATTCACTCGAGCAAGCCGAACAGATGCTCGAAGGGAACGTCGCCGGTTATGTCTATCAACGAGACGCGCATCCCAACGCCGCAGCGCTGGCTTCTAAGTGTTGCCAGTTACATGGCGCGCAACACGCGGTCATCACATCCTCAGGGATGGCCGCGTTGTCTGCTGCCGTACTTTCTCGACTCAAGGCCGGTGATCACGTACTGGTCAGCCGAGAGTTGTACGGACGCAGTCTGCAATTGTTAACCGAACAATGCTCAAGATTAGGAATCGATCATACACTGTTTGACCCATGTCAACTCGAGTCGGTCGCGGCATCCTGCCGATCTGAAACGCGGCTCATCGTGGTCGAAACGATTTCCAATCCCCGCCTTAAAGTGGCCAACCTCACATCACTGGCAAAGTTAGCGCACGAACACGGAGCGCAACTTCTGGTCGATAATACATTCGCAAGTCCCGTTCTCTGTCGACCTCTGGAGCTGGGTGCTGACCTGGTAATGGAAAGTGTCAGCAAAATGATGAACGGCCACAGCGATGTGATGTTGGGTCTGTTATGCAGTAACCAATCGAACTGGCAAGATGTCACTGCCGCCGTTTCGATCTGGGGTCTGGCCAGCGGGCCTTTTGACTGTTGGCTGGCTGCGCGGGGACTGGCCACCCTCCCTTTGCGAATTGCGCGCGCCTGCGAATCCGCAATGCACATCTCACAGTGGTTAAATCACCAAGCCGGGATCGAACAAGTTGACTATCCGGGACTTGAGAATCACCCGCAACACACATTGGCCAAACAACAGTTCCATGGCCAATTTGGCACAGTCGTCACCTTTCACCTCAAAGGTGGACGGGCAGCGGCAGAACGCTTCATTCAATCCACCCAGGCCTTGCCTTTCTGCCCGTCTTTGGGAGAAACAATCACCACGCTGAGCCACCCTGAGTCAACCAGCCATCGAGGACTCTCTGGCGTGCAGCGGGAGGTGCTGGGTATTGGAGGTGGCACCATCCGTCTTTCGCTTGGCATCGAATCGACGCAACACATCACGGATTCACTGACGGCAGGTCTGAAAACCCTGTGAGAGGCTTCCTGCCGGGCACGCCTGATCACCAGACCTCAGTGTTAGACCTCAGTGTTCACAACGGTGCGATGAAAGCCTCTGGAAACAGCTCTCCAGCCCATAGGCCACGTCATCAGTCTGTCTGTGGGGAAGCCTGCGACGGCGCGCTCAAACAGCGTCCCATCTGCCGGATCGCTTGACGGAGTCGATTCTCATTTTCGACCAGCGCCATCCGCACATAGCCCTCACCTGCAGGGCCAAAACCGCTCCCCGGACTGACGGCCACATCGCCCGCTTCGAGTAAGTGCATCCCCAAATCCATCGTCGACATGCGTGCTGTCCAGGCCTCAGGAATTTTCGCCCATACGAACATGCCGGCTTGAGGCGACTCGACAGACCAGCCTGATCGCCGTAGTCCATCCACCAAAACATCACGCCTGCGTTGGTACAAAGCTGCCTGCGCTTCGACTGCAGCATCACAGTGTCGCAAAGCCACGATGGAAGCAATTTGCACCGCCTGAAACATTCCGTAATCGTAGTATCCTTTGATGACGCTGAGCGCCCGAATCATCTCGGCATTGCCGCAGCAAAATCCCACTCGCCACCCCGCCATGTTGTACCCCTTGCTCATGGTCGTAAATTCAACCCCCACGTCACAGGCTCCAGGGGAAGCCAGGAAACTTGGTGGCTGATAACCATCGAAGCCAACATCGGCATAGGCGAAATCGCTGATCACGAGAAACTCATACCGCCGAGCAAGCTGTACCATTTCGGTAAAAAATTCCTGCGTTACCGTTACCGTCGATGGATTGTGGGGATAGTTGAGAATGACAAGTTTGGGCTTGGGATAGAGATGTTGGCACGTATAAGCGATGTTGGAAAGTAACTTCTCGCTGTCTGAGACCTCCAGGGCAATCACGTTGCCCGAGGCCAACGCCACGGCGTACAGATGAACAGGAAAGTAGGGCGCAGGCACAATCGCCGTATCACCGGGTCCCATCATCGCCAAACACATATGGCTGAAACCCTCTTTGGACCCTAGGCTCACGAGCACCTGTTGTTCCGGATCCAGCCGCACCCCATAACGTTTGAAATATTTGCCGGCCACTTCCCGACGCAAGTTGGCAATCCCGTTCGACCGGCTGTAACTATGGTTCCGGGGATCCTGCACCGCCTCGGCCAATTTTTCGATGACCATTGGGTCGGGAGGATCGCTGGGATTCCCCATCCCCAAATCGATCACGTCCCGACCTAGCTTGCGCTTTTCATATAGCAGCTGGTTAATGCGGCCAAACATATAAGGCGGCAAGCGCAATACACGGCTGGCCGGCTGTACCTGGAACTCGGTCGTCTCACCATTGGCGGAAATAGCAGGCCGAAACTCGGGCAAGTCAAATTCAGACATCGCACATCATCGCCGTATGAACACCGCGATTACAACAGAGAGGATCGTAGAAGACTGCCCACCTGCAAGTTAATGACTCGGCAGCCTGCGGTCAGGACCGTGGAATACCTATTCCGGATAAAGCTGGGTCGACAGGTAACGCTCGCCAATGTCGGGAAGCACCACTACGATCAGCTTTCCCTCGTTTTCAGAGCGACGAGCAACCTGCAATGCCGCCCAGGCAGCGGCTCCACTACTGATTCCACAAAAAATTCCTTCACGGCGTGCCATTTGACGCGCCGTTTCCGCCGCGTCGTCATCTTGGACCTGAACGACGTCATCGAGAATATCAACATTCAGGATATCAGGTACAAAACCAGCACCAATTCCTTGTATCGTGTGTTTGCCTGGCTGGAGATTTTCGCCTCCCCGCTGCTGGGTAATCACCGGGCTATTGGCCGGCTCAACCGCAATCGCCTGAAAGGTCGGCTTCCGGGCTTTGATGACTTCTGCGACTCCGGTGATCGTACCACCGGTCCCTACCCCACCGACGAACACATCAATCTGTCCATCCGTGTCCTTCCAAATTTCCTCTGCCGTTGTCTGACGGTGAATCTCCGGGTTTGCCGGGTTCTTGAATTGCTGGGGCACAAAGTAAGTTTCGGGGTCGGCGGCAGCGATTTCTTCAGCCTTGCGAACCGCTCCAGGCATACCCTCGGCAGCGGGAGTCAGAATGATCTCGGCACCTAGCGCCTTCAATAACCTGCGACGCTCTAGCGTCATGCTTTCGGGCATCGTCACATGCAACTTGTAACCACGTGCGGCGCATATATAGGCCAGCGCGATTCCGGTATTCCCACTGGTGGGTTCAATGATGATCGTGTTTTCCTTGATGCGCCCGGCTTCTTCGGCGGCATCAATCAAAGCCCGCCCCAGTCGGTCCTTGACACTCCAGAGAGGATTCATGTTCTCGAGCTTGGCTAACACAGTCGCCCCACAGCCCTCGGTAACACGACGAAGCTTCACTAATGGCGTCTGACCGATACACTGGGTAATTTCATCGTTGATTGCCGCGCGGGCAGGTACCGTCACCATGATCCGTCCTCTCAAGACCTGCACACCGCATCAGCACGGCATGCAAAGGTGAAATAAGTCAATCTCCGAGCAAGGCATCTGGCCCCTGCCACGTTGATTCGCAATGGGCGTCCGACTCCTGGCAGCTGGAAACCCAATGACACGGCACTTTGCGTATACAACGCTTCCTGACTAGAGTCCCCACCGGCCTGTCTGGCCAACGTGGAGTATAGTAAGGCTGGCTTTTCAGGGTCAACGCACCCGCACAATTCTCTAGCGATTCGTCGGCGAAACAATTTCTCCGCCACGAGGCGTCACCTGGTCCCGTACTTGCGATTCCGTATTGGCATCAAACCGAAGAAAGCGGACCGCACCGTCAGCAAAGGCGACGTTCGCACCGCCGGGGTGTTGGCTATCGATGCCACCACCAGACTCCATCCAAAGCGGGACGCTGGCTGTATCCAGGTCGACGGGTCGCGCCCAATGCACGCCCTTTCCCCGCACTTCGACGGCCAGGATCGTGTTCGAGGTACCGTCCGTAATTTCACTAAATTTGACCGTCTGCTGACCGTCAAACAGCGTGTTCTTTCCGGTGATCAACATATAGTTCGTATCCGTCCCCGGCTGGTCTGTCGAAGGACAAGAATAAACTGGGATCATCTCCGCCGTGACCTGACGGTTGTGCAGACTGTCCCACGGCTCGTCGAAGCGATACCTGTCGTACAGATCCTGATGCTCGAGGAAAGGAAGAATCAGAACGCGCCAGCTGTGTTGGGGCCGACCGTCCTGATCCTCGATATAGGCCGGTGGCAATGTACCATAGACATCGTGGTAATTGTGGAAGGCGAGTGCGATCTGTTTGAGGTGATTACTGCATTGGACACGCTGCGCAGCGCCACGTGCAGCGCCAACCGCGGGAAGCAGGAGTGCCGCCAGCACTCCCACGATACACAAGCCCGCCACCCCCACCACGGACACAACAATCAAACCGATCCCCAAGCCACTCCTGGCAGCAGGGGGCACCGAGCTGGTGGGAGCAAAATTGTCGGCAGCAGGTCCAGGGATCGTGATCGTCTCACCGCAGGATCGGCACGGTCCAGTTTGCCCAGCGTACTTCTCATCAATGTCTGACGAATTGCGACAATGCGGACAGGTAAAATGAATCATCATGATTTGAACTTTCGACAAAAATGTGTGGGGCAACTAAACGCGCCCAGTCTCTGCCAGTGCCGGCACCGCAGCAGCAGAATCCCTTTGGCAATGATGTAAACCGTCGGAGGACAACTAATCTTGCCCGGCTTCGGCTAGCCTCACCTTTCAGGAACTGTTTTCTCCGCAGGCTTTGCCGTTTTTTTCCTGGTGGCCTTGCGCTTCTTTTGAGAAACCGTTTTTCGGTTCCCCGCGAGCGGCTCAACCGCTTGAATCGTCATTGTCCTGGCGACAATGCGATCGGGTTGTTTGGGGTAGTACCACCCCTGAAAAGAAACCCGGTCTCCCTGACGCACCCACCGGACATCTGCAATCTTGACTGCGACCTTGGCACCCTCGACTAAATCCGCCTGCACTTCATATCTTCCGCAGGCCAACGTCATCTTGCCTCCGCGAAACTTCACCAGGCGACCGACTACTTCGTAAACCGGTCCCAGCTGTGCCTTCTTTTTCTTCGTTGTCTTGGTCGGCGGCGCAAACAAATCTCTCCCGCCCAGTCGTTTCTCAGGCTTCGCACCGATAGGTTTTTCTTTGGTCGGCGTCACGACCATCAATTCACGCAATGGCTTAATCGCCTTGACTACCTGGCCGTTTTTCTTGATCGCCTTGAACCGAGAAGTGAAACTCACAATCATGCCAGGCCGCAACCAACTGGCATCCGCCTTGGCAACAAAGGAAAAGTCTTCGACAGTTTGAGGCGCTTTGACGTACAGCTTTTTCTCATCTTTATCCGTCACCAAAACCCAACCCGGCCCCAGATCCTGAACCACACCAGTACCTTTGGTGTTTTCTTTCTTGGGCCCCTTTTTCTTGGCCTGCTGTGCCGGCAGGCTGCCCACCAGAAAAAAGTTCAGTAGTACACAAACCACCCACGCTCGATTGGTGCTGGTCATCGGTCGGTCCTGCCACTGCTGAAATTCCGGAAACGACATCCATTCGTTGCCGACTGGATGCAACAGAGAGGCGCGCGAGGCCCCTTTAAGAATAGCCGCTGCAGGCACCCGGAGCCAGCTCACACGACGACGACTGTGCTTCACAGGCCGTTTCTCCAGGCAATCAGCGTTCCAGCAAATGTGTTGCCTGGTCCCAGTCGCACACCGCTTCAGAACCGCCGCGCCCCGTTACACAACACGCCCCAGCAGCTGTCCCGACCCGAGCAGCTGCCAGCAAGTCGAGTTCTCGAATTATGCCGGAAATCAACCCCGCCAGGAATGCATCTCCCGCACCTGTGGTGTCTACTACTGGTCCGGGAGGATTAATCGCAGGAACGTCGAGGAAGGTCTCCTTGGAAGGGCTGAGCAAAACTCCATCCGCACCCAGCTTGATTCCCAGGACTGCGGAGGGCGCATACTGCCGATAGGCACGTATCATCTCCTGAGGATCGCGACACCCCGTTTGTTGCTGCCCCTCTACGAAACTGGGGATATAGTAGTCGAGCCACGGCAAGATTTTATCGAGAGGTTGCAGTCTTCCACCTCCATTAGCAGTGTCCAAGGCCGTCTTGCAACCAACACCTCGGATCGCTTCCAGTACTTCTGGAAGATCTGTCTCCAGATTGGGAAGCAGGTGGTAGTACCCTAGCAAGGCAATGCGTGAGTGTGCGAAAAGATCTAATCGATCGAAACACATCTGACGATTGATTTCTTGCGACGCGCCAGCGTGAAATGCAAAGGTATGGGTCCCATCTTCTGCAACCAGCACCGCGGTCGCGGTCGTAGCACTCTGGCTAGAAATCTCAATCGCACTTGTTTCCACTCCCTCTTTTTCAAGCTGTGCGGCCAAGAACTTCCCCCAAGCGTCATCACCCAGGACGCAAAACGCTGTAACGCGTGTTCCCAACCGAGACATCGCGATCCCGGCATTGGGCACAATTCCCCCAGTGACCGGGCGCATCGGTTCAATGTGGTGCGTCGCCGAATCCAGAAGTGGCCGATCCAGCGGTAGAGGCCGCAAAATCAAGTCCACGCACGCTTCTCCCATCACTACACAGTCGCTGGATTTCATTTCAGCGCGACTCCCGATTGATCTTCTCGACGAACCTCCAGGTACACGCGACCACACACCGCATCCCCCCAGGCACTTTTGTACTAAGATTCTGCCGACTATGATGCCACATTCCAACCGCCTCAAATGCGTTTCACTTACAGGAAACACAGATGCAAAAAACGTTTGACCTGAAACTCAAGCGAATACACGAAGACGCTGCCTGTCGTGACTTCATCCTGGCAGACGCCAAGGACGGCGACATGGGATTCGGTGTCGCCGCTCCTGGCCCAGCGCCCGGAACAGCTTCATCGGAGGAGCGTTTTCGATCCCTGAACGATTATCGACAGTCCATGCGAGACATCGTCAAACAAGGTCTCGTGGACATTATGCTGATGAGCGTGAGTACCAGCGAACAACTCGCGATTCATGAACGCCTCTTTGAAGAAAGTGGGGTGACACCCGCAATTCGTGCTAACGATACGACTGATATTTGGCTGGGCCTCAGTGGGACTTACACCGAGCAACCCTCTCTGCCATTTCGTACGACAACCATCGAACACGCGCAGTGCGGCCAATTGTCCGCTACCCCTGAGACGCGAACACAAGGTGCCAACCTGGGACTCTATTCAATCACCTTTAATCACGACGCGGCGTTAGATCGTCAAGCTCTGGAAGCCTATCGCGCATTCCGCATCGAAGCCGAATCCAAGAATTTCCACCATTTCCTGGAAGTATTCGCTCCCAATGCACCGCAGCGACCAATCGAAGACACCGCGCGCTTTGTCAATGACTGCATCGCACGATCTCTCGCCGGGGTTCCATCTGCCAGCCGGCCAAAATTCCTGAAAATGCCCTACTTCGGTCCTCGCGCCATGGAACAGCTTGTGCATTATGACCCCAGCCTGGTGGTGGGAATTCTGGGAGGTTCATCCGGCACGACCCACGATGCTTTTCGGATGCTCTGGGAAGCCAAGAAATACGGGGCGCGGGCCGCGCTGTTTGGCCGCAAAATCAATCATTCCGAACATCAACTGACATTCGTAAAGTTGTTGCGGGGCATCGCCGACGACGAACTGGAACCCGCCGAGGCAGTTCGCATCTACCACGACGAGCTCAGCCAGTTAAAAATCGCTCCGCACCGTTCCCTGGAAGATGATCTGGTGTTGACGCAACTTTAGTCACCGTGTTTTTCCATCCCCCCAGAGCGAACTAACAAGCGAGCAGAAAGGGTCGCTGGAGCAGCTGTTACCTGCACGGAACAACGCACTGCAATAGCGCCCCGTTTGGCAGAGCCGCGGTGCCAGCGACTTAACGCCGATGGACGAGTGGCCTCCGCATTGAGGAGCGGTTGCCAGCACTAGCGGGCAGCGTCACAATTGGGGTCAAGGTCTGAATTGACTAACTAATCAATGTAATCCCCGAGTCACATGGCGATGGCAAGTCCTTCCCGTATTACGGTTCCCGCATTTGCCGAGCGCAAGTCATCAGAGCAGAAACTCTGCATGCTGACGGCCTATGACTTTCCCACGGCACAACTCTTGGACCAATCTGGCGTCGACGCAATTCTGGTCGGGGACAGTTTGGCGAACGTCGTCCAGGGCCGCGAAACGACAATCCCTGTAACCTTGGATGAGATTATCTACCACGCAGAAATCGTTTGTCGCGCGGTCGAACATGCTTTGGTTGTGGTAGATATGCCTTTTCTTTCCTATCACACGGGTATTGAACAAGCGATTGCCAACGCCGGTCGGATTCTCAAACAAACGGGGTGTCAGGCGGTGAAGCTCGAAGGCAACGCCGGCCAGGCCGCGATCGTCTCTTCACTAGTCGATATTGGAATCCCAGTGATGGCACACGTAGGCTTGCGTCCCCAGAGCATCCATCAAATGGGTGGATACCGAGTTCAGCGGGATCGAGAGACGCTCCTGCGTGACGCACAAGCTGCTCAGGATGCTGGTGCTTTTGCCGTAGTCCTGGAATGTTTGCCCGTCGAGGTCGCCAGGGAAATCACGGAGCAAATTCGGATTCCGACCATCGGTATTGGAGCGGGGAACGGTTGCGACGGGCAAGTTCTGGTAACACACGACATGCTCGGTTTGACCAGTGGCTACGCCCCACGATTTGTTCGGCAATTCGCCAACCTCAGGAATACTGCGAGATTGGCAATTGAAGAATACTGCCAGGAAGTCCGCACTGGAAACTTTCCGGGCAATGAACAGTCTTACCAATAAGACTCCAACGGCGCCGCCATAGGACTTCAATCGATCTGCAGGATCGTGAGCACGTAGCCCCTGTCATCAAGGGGTACCAACGCCAGAGGGGTTCACATCCGTGATTCCTTTGCGACGATTTCCGGAGACAGAGCTGCATGCCAAATCACCTGGCCGCGGAAACCAGTCCCTACCTGCGGCAGCACCTCAATAATCCAGTCAACTGGTATCCCTGGGGAGCACCAGCACTGGAACAGTCTCGTCGTACCGATAGGCCAATCTTCCTGTCTATCGGTTACTCCGCCTGTCACTGGTGTCACGTGATGGAGGAAGAGAGTTTCGAGAATCTGGAAATTAGCCAACAACTGAACGCGCACTTTGTGTGTATCAAAGTCGATCGGGAAGAACGTCCCGACCTGGACCAGATCTACATGAACGCCGTGCAATTGCTGACGGGGCGTGGCGGCTGGCCCATGTCCGTGTTCCTGACTCCTGCACTAGAACCGTTTTTCGGTGGCACTTACTGGCCGCCCAGATCCCAACGCGGAATGCCGGGATTTAACTGTATTCTCGAAGCGATCATCGATGCCTGGAAAAACAAGCGACCGCAGATCACCGAACAAGCACAGCATATAACCGCACACGTGCGGCAAGCCTGCCAGGTGTCAGAACCCGGTGTAGAGTTGAATTCAAATCTGGTAGCAACTGCAGCTCGCAGCCTGGAAAAGGCTTTTGATTTCACCAACGGCGGTTTTGGCAAGGCACCTAAATTTCCACGCACCATGGACCTGCAATTGCTTCTGCGGGCCTGGCACCGTAGTGGACATACCGCCTGGAAAGACATGGTACGTCTAAGCCTCGACCGCATGGCCAGCGGTGGGATCTACGATCATCTCGGTGGTGGATTTGCACGTTACTCAGTTGACGATCAGTGGCGCGTCCCGCACTTCGAAAAAATGCTGTACGACAACGCTTTACTAGTCAACACGTACCTGGATGGGTACCTGGCGACGGGAGACGCGAACGACGCGCGAATCGTCCATGAGACACTAACGTACGTTATGGACTACATGACCGACGAACAAGGAGGATTCTACAGTAGCGAAGACGCGGACAGCGAGGGCGTCGAAGGGAAGTTCTATTTATGGCGGCCAGATGAAGTACACCGCATTCTCGGGTCCTACCGTGGAGAGCGTTTTTGTCGCATCTATGATGTCACGGAAACCGGAAACTTCGAAGGGCAGAATATCCTTCAACGACATAAGACCATCGCTCAATGGGCCGACACATTGGGCATGGACCCTGTACAACTGGAAGTGGAGTTGACACAGGATCGCAAGTCGCTGCTGGCTGTCCGTGACCAAAGGACTCGGCCATCGCGCGACAACAAAATCCTGACCAGCTGGAATGGGCTGATGATCGACGCAATGGCAAGGGCCGCTGCCGTATTCGCCAACGAGCGTTACCACGGTTGCGCGAAACGCGCAGCTGAGTTCCTGTTACACTCTGTACGACGCGCCGACGGACGCCTGCTCCATTCGTGGTGCCAAGGTGAGGCGAAATTGGATGCCTATCTCGATGACTACAGTTATCTCATCCAGGCGTTAACAACACTCTATGAGACAACCCAAGACACGCGGTGGCTGGACGAAGCCCTGCGACTAGCGGATGTCGTTCACTTGCATTTTGTAGACACCGAAGGCGGCGGTTTCTTTTACACGTCAGACGACCATGAAACCGTAATCACCCGTAACATTGAAATCCACGACGCCAGTGTCCCCAGCAGTAACGGTATGTTGGCAACTGCGCTGCTTCGCCTGGGTGCAATCAGCGGCGAACAACGACATCTGAGAGCGACACAACAGATACTTTCATTGGCATCTGGCGTGATGACTCAAACACCACAGGCCTGTGGCCAACTGCTACTGTCAGCCGATCTAGCTTCTCATCCTTTTTATGAAATTGTGCTTGCTGGCCAGCATGGCTCGCCAGGAATGACCACTCTGCGCACAAACCTGTGGCGACGCTTCTTTCCCAATCGAATTCTGATCTGTTACGACCCCTCCACAGCACCTGCAGCCGCACTGGAAACACTCTGCCAGGGAAAAACAACGCTGGCAGATCAAATTACTGCATACATCTGCGAAAATAACGTGTGCCAGGCACCTTGCCACGGAGAACCCGCCATTGCTGCGGCGTGGGACGAACTGGCGCCCAGTGGTACCCATGATCGATCATAGATGCTGCACTGAGCACGTCACTCTGTCGCGATAGGGGTCGTTCGCGCGGTCGAATTCTGGGTGATGCCGGGTGGACGAGTCACTGCAAATCCCCACTTGTCGCTGTGCGAAAAGTGCTGACGGCTTTTGCGGTACCGGACAAACTACTAGAATCAGCGTCCCATGAATTCAGGAACACAATACGACTGCATCATTGTCGGCGGTGGCCACAACGGTCTGGTAGCTGCTGCCTATCTCGCGAAATCCGGCAAATCGGTCTGCGTCCTCGAACGCCGCCATGTGCTTGGCGGTTGCGCGACAACGGAGGAACTCTGGCCAGGCTATCGAATTTCAACGGCTGCCTATGTCATCAGCTTGTTTCGGCCGGAAATTATGGCCGACCTCAAACTCAAACAGTATGGCTTGCGAGTGCTGCCGAGAAATCCGTCGTCTTTCACCCCACTTTTGGACGGCCGCAGTCTACTGATGGGGCCCGACCAGGAAGCTACGTGCCGAGAAATCGCTCGTTTCAGCAAACGTGACGCAGAGGCCTATCCACGTTATGAAACACTGCTGAAAAACGTGGCACAATGCCTGGAACCACTCTTCGACCAGACAGCACCTGACCCTCTCCCGTTACCCAAAGCGCGCCGCAAAATCAGCGTTGCCAAACGGTTGCGAGACACAAAGAAAATGTGGGAGTTGTACCAATCGATCAGCGATTTGGGAGAAGACCTTCCCGAGGCGATTAATTTACTGACCGGCGCAGCTCGGCCCTTCTTGAGTCGCTGGTTTGAATCCGAAGTCTTGCGTGCCACACTGGCAACCGATGCCATTATCGGTGCCTTTGCGTCCCCCTCGTACCCGGGCACCGGCTCTGTATTATTGCACCACGTAATGGGCGAAGCTGGCGGCGAGCGGGGAATCTGGGGCTATGTACAGGGCGGCATGGGAGGCCTGGCAGACGCGTTAGAGAAAGCCTGTCTGGGATTGGGTGTTGAAATCAGGCGTGAAGCAGAAGTCGCGCAGATTTTCTGTGAAAAGGGACGTGTACAAGGTGTCGCGTTAGCAGATAAACGTGTGCTGACCGCCCCTGTAGTAGCCTCAAATCTGGACGCCCACGTCACCTTTGAGCGACTTATCGCAGCACATGAACTGCCCGACGACTTTCGTCATAGTGTGGCACGCATCGATTACTCTTCAGCTTCGGCGAAGATCAACATCGCGCTCAGTGAGCTACCTGACTTTACCGCCGCACCCGGAACCGAGGTGCAGCCGCACCACCGGGGCACAATCCACATCGCTCCAACCCTGGACTATATCGAACGAGCCTTTGACGATGCCAAGTACGGGTGGCCCAGCACCGAACCTGTACTTGAAATCACATTACCATCTGCCGTCGATTCCACCGTAGCCCCGCCGGGCAAACACGTCATGTCGATGTTCGTTCAATACGCGCCTTACGAACTCGATCGGCAACACTGGGATGATATCAAAGAGGATTTTGCCGATCGTTGTATCGATTTACTGGCGCGGTATGCGCCAAATCTTCCAGAGGCAATCGAACACCGTCAGGTATTGAGTCCACTCGACCTGGAGCGCACATTCGGCCTCACCGGTGGCAACATCATGCAAGGAGCCATGCCGCTCGATCAATTATTTTGGATGAGGCCCGTACCTGGATGGGCCGACCATCGGACACCTGTCAGAGGACTGTACTTGTGCGGAGCTGCCAGCCATCCCGGAGGTGGTGTCATGGGTAGCTGTGGGCGGAACGCGGCCAGGGAAATCCTGCGCGACGAGTAAGTCACTCCGTCAGACCGGCAGATGGCGACAGTGAGCCACCGCAGATCTCTGGAAATTCATCGTAACCTGGCATTCCGTCAGAGGGTGGCCAGAACGCTTCATCGCGCACCTTGCGTATTATGTCGTGGGCGACGTGATACGCCTCGTTTAGTTCGGCCTCAGACCATTCTGCCAACGAAAAACTGGCTGTCGACGTGTCTTTCGGCAACAGAATAAAACCCAACTGCACCGGGTCGTTAAACCCAAGACTGCTGGCCAGATACCGGTACAAGGGCAACTGCAAATCGACCCACTGTCCGGCTTGTCGGTGCGTGCGATCAGGGTTCAGTGCGCGATCGCCCGACTTGTAGTCAAAAACAATGCGTTGCCCCGTTTCCACATGTACGTCAACTCGATCAATACGCCCCAACAAACCAAATCCCTGGCCATCCACTTCAATGGAAGAGACCAGCTTGTCTTGGGGCGACTCGACATAGTCAATCCGCCACCCCTTGGCAGCCCAGGCCGCCTGCTGAGGCGCAAATGCGCGCAATCGAACTCGCATCTGTTCCAATTGGACATTAACCGCAGCGCGCGTGTTCCGCCCAAAACGCTCTCCCCAAATTTCCTCCAGTGCTCCCTCAAGCATTTCTTGTATCGCCTTGGCATCCATCGAGTCACGGCTGGAAGAAGTCCCAAAACGGCGCAACACTTCATGCAATAATGTGCCAAAGGCAGCAGCACCTAATTCCTCGGAACAATCGTCCAACGACGTCAGTCCGAGTACGTGCCGCAGGTAAAACCTGTAGGGACACGTCAAATACGAGCGGAATGCGGTCACTGGTAATGCCTGAATGGGTTCAGATAACGGGGCCGGATGAGGTACCTGATAAATCGAAACAATACTATCCGCTGGTGGACACAACCGTCCGTCAATGCGTTTCGGCTCGGTTTCCTGAAAACAGACCAGGGTACGTTGTGCGATCTGGTCGTCGTCTACTGCAAATAACAAACGGCTAGGCAGTAATGGATCAGAGGTCGCGGTTCGCCGTCCCAGCACCACAAACAACTCTTCGCGGACCGCCTGCAGTAAGCTGATCGCATAAGCATCTCGCGCATATCTTTGTGTATTGTCGACCAGTCCCAAACGCTGCCGAAGCGAATTGGGGAGAAAGAGGTCTGAATTGACCGACTCAGGCACATTCCCTTCATTCACTCCCGCAATGACCAGCACAGGAGCATCGTCCATGGGCAATTCCAGCCAACCCAGCATTTCGACGACTGCGGATTCTGCACTGGAAGAAACGATCGACGACCCGACAGATTCCAGCACCCACGTAATTGCTTGATCGGCAGATACCTCGAGTGCTAACTCGCGCGGAACCTCATCCAGAGCAAGGCAAGCGTCACGCAATGATTCGCAAGCCTGGAGCTTCATTCGGTCACTAGTGAGCTGCCGATCGAAAGCACAATCCGCATAAATCGACGCCAGTAAATCCAGCAGCACTTCTGCCCAGCTGTGCACACTTCGTGATTTTCGTAACGGATTCAACAAAGACTCCGTCAAGCACCAGACTAAATCCAGCTCGGAGAGGGAGTCAGCAGCGACACCGGGCATCGCAGCTGCGCCAGGTTTACGATCTGCGCGACCTGACGCAGAGGCGTGTTGTGGCGGAACAAATTCATAAGGAAGCTGTTCCTCGTAAAATCGGTCCAACAGGGAAAGCCAATCGCCAGTGGCCCCCTGTGCTGATAACCAGTCGAACAGATCTGGGTGGCGCACCAGTGCTGCGTAGTCCTGAAACCTGCGGCTTGCCAGATAATTCGAAAAAGCCTCTAGCAATCGGTACGGCGAAGATTCAGACAAGGGTCCACCCGGTCCCCAGCGCGCCGCAACGCCGCACCGTTGCAATTGTCGTTGGACAGGCTGAACAAGCTGTTCGTCCGCCAGACCTATCGTTAATTCGTCGGCTCGGTAACGCCCCTGTAAACGCGACACACAGTTAGCAATACAAGTCGCTTGATCCGCAGGACCACCGACAACATGAATACGATCTTCCGCAATCGGAATCCTCACATTGGACCATGGATCAGGCAACAAGCAGCCGTCGCCAGCAAAACGGTCTGCCCAACATTCGGGCGCAAAGACCAATGCCGTTACCTGCTGCCCCACCTGCTCCAACATTGCCCTGGTGGTCCGATTGATATCAACTGTACCAACCAGAAAAAGCGTTTGGTCAAGACGGCATTCACCTTCACGAATAGCGACAAGCCGCGCCGTCTGCCGGTCCCACAAATCCAGCTCATCAAGCAATCGATGAAATCGATCCTGGACCTCGACCAGCGCTTCCCAACGTGCGGATTCACGGTGACTGGAGGCACCAGCCAACTGGCGTGCGACAGCCGCAAAATCCAGCTGTTCACCAGCCAATTCAACATGCTGGCAGCGCAACATTTCCGCAAGCTGCTGCCAGCTTGAATGATCCTCTACGTCCGGAGCGTGCGGCATAATCCGGCCGCGAACTTCATCAGGTGTCTGCAATAGTGCGTTTGTCCAGACCAACCGTTGTACGAGTTCACTGGCAAAAGGTCGCTGGGGTTCATATAAACGCTCGGGCAATCGCCCCACTGTTTCGATCACCGGAAGCAGCAACGTCAGCTGGCGTTCGGTGGCCTCGTCGACCAAAAGTTCAACCAAACGTCTGCCTGCACGGCGCCCGGGAACCACGACGACAACCTGGGACAAATCGGCCTGGTCGCCACGCGTGAAATAGTCGAGAAGGCAGGACGTCGCCGATACCAGAACCGGACGGTCTATCCCCAAAAACTTCCGTGTCACAGGCATGTCAGCATGCTTTCCTGCCAGGGCGGTAATTCAACGCGAAACTGGCCAGCTATTGGCCAACTCCCTATCTCCTTTCTGCCCTGATGCGTCTCCCGGCATTTATCCCCTCTCGCTGTCCTCAAGAGTGGGAATGCTCAAATGCCACCTAGAAATCGTATTTGATCTCCAAGACTTCGAGATTGAGCTCACCTTTGGGAATTGCGATCTTCGCCTTATCTCCGACCTTTTTTCCCAGCAGTCCCTGACCAATCGGACTGGTAATCAGATACTTGCCAAGGTCGTAATCCTCATCGCCGGACCCCACCAATGTAAACTCCTCTTCATCATCGATATCCAGGTCTTTGACCAGGACAGTGGCACCTAGCGCGACTTCGTCGCGGGGGACCTGGGTTGGGTCGATAATCTGAGCGCGTACTAGCTGTGTTTTCAGTTGATTGATCTTTGCCTGCAGCAAGCCCATCGCCTCTCGCTGGGCGTGGTATTCCGCGTTTTCTTTCAAGTCACCTTCGTCGCGGGCAGCTGCGATTTTCTCTGCGATCTTTGGCACCTCATCCTGTTCCATCCTCTTGACTTCAGCCTTTTTTCTGTCGTAGGCATCACGTGTCATGGGAACATAATCAGACATAGAGACTCTCCTGCAGTCATCAATAAAGCAACAGCACTATGCAAAAACCGTCAACTGAAGACAAACTCTGCTATCTTCTCAACGGTGGCCGAAGAAAAATTCTAGCATGGTTGTCAATCCAGCCAACCCGCAAACGCCACCTTGCCCCAACAGATGTGCACAGCTCTCTGACTCGAACAGAACTGTTGAAACTCTGCGGCATCACTTCACATCGATCAACTCGATTCGATAACGCAAAACCGCATTGGGGGGAATAGAAAAATCCACAAATCCTGCGTCTCCGTACGCCAGCTTCGGTGGAATTTCCAGTTCAATCAAACCGCCGCGACCGACTAACTGCAAACCCTCTTGCCAGCCTTGAATGGTTTTACCCAGCGCAACTTGCTGAGGCTTGCCGCCTTCATACGAGTTAACAAACACGGTCCCATCGGACAGGCGTCCGCGATAGTGAACTACCACGATGCCTGCTACGGTTGGCCTGATCTGGTCGGATTTGCGAAGAATCCGGTACTGCAATCCCGTGGCTGTGGTGGAAAACTCTTTGGGCGCATCTGCGTCCACCAGGTTCGGACCAAACCGCAGAGGCGCCACAGGCGCGGTTGCCTGTGGCTGACAGCCACAGCAGGCGATCAACACACAGCCCCAAAAGCGCAACCTGGAGTCCCGGACAAGAACCAGAGTAGACCACGGCTTACCGAACTGTTTCTTCATAATGAGCACTGCTGCCGAGAAAGAACACCTGTAAAGTTCTGCATTGACATTACCCAATCCGCTTTTCGAACACACGCACAATGTCGCCTGCGATCGCGCCAGCAATCAAGATCGCTTCAAGCGGATATGGCAATTACACAACAGGGAATCCGTTCAACAACCTATTGTAGTCAATTTCAACTCCCGTTCAGTCGAAGTAGCCCGTTGAGCCACGCTGTTTTGAGATAATCAAAGCCTGGCATACCGGTTTCGATGTCGCACCGGTTCTAGTAAGATCGAGCCTATCGACGCAACCTCAAACCGGGCGAACTGCAAGGACTGCCAGCTCTCCTAGTCTTCAGGTGCTTTGATCAGGAAGTGCTTGCACGCCTGGTGGCGGCCGCGGTCTTCAAAACCGTTGGGCGGCGCGTTAACCGCGTCGCTGGTGGGTTCGATTCCCATGCACTTCCGCTTCTTGTTTCACAGGGGTATGTTTGACACGCCTCCAGGAAAATCGCCTTCGGCTGTTCCCCATCAGTCAGGCTGCTGACTGTCTGCGAAACCGAATGAACACGAGGACCCGTTTGCGGTGCGACGCTACGGGCTAACGTCCAAAGAGCGATCGACGGATTGCAACCGACAGCGCGGGGTATCCCTGGCAAACCGCGCAGCTCTGGAACGGGTAACTGACAGGACATTGCCAGCAACTAGCTGGCCGCCTCAGGCAACAATACCTGGTACACCGATCGACAACAAAAGCTGCCTCAACTCGTCGCGTTCCTCCGCAGTCAGCTCACGCGTGGGACCTCGGCAAGGTCCTCCCGGGCGACCTAACAATTCTAAACCTGCCTTGACGACTGGACTTTCGGCAGCAGTTCGTCCCCACATTTTTTCTCGGAAATCTTGCCAGGGCCAATTAACCGCCGCGAGCTTTGTTTGGGCCGCTGCGTAGTCTATATCCTGGAGAAGACTCCAAACCTCCAAATCGTGCTCAGGCCAAAGCGTCGCCAGGTGGGTGATGTATCCCGTCCCACCCAGCAAGTGGTTCATCACTGGCAAACCCTGGTTATCGACAATCGAAAACCGATCAGAAAATTTGTGCAAGACTCGCAAATACGCAGCGGTACTCGGAGAAGACCACTTCAAGGAAACACAGCGGGGCAATTCAGCCAATCTTTCAATTTCACTTATTGAAAGATCATACCCCTCCCAGTGCGTGTTATAGATCATGATGCTCAGATGTTCCGTGGCATCGTGCACCGCTTCAAACAAACGCCAACAATCCTCTGGAGAAGATGCGTAATAATACGTTGGACTCAGCTGGATGCCATAGGCGCCAATTTCTTCCGCCCAGCGGGCAAGGTCGATACACACATCGGGGTTGGTATCTTGAGCACCTATGAGAACGGGTGTTCGACCGTCGGCAGCCTGCACAATCGTCTGCGCCACGGCCTTGCGCTCATCGACCGTTAGCATGGGAAAATCGCCACCGGCACCACCAGCTAGAAACACGCCGTGGCCGGCCACGATGCCACGATCCCTGTCGGTCTGAACATTGTCGCGAATTGCGGCGTGGTCAATCGACAAATCAGATTGCAAATTCGTGATAACGGGAATCATGGGCCCACACAGATCGCGTTTGGCCACCTCAACCTGCGGAACTGCCAAATCGTTCATCGCATCATTGCCTTTCTGAAACTTGATCATTGGCTCACGATTCACCGTCTTCACGTCTACTCCGGCGGGATCGCTCAGTCATGTCGAGGCAGCGTACTGGGTCCCATTTCCAACGTCAATCAAACATCGCAGAGCCGATTGGCGTCGCTCCGGACCGACCGCTGAACTACGGGACTTGTGTGCCTTGTCTGGGTTCGTTTTACCTCGCCGCCTGGCCACCTTCTCCAGTGGGTCACGTACACCACCAGTGCCGGCGGCCCCCCAGAACCCTGGCACATCTCTGGCAACTGCTCCCGACAAAAACGCCCCCTTTGCCGGGCTGTCATTGCCGAGACAAGACACCAGTTACACATGCAAATTCTCGAGCATTACCAGGAAAAAACCGTGATCTACCGGACCGAACCAGGTGACCACGAATCTCACCCCCCGCCGCAACAAAAAGACGCAACATACTTATATAACAACACTTACGAACAACCCCTGCAATCTAGCGCACCGTGAATTACGCGTGTTCGCTGGCGACTACTGAAAGGACCTCCGGAAAACTGGAGGTGATGCCTGTTCAGGCATCTAGACACACCCGTCTTTAGTGGGTTAAGATCCCCAGCTCGCCAAAAATCTCTTTTTTTTGCTCGTATCGCGATAGGGACAGAATGGTTCGATTAGTCGTCCGAGACCGTGAAACCATTCAAGAGGCCGTGCGCCGCTTCCGTAAGCTGGTCGAACGCAGCGGCATCAAAAAAGAAATGCGCCGAAGAGAGCACTACGAGAAACCAAGCGAAACCAAACGCCGCGCCCGACTGCGAGCAGAACGCCGCGCCCGCCGCACCCGACTGCTCGCCGATTCTTGATCGTCAGCCGGATTCTGCCGGTCGCGATCGCACGCGGCTCATTTACAACGCACCGCACACGACTAATGGTGACCTGCCGCAGAGGCGCCACGGCGGTTACCAGACCCTTGCTCGCAGCTTGTCTTATTGGCGACATTGGCGAGTGATGCCTACAATGGTTGCCGATTCCAAAGGACTCGGGATCGCATCAGCCAGAGAACTGTTTCTGTCTCGGTGATCGAACTTCTGTCTCGGCGACCGAACCCACCTCCCCTACTCAATTTCTGCAAACAGGATGCGTCGAATGCCCGTCGCAAATTCACTGGACACCCAGGATATCAATGTCCGTGAAATGGAGGAATACCGCCCTTTGCTGCACCGTCCGTTGCGAAAAAAGATCATCGACTTTGAACGCGACGGCAGACTCAAACACGTTATCCTGGCAACGCAGTTCACGCGTCCTTTACTCGAAGAATTATGTGACCTGGCCGATATGGTACGCGAACTCGCGAGTGACCCCGAAGGACGCCGTAAACTGAGTAAACTGCTTTGTCACTTGCAAGCGATGATGTACTTCACGCAACCATCAACGCGTACATTTCTCTCTTTTTCTGCCGTATGCAGGCTCCTCGGAATTGGAACGGAACAAGTACGGGACTCAGCCGTTTCGTCTGAATCATCCGAAGGTGTCAAACGCGAATCACGTTTCGATTCCATTCGTATGTTTAGTAGCTACTTCGATCTGATCATCATGCGTAGTAGCATTCCAGATCTCGCGGAATGCTGTGCTTACCTGATGAACGAACTCGAAAACCAGGAATTCAACACTCGTAACATTCCGATCATCAACGCCGGATCCGGTGCGGACCAGCACCCGACCCAAGCGTTACTGGATCTCTATACGATCCGTCGAACGTTCCGGTTTGCAGACGAGAAACGGACACCGCGACCCCAGTTTGAGGTCCTCAGTGACGCATATCCCAACCTTACCGCAGACGTCTCGAACAAGACATTTGCTTTCTGTGGAGATCTCGGACGTGGTCGAACAGTAAGATCTCTGGTCGAGCTCTTGATGAAATTCGACAACGTGTCAATGGTGTTCATCTCGCCCGACCATCCCAAATTTCATCTCGGCGATGATCTGCTCAGTCGACTGCGCGACCAAGGGGTTCCCTTTGAAGAGATCAATTCACTAGATGCACGCCTTGATGGAATTCCAGTTCTTCACCAAATCGATTGCCTGTACATGACGCGCATTCAGCAGGAACATAACAATCAGGAAGACGAGGACTTTTTTGCTTCAGCTGACATGACGCGTTTTCGCTTGACTCCCGAACGTGTCGAACAGATGCGATCGTATGCCCCCATCCTGCATCCATTCCCACGCGACAGTGTCGCGGGAGAAATTCCTACAACGATCGACGGAAACCCACGCGCCATGTATTTCCATCAGGCCCGAAACGGCCTCTGGGCGCGAGCCGCTCTACTAGTCCACATCTTCAACGCAGATCGTGCGTTGACGCAGGCTTATCGCGAACACTATGCCGACCTGCATGACTTTAATAGAGCGGTGCTTTAACACGTCAGGGGCTGCGAAGCAGCATCCACTTTCTCCGGGTCAATGGGCGATGCGGTTCCAGTAAGTTTGGAACGCATCAGCATGATGAAAGTCCGGACTATTGTCCGCGTCATGACACTGCAGGCAAGATCGTTCCGCAACAGGCAACGTCAACCGAAGCTGCACACGAAATCTCTCGCGTTCCGCATCCACAGCCGATGCCTGTTCAGCAGCGACATGTAAAGAACCTGGTCCGTGGCAGTTTTCGCATCCGTTGGCGACCAGTGCCGGCGTCTGTTCTTGACTAATGAAACCTGATGCATAAGGGAAAAACTCCTGGGCATTCCATCCAGTGACATGGCAACTAAGACACTCCGGATCACCGAGCCGATCGATACTTGACCGACCCGGCGGCTGGCGCAGTGACCGAGTTGCGTGAGCATGCGGACCTGGCTCATCGTGCCCTGCGGCACCATTCTTCCAGATCTCGTATTCCTCCTTATGACATTCGCGGCAATTGACCGCCCCCAGAAATGTCGCCCCACTCGGGTGATTGACTCCCTTACCTTCCGCATTCAACAGACCCAACCCCTGTAATCCCATTTGCTTGAGCCGGATCTGATAGTCTCGAAAACCACGCAACACTTGAGGCGCGTCGACGAACCTGGCATCCAACGGGACTCGTTGCGCCCGGTAGGGATGCTGAGAATCATCAAACACACCGACAACAAACGCGTACATGCCTTTCCCGCCGGTTTGAATCATGATGCTTTTTGTTCCAGAGACGACTTCCAGATTGTCGTTCGGTTCATCTGCTCCACCGGCAGTAACGACAACATCAAATTGAGGAAATGCACGCACCAGACGCCGCGATTCCTCCAGTGACGTATAGGCCAGCAGAATATGAACATCACATTTTTCTGCTGCCAACTTGGGCCACACTTCGCTGAGGCCCTGATCAGGCGTCTTCATCAGAACGTCCGTGCTGGCAATTTTCTGCTGATGCTCAACTCCCAACACCGAAGTAATTCCCACCCGACGACCTGCGACCGTCGTTATTCGGTACGGACGCGCGAAAGATGAATCGAACAGAGCCACATTAGCGCTGGCAAATAGACGCGGCTCAAATTCATCGTCGGTGACTGCTTTAACCAAATAGGTGGTGGAAAGTCGCAAGTCATCAGGGCCAAAACCAACTGCGGCATAATGCATTCGGTCCAGCGTGTCGATCGTGTAATCAAATTTCAATTCAGCTTGCGTACCAATTCGCCTGACTTGATTTCCCAAATCAACGGGAACCACAGGCCATCCATCTGCTGCGAGTTGTTCGAAAAGTGTCCAGCGTCGCATCAAGCCACCCTTCTGATTCTCCAGGCCCGCACACCCACAAGGTTCAACATAGCCTCGCTGGCGTCCCGTGATCATTAGTACCCACTCTGGCTTGGGCCAATCGACAAATAATGCCTCTCGCGGTATCGCATTTGCCCCCGCAGAAAGTGTGGCAGACAACCGCGGCGCAGCGTTGTTGGCGGACGGCCTTTTCGCAGATTCCTGCGTAGAGGAAGAGGCATCTGTTTTGCTGGTCGATACGGCATCGGCACCAATCTTGTGGGACTCTCCACTGGATGGCAGCGTGCGCGGCGAGGACTCTCGACATCCCACATAGAGAAGAAGCAGCGGCAACAGGGAAAACCAATGCCAACCTGCTGACTTGCGATTCTCTGCTCGTTGCATGGCAACTCAATCCTTTGCCGTCCGCGAACGACCCTATTCAATGACAAACTCCACCAACAATTGAATCCGTTTCGCGTGTGGATGCGTGGTACCGATCACAACTCGCACGGGATCCGTTTGATCTCCCTCCAAGTGATTGACCGAGGGCGAATCGGTGGGGATTTCCAGGTTCAACGGAAATAGCAGCGGCCCTCCCTTACGGGTCTCCTTGCTCTCACCTAACGTGGCGCGCAATACGTCGGGAGGATCAATGCTCTGCACTTTCAAACGAGTCTGCGACTTATATGGCCCTTTGACCAGAACCTGCAGAGTGATCTTTGCGCCTTCGGCCCGGCGAACTCGACCAACCACAAGTCGATTCTGGTCTGAGTCAAATTGCTTCGGACCCAGGACCGCAATATCCCCAACTACCGTGCCGTTTACGGGAATCTGGAAAACCGGCTTGTCACCCAAAGGCATCTCCAGCAGGATCTGCTGTGACAGCTTGCCCAATGGCAGCCCAGGTTTAACCACGATTCGTACTGCCAGGCCATGATCCGCAGCCTGGGCCTTAATCGCATCCTGTGCCAGTGGATCAATCTTGATGTCGAAATATGATGCACTCTCCTGATCCGCGAAATCCACTTGAGAAACTTCCAGGCCGGGCTGCCGAAAAGCAAACAATTGAACTGTTGCCTGCGCGCCTGCTCCCACGGCCACATCACCCAGGCTTACTGATGTTGGCACCGCCTTCAAAGAGCTGGTTACCTTTCCGTCAATGATCAGTTTTACGAACGTCTGGCCCGGTACATTCGTTTCCACTGTCGCTTCCTGCCGGAAATTTGTTTCCTCCTCTTGTGTTTCTGCAACCCACTCTAACGTCACGCGGGTTTGTTCACCTGGCGCAACTTTCGGAGGATCGACCTGGAACACCGTGCACTTACAGGTCGTTCCACGGGGAGTTAATACCAAGGGTCCTTTCCCTGTATTACGGATGATGAACACATGGCGTTTTCTGCCAAATCGTTCCATGGTGCCGAACTGATGCTCGCTGCCATTCACGAACTCGATCTTTGGATCTTCTTCGGACGGTGTCTGATCAGAAGACACGACCTCTTCCAGATCAGCTGGCGCAACGATATTTAACTCGGGAGAGCGGAGAACATCGTCAGCTGGTGCAAGCACATGACGCTCGACGAAGGCAATACGATTACGAGCACTCCACCAGCCACCGACGCCTCCCAGAGATATTGCGACACACACGACCACAACTCTGCGCATCAAATTAACTCCCAAACTGAAAAGGATCACACCTCGTTATAAATCGACACGCAATCCGTCGCCAAAGGGCTGGAACCGTTCCAGACCTGCCGCACCTCCAATCGCGACCGCGGCCATGGGCAACACACCATATCGTGACAACTGGGACTGCGTGAGCAGCGCCTCCCGATCTTCATTTCTCCCGATGCCCACAGGGACACGAAACGAGCTGTCCGGCAACGGCGGCTTGCTCAAACGCTGCATCATCGCCCGAGCGTCATCCACGCGTCTGCCGCGCAAGCCAATGAGTACCTGATGTTCAAGCTTCTGCTCCACATGTGGATTAAGCGTGTCCAGCTGAATAGCAATTGAGGCGTGGTTCTGGGCAGTCATTACATTTCCGGTCAACTGGCAAACCCAAGCAAGTTGAGCGTGATTGATGCCACTGGCGGGGTACAGCTTGACGGCAGTCTGCAATAGCGGCATGGCCCGTTCGGGCCGTCCATCACGTAACCAAAGCTCTGCCATTTGATGGTGCAAAGCATGCGACTGAGGGTCTCGGAGAAGTGTTTGCGCTATTGCATTTTCCATCGCCTTGGCGTCTTTTGTCCGTTGGTAGAGATTCGCTAACAACCTCCAGGGCAGGACACTTAACGGATCGATCTGAGCGGCCCTTTTCAAAGAGCGGATCGCCTGCTGCTCATTCCCTTTTTGCCGATGGTACTCTGCAGCCAGCATAAACGGTTGGAATTGGGTCACCGGCCGATACATACTCTGCCAGAACAACCCTCCCACGAAAAGAACAACTAGTGACATTGCCAACTGCTGCTTCCGACCAAGCTCCCATGGCAAACGGAGATCAAGCTGATTTACGACAAACGCTAGCAAAACCCATGCGTTTTGCGCGACCCCTGAAAATCCAATCCCACCCGCAGCCAGCAAATTCATCAACAATGCAAAACCGGCAATTGCAATCCACTTCAGATCCAAGTTACCGCGTTGAATCCAACGATATTGGAGAACCAGTGCTACAGCACCGATAGGCATTCCGATCCATAACAAACTGGGATCTGGCAAGCTACCAAAAAGAACACTGGCTGCCAGAACCACCAGTGGCATCAAAGCACATCCTGCATAGACCCACCACAGTGGCTCGGCGTCCAAATGAGCATCGGCTGACACCCCCTGCCGGGACTCTTTGAACTGACACCGCCACAGGGCGCCCAGGCTACCCCCTACGACAGCCAGACTGACCAGCCCCATCGTCCCCGAAATCGCCCACACCTCTAATAAAAAATTGTGCGGATCAGCAATAGTCTCACTGGCTTGCGGCAATTTGTGTGCTGCATAATGTTGCTGGAAATTCCCTGGACCACATCCCCACACAGGTCTGGCTGAAATCACTCCCAATGTTGCTTCCCAATATTCCAGTCGATATTGGAGCGTTTTCACCGACTCCGTCACGACGCGCCAATCCAGGCCGCGTGTAACAATGGCTCCTGTCACAATGACTCCCAGTACGCCACCACCCACTAGTACTCGATGCCAGGCAACACGTTTCCCGTAGTGCCCGATAACCAGTGCCAACAGGCATACTGCCATACCGCATGCAATGTACGCAGCGCGACTCTTGGTCAACACCAGGCAGCAAAGCACCACAATCAAGACTGCCGCCGTGACCAGCGTGTGCAGCCAGGATGGGCTACCACGAAAACCACCCACCAGGACAGCCACAGCTATCACGAGCCATGGTGTCAAGAATCCCGCTAGTGAATTTGTCAACGCAAAGGTTGCGAGAGGCTCTTTACTCCGCAGGCGGTCTTCGAACTCTCGAACGACAGCGGAATTCAACGCTTCGTGAATCCCAACCTCATCCAGAACACCTCGCTTATCCGCTTCGTAGCTCCTCCTCAACTCGGGCAATTTGACAAAATACTGGTGCAATCCATGCGCAGAAAGACAGACACTGACAGCAAGCATCGCAGCGCAAACCGCACGCATCGATTGAGGTGAACAGACCCATTGCCGTAACCCAAAATACAAGACTCCCATACTACTCCACGACCACATCGTGTTGATCGCATAGCGAACGTTACCTTCTCCGTGAACCATTACTGTACTGATTGAAAATATCACAAAAAAAAGCAAAACAGCGGTGTCAATCCATCGCCAACGAATGCGCATTCTGGACTGCAGGAGACCCGCGCCCACCCAGCAGCCAAAAAGGACAAACCAACCTGCGATGATCAAGATTCCCTGGCCATCACGCACAGCCTCGCCAGGCACTAACGGAGTCGCCATTAGTAGCGCGGTGCACACGGCAAGCGCAACCAGACGCATCATCTGGCTGTGCTCAATACCGGCACCCGGGACCGCGTCTGTCTCCGTGGGCAGGCGATGCGATTGGCTACGTGATGGCAGGTTCACAGCAGTACGGCAATCCTTCATCAAAAGAGCTGGAAAACAAACGCTGCCCAGCCGGTTCCTGAATTAGGTTCGACGAAAGACCCTCCGCAAAACGGAGCGTTCAACAGACAGATTCGTTCTGTCCGCTTGACGCAAACCGAGCAAACGCACAGTAAAACAACTCATTTTCTACGCAAACAACGTAAAAGCGTTCAGATCACACAATACAGCGAGCTGCTGCGTGGATCCAGATAGAGTTTTTTCTGCCAGCATCCACAGTGCCGCCATCGAAACACCCGTTTCGAGCTGAATGGCGTGCCCTACTATCGATGTCGCCGCAAAAACCCGTGCTGTGCACGCAGAACCACCGTCCTGCACGAAAGCCCGTCGGCATGCGTACCAGGGTCGTTACAGTGGCCGGCAGTCAGCCGCGTGCCCAGCCTTCCAGAGCAACCGTTGAGTAAAGTGCTTCAACCTGCCTGGCTGGGTTTTGTTTCCAGGGTGCTCCAAAACCTCCAGAGAAACCGCAACGAATCTAGCTGAATACGGGCCACCGCTTGCCTGTGGTGTCACTCAATTGATAATGACACCGCATAGTAAATGACGGCTGCCTGACTGGAAGCACTGTGGCAGGCAGGCTCTCGAAAGATTTCTGCTGAATACCCGGGATGCCCTGGCAAACATCGGATCGTCAAAGAGCAAAAAGGAGTCGATGTGCGTGTACTTGTGACCGGTGGCGGCGGATTCCTGGGACTCTACCTGACTGAACAACTGGTAGCACGTGGAGACCACGTACGTTGTCTCTGTCGCGGCAGCTATCAAGAGCTGAATTCACTCGGTGTCGAAACGATTCAGGGAGATATTCGCGACGCACAACGCGTTGTCAACGCCAGCGAGGGATGCGATATCGTTTTTCATACCGCGGGCGTGGCTGGAATCTGGGGACCCAGGAAGACCTTCTTTGAGATCAACACCGTCGGAACGCAAAACATTATTGAAGCCTGCTGGAAAAATCAGGTTCCCAGATTGGTTTATACCAGCAGCCCCAGCGTCACATTCGATGGCACAGACCAGAATGGGGTCGACGAATCCGTTCCCTACCCATCCCAATGGCTCTGCCACTACCCACACTCCAAAGCGATTGCAGAACAAAAAGTCCTGGCTGCCAATGGTCAGCAAGGCTTACTCACCTGCGCTTTGCGACCACACTTGATTTGGGGACCTCGCGATCGCCATCTCATTCCCCGTCTACTGGAACGCGCTCGCCAGGGGAAACTGCGCCGTGTCGGAAATGGGCGCAATCTGGTTGACATGATCTATGTCGAAAACGCAGCCGATGCCCACGTGCTGGCTGCCGCAGCACTGCAGCCCAATGCGCCGGTCTGCGGGCAAGCCTACTTTATCAGTCAAGGCGAACCCGTAAATTGCTGGGACTGGATCAACGACATCTTGGCGCTCGCGAATTTACCCCCAATCAACAAATCGATTTCCCTCTCCAGTGCTTGGCGAATTGGTTCAGTACTTGAAACCGCATACCGAATTGCGGGCATCCATAGTGAACCAAGGATGACAAGATTTCTAGCCGCCCAATTAGCAACAAACCATTTCTTTGATATTACTCGCGCACGACAAGATTTCGGTTATCGCACCCGCATCTCCACAGAAACCGGCATGCAACGACTCAAGCACGCATTGGAATCTGATGGCTGATTTGTGAAATCGTGGTGACACCGCGTGCAACGCGACAACTGCTAGCAGCCCAGATACCGCGTGCTGTGCTGCTTCACGTCTGGATTGAACATCGCGGCAGACAAATTCAAACAGCACCACCGCGCTATATCTTTTGTGCTGCAGCTTTTGTGCCGCGAAGTGACCAAACGTGTCACACGACACAGCGACACTCTACAAACAACCCGGACCTGGATAGCCAAAGGTGAGTGCGCCACCGGCACATCCCCAAGCGACTACCCCAAAGCACTCAATCCCAGGCCAAAGCACTCAATCACAGAGAGGAACACCCGATGCTGGTATTAACGCGAAAAAACACCGAGTCCATTCTGATCGGTGAATGGATTCAAATCCGCATTCTCAAAATCCGAGGGAGCTCGATCCAGATCGGAATTGATGCCCCACCACATATTCCAATTCGTCGCAGCGAGCTTGAACCTGCTCGCTGCCTGCTCGACTTTGCGGTCAGCGGACAACAATCCGAAACACCGTAATGTCAGACGCGGACAAACTGCAGACGCAGCGTTCCAACCACGCTTTCACTAGCGTGGGAGCGATTGATAATTCACTGCGTCTTCCCGAATTTGCAGTATTCCACCAACCGGTACGTTTTGAAATGTCTGGGTATGGCCACTTGGCCAGTGCACAAGCAAACGATCTATCTCGTTCACTGCGCCCACACCAATAACTGTCTCCGTAGGATGCTGCCCCATTAAACCATTCGCCGGAAACACATCACGAACAATTCGCCGGCTACCAACTTCAATTTGCAGTCTGGTGCCCACGCCCTGGCGATTGCTCTTGGTACCCTCAAGCAGCACTCGAACTGATTTTCCGTCGCTGGGTATCTGATTCATGAAAAGTCGTAGTGGCCCTCCCCCCACGCTTGCAACCAGCAAATCCAGATCCCCATCACGATCAAAGTCTGCCGCAATCGCAGAGCGGGAATCCGAGTCAATATCCGCCCCTGACTGATAGGACAAATCAATGAATTCGCGCCCTTCGTAATTGAAAAACAGCCGATTGCGTTCATATGCACTCAGATTCACGCCCTCCGACATCAGCTCCCATGGATTGCTCACCCACAGCTCTCCGGCCTCCACATCGAGGACGCCTTGGGGCTCAATCACCGAGAGACGATTAAAAGGCTGTGTCACGACAGCCCGCCAAAGGCAAGTTCACCCATCCGGTTTGCCACGATCAAAACTCTGAAAGCCGGTCGTCGCATAAATATCAAGAAATCCATCTCGATCAAAATCGGCCAGCACAGGACCATGCGCCCAGCCAACCTGATTGACTCTCAAGTCCTGACTGATCTCGCGAAATTCACCGTCGGTGTCCGTCGGTGCATATAACAAATTACCCGCGCAAGCACCCTGAATTTGCGCATAAACACCTGCCGGATAATCCGCTTCAGATACATGGGCGATGATGCGCCGCCCCATTTTTGAGAACATGTTGGCCACATAAATTTCCGCTCGACCGTCCCCGTCAATGTCACCTGTCGCAGCCCCCATGCTATTGGCAAACGAACCTACACCAGCAACATCGGTCGCGTCACGCAGCCCACCTTTGCCATCACTCACAAACAGAAAGTTCTTCCCGAAATCATTGACGACATAGAGATCTGGAAATCGATCTCGATCCGCGTGAAACCACACGGCAGTAAACGACTGGCGATTCCCTGTGTCCAGACTGCCAACCAATCTGGTCACATCCATAAACCGCCCGTTTCCCTGGTTGCGCCAGAGTTGGTTAGGCGCACCGGTCACTTCGTCATCCAAGTAGCCCGGCTGCTGGCCTTTGGTTGCATCAGAATGATTAAGCACATACAGATCCAATTTGCCATCACAGTCATAATCCGCCACCGCACATCCCATGACTGGATAATCAAAGCTGAGGCCTGAACGCTCAGTAACATCCTGAAAACCACTGCCCTTCAGGTTCTGATACAAACGACTTCCCAATAACAAGTCCGGATAACCGTCATTGTCAAAATCAAACCAGGTAGCCAAGGCGACTTGTTCTCGAGCCACACGCTGCTCGGGAAGTGCAAATTCCTGGGTCACATCCACAAACTTGTTGTCCTGACACTGCAAGAGACGCTGCGGTCCGTGAAACGTGGAGAAAGCGATATCGAGATCGCCATCACGATCAAAATCTTCCACCGCAAGCTGCATCGCATACGTCTGATTTTGAGTACGAGGCGTGGTCCAATTGTCACGCAACTTCAAATCCAGCAAGCCCCATTCTGCTGACTGCTCTTCCAGCAAACGCTGACTGGTCTGTTGTATAAACAGTGATTCGTCTTTCCAGCGCGCGAGAATGCAACCCGCTGCAATCTCCTGGTCAGACTCGAACTTGCAATGCACACGATGCGTGGCAAGAAACGACAGTGGCTTGCCATCGACAGCCACTCCGGCAGCCGTCAATTGAAGCAGCAAATCCCAGCTACCGGACACGGCATTGGCATCTGGATGAATCTGCAACACACGCAATCGCGTCCGATCGATCCGCTGAAATCGACCAGCCCAGTCTAACAACCGAGCAACCAGATCATCTGCGTCACCACGTTCGAGATCGCGATCATTTGTCCGCTGCCAGTCTTCGTGATCCCACCAGGAGGAATTCACCACGCGGTGCTGTTTCCCTGGCACCAGTAGTGCGTGCAGATCATCACGCATGAAACGCCGCAGTTCCTCGGATTGGCGATTCTTCCAGGCCGTGGTGAAAGCCTGACCGAACTTGGTCTCAAGCTCGAAGGTAATGTGTTCATATTGCCAGATCAGCTTTTGCCTGTCGGTCGCCAGACCGGCGAACGTCTCCTCCGCTTTGCTCACCTGATCGACTGACTCTGGGCTGTCTTCATCACGCCGACAACTAAAGCCGATGCAGACCATGAACCCGAACAGCAGCAGCAAACGAAGACGGACAGCAGGCTGACAATTCATTCAACGGCCTAGAGAACAGGTGCGCTGCATCAGGCGTTCGCGCCATTCGATCGTTGCTGACAATATCTACACAGTGCCTCACACACTACACAGTGCCTCACACACTCCGACGACCTTCATAACGCTAGGCCGGCACGGCACGACATCGCTACAGCAGTTCGGAAATCGGCTGCCCGCTAGTTAATACCTGTTTAACATCACTCGGGGCTCCGGTACGTACCCGGAGTTCGCCAATGTCAAACAAAACATGCATGATCGTTGCCAACACATCACTACTAGAAATCGGCTTGGAGGCAGGTTCCCCTGCAATCCGGTCGGAACGCCCCACGACTTGCCCCATCTGCAGGCCGCCGCCAGCGAATGCCAGCGTACAAAGATTCCCCCAGTGGTCGCGACCACCATTCTTGTTAATACGCGGCGTCCTTCCAAACTCACCGGTAATGACCAGCAAAATCTTGTCCGTCAGGCCACGCCGATCAACATCTTCAATAAATGCTGATACCGCCCGATCAACTGCAGGTGTCAACGAAGCGACTCCATCGCGCATCGTAAATTCTTTTCCACCACCATGCATATCCCACCCGCCACAAGTGACCGTAACAAAGCCGCAACCAGCCTCACAGAGCCGCCGCGCCAACACCATCTGGTGTCCGAGCGCCACCGGCGAGAACATCTCGGCATAACTATTTCGCTTCTTGGCACCGTCACTCGGTTTCATGGCCCCTGTGTCATAGCGTTCCAGCAGACGTGGGTCTTCCTTGGATAAATCAAAGGCATCTGCGACACCACGCACCAGCACATTGAACGCCTGGTCCTGAAAACGGTCTGCCGCACGAAACTGCAAATCCGTCTGTTTGCGCAGTAAATCCAGCTCGCGCAACAACCCTCGCCGATCACCCAACCTGGCCGCCTCCAGGTGCAATTTCATGTTCTCAACAATTTCCCCACCAGCGCTGGGATCAAAAGGTTTATATGCCGCAGGCAAACTGCCCGTCTGTGACACGCGCTCGGAGTTGTAGTAGAGTTCTTTGTATTGGTCGCCCATCGCGCGAGCCGTCACGAGCGTGTTCTGCGGCATGCCGGTGGAGGCATTGGTCAAGCCACTGATCCTGGCAAACAGTGCTCCCATCATGGCGCCAGTCGGATTGCCACCTGCCATCACGTGCTTGGCAGCAGGACCGTGGCTGGAAATACCGTGGCGATAGGACTTTACAATCGTCATTTTGTGGGCCAGGGCAGCCAAACGGGGAAGCGTCCCTCCAAAAGTGACACCCGGAATCGACGTGGCTACCTCCCCGGTAATGCTGCGTATTTCTCTGGGCGCCGTCATTTTTGGATCAAACGTCTCAAACTGGGTGGGCCCACCCTGGAGATTCAGGACCACGACCGATTTGCCGCGCAACAACTGTGGCGACTCGGCGGCACTTCCATTCACCGACATTCCGAACACCGTCAAACCACTTGCCGTGGCGACGCCGGTTTTCAAGAAGTGGCGACGGTTACGGTTTGACCAATCGATCGAGAACATTAACAGGCTCCATTACGGGGCATCTAACGCGACCTCCGGGAGATAAGCGGCTTACAGTATAATGAATCGGAATCGGGTCGACGAGAAACGTCAAATTCACGTTTTTTTGGAGAAAAGTGCCAAACTAGCACAACGCGCAAACCGATTCTCTTTTGCAAGCTAGTGGCGCAGAACGCCCCCCTACAGAGCGGGAGGCTGCAAGCATACTGGCATACTGGCCAATCTCTCTGGGCACATAAGCTATAGGACATTCAGCGAGAACTTCTGAAAAGCTCCTGAAAGTGGCTTGATTCAGGTGGCCAGGGTCCTCATAATACGGCCTGTTTACTGTGGCTGGCGAGATTTGATCTGACGTATGCCACACGTTTGGCCTCGAGCCTGGTTTTCGGGATTTCAACGGATCCGATTCATCATTTCATTGAAGGACGATGGTAATGAAAGCGCGTCTCTTTATGTCAGTAGCTGCGGTAGCAGTCCTGGTCACCGCCTCAGTCGCCGCACCCAAGCTTAATCTCAAGGGTGTCAAGTGCGTAATGAATGCAAAAGCCGCCGCGAAAGCAAAATCGTCGGCAGACTTCAAAGGTGGCAAGGTCTATTTCTGCTGCGGTAATTGTGCGAAAGCCTTCGCAACCAAGCAAAAAGATCCCAAAGTAGCGACTGCTGGTAACCACCAACTCGTGGCCACCAAGCAAGTCAAGCAGGCCAAGTGCCCCCTGAGTGGTGGCAAGTTGAACGCCAGCACCAAGATTAAGGTCCAAGGTGCTGAAGTTGCTTTCTGCTGCAACAACTGCAAGGGCAAAGCCAGCAAAGCCAAGGGTGCCGACCAATTAGCACTCGTATTCAGCGACGCTGCCTTCAAGAAGGCCGGATTCGCCGTTCCGAAGAAGGAAAAGAAGTAGCTCATACGGGGTTATTTCCCAAGCTACACACCAACCAGGTGAAAGAGGACGCTTACGAGCGTCCTCTTTTTTTGTGCGCAGCCGTCATTCCATCGTCATCCAGCGGGCGACATGAAACATAACTTCTGGCCGGCAACGACCAGCGCTGCAAGCTGGCGGGCACACCCATCGGCCTGTCGAAAGTACAACCGCTGGGCGTTCAAGAATGCGGGCGGGCGACAATGAACAAACGATAATTGCTCTGGGGCGATTTCCGTTTTTCTGGAATACTTGGTGGACACTGCCAGGCACCTTGTCCCCGCAATCGGCAATAGCCATCACATGCGGCTGTTCTTCTCCGTTGGTGAACCAAGTGGCGACCTTCATGGCGCCAACCTGATCCGCTCCCTGCGAGCGCTTGATTCCAGCTGCGCTGTGTGTGGCTACGGCGGTCCCCGCATGGCGACAGCCGGATGCGAGATGCTGGCAGACCTTACGCAACTGGCAGTCATGGGGTTCTCTCAAGCCGTCACAAATCTGCCAAGTTTCTATCGGCTGTTTCGCAAGGCAGAACGGTACTTGGCTGAAGTACGTCCTGATGCCGTGATCCTGATCGATTATCCAGGATTCAATTGGTGGATTGCTCGCGCCGCCAAGAAGCACGGGATTCCTGTGTTCTACTATGGCGTACCCCAAATGTGGGCCTGGGCTGGTTGGCGGGTACGTAAGTTGCGCCGTCTGGTAGATCACGTGTTATGCAAACTACCCTTTGAAGTCGACTGGTTTCAACAGCGTGGCTGCGCAGCGACCTATGTCGGCCACCCGTTTTTTGACGAATTACAGCAGCGACGACTGGACAGTCGCTTTCTCGCCGGACAACAACAGCAAGGGGGGCAGCTGGTAACTCTCCTGCCGGGCTCGCGCCAACAAGAAGTCGCCCGCAATCTGCCCGTATTCCTGGACACCGCCGAACGGATCTTCAAAGAAGTACCCACAGCCCGGTTTGCCATTGCCAGTTACAACGAGGAGCATGCCTGTACCGCCAGGCGGTATCTCGCAGAAAACCAATTGCCCATTGAAGTCTACAGCGACCGGACACCGGAACTTATCCAGGCGGCGACTTGCTGCCTGGCTTGCTCAGGGTCCGTCTCTTTGGAATTACTGTTTCACCTCAAGCCAACCGTCATCCACTACCGCGTTCCGCGTTTCGTCAAATTGGTCGCACGACACCTGCTGTTGCAAGTCAAGTACTTTACGCTGGTCAATCTACTGGCTGCCAAAGACGCCTTTCAATCGAGCCACCGAGGCTACCATCCCGCAGATCCGAATGCGGCAGACGTGCCCTTCCCCGAGTATTTGACAGATCGAGGCATGTCACCACAACTGGCTCCACATCTGATTGAATGGCTTACTAGCCCTGCAAGTTTACAAGCACAACACGATCGTCTGGCCAGACTGAAACTGGAAGTTGCCCACGGTGGTGCATCGGATCGCGCTGCCACCTACATCCTCAATCAGTTGGCATCATCGCAAGGCGACAGTCGAACGCGAGCGGCCTAAAGGTCTACAGCTGTCCTGCCAACGTAAACGCGGCGAGAATTTGTCTTCGACCTGGCCTGTTCTTCAGGCTACGAACTCAAAGGCCTGTACAACAAATGCCCCTGGCGTGACGTATGCCTGGCGCGTCTCCCTCTTGATTTGCTCGATGCTTCAGCAAGACCATATGATGACAGATCAAGTGCGGCGTTGCCGGAACTCGACCAATCACTAATAGCGTCGGCCGCTGCCAGCTTCTTAGTCAGTCAGCGGTACCCCTTGTCCCTTCGACAGTGAAAGCGAATCGGTGTTTCTAGCAGACCCCCCCGCAACTCAATTTGACCTCCATTTCCGGATCATCGGATTTCACGTTCGCGTCACACCTTTTTTCTGGCTAGCAGCGGGTGTTATAGGGCATAGCCTGGCTGCAGGTTTCAGTTACCAAATGCAAGATCAGAGTCCTACAACCGGAGTCCTTTTACTACTCTGGATCTTGTGTGTGTTCCTGTCCATTCTGATCCATGAGCTGGGCCATGCGGTCGCAATGCGCTATTACGGAATGAATGCCCGTATCGTGCTTTGGCATTTCGGCGGCATCGCGATCCCAGAATCGGTTTCGTCTTTTGTCGGATTTGGATCGCGCACCAAACCTCACGCACAGATTGTGATTTCAGCTGCCGGTCCCGTTGCCCAACTTCTGCTGGCGGTTGCCATCGTCATTGGTGCACGATTGGGTGGATTTCGTGTCGACACAATGATCAACTGGGTGAACAGTACCTTCGCGCTGACATCAGAACATCTGACGGCACCTTCACCCCCGATGCAGGTGTTACTGACATTCTTGCTGTGGCCCAGCATCTCCTGGGCCTTACTCAACCTGCTCCCCATTTATCCGCTCGATGGCGGACAAATCACGCGAGAACTCTGCACGCTGTTTTCAATGAGTAATGGAACGCGCATTTCACTCGCCGTTTCGTTCGCCACAGCAGTCGGTGTCGCGGCCTACGGATTCCAACGGGGTGATATGTTCCTCGCCATCATGTTTGGGGCTCTGGCTTACTCAAGCTATCAAATGCTACAGAGGTACAGTGGGCATAGTGGCTTTGGAGGCGGCTTCGGTCGCTAGGACCATGCGAGGCACGACAATCCGGGAAAACAATCTGATCTCTCCATCTCGGCGCGTGATCCTGCTGGGTGCCAGCAACTTGACGCGAGGCATTTCTACCGCCGTGGAAACCGCGAAGACGATATGGGGTACTCCCCTGGACGTCATGTCCGCGTTAGGCCACGGAAGGTCCTACGGAAAAACTCAAAGAGTACTGGGCCGCACTTTACCTGCCATCATCGAATGCGGACTCTGGCAGGACCTGGACAACCGTCCGCGAGCGGATACCGCATCTTTGATTACAGATGTGGGCAACGACCTGTTATTCGGCGTTTCCCCTCAGCGTGTGGTTGAATGGGTTGACCAATGCCTGGAACGCTTGGCTTCCGTTTCTCAGTCGCTGGTAATCACCGAACTTCCCTTAATCAACTTAGCCAAATTAACGTCTTCCCGATTTCGTCTTTTCCGCACGATCCTCTTTCCCGCTTGCCGAATGACACTTTTGGAAACGGTCAAGGCCGCGGAGGACCTGAATGACGGCTTGTTAGAACTAGCCAATCGATATCGTGCTCAGGTCGTTCGCCCTGACGGGGCCTGGTACGGCTTCGATCCGATTCACATCAAGATGCGACACTGGCCAACCGCTTGGGCACAGATTATGCAACCCTGGTCACAACAGGCACTACGAACATCAGCTAAAAGGTCCTTCTTCAGGTGGATCTGGCTGCGTAGTCTGACACCGCATTACCGCCAGCTTTTTGGTTTTAACCAACGCAAAACACAACCCGCCGCAGTATTTGCAGATCGCAGCCGTATCTCGTTGTATTGATACAGGAATGGCAGCAAGGTCACAGCTACATCAAGACACATCGCGTCTGTCGCCTGGAACAATCCAGACGACTCAGACTTTCGTTGTCTCCCAAAACACCAATGAGTTGTAGCACCACAAACTTCGACAACGTTTCACGAATTGAATTCGTGTATTTCATTTATTGGTCCAAGATTGATTTATGCGCTAAATCCCCTCAAGCCGATCCATGTTCAGTCAAATGTCCCGCGCACAAATTTTTCGCTCGTCCTTGTTTTTCATGCAAAAAGATGTTGCATTAATTCAGGCGATCCGTACAAATACACCGTTGTAGGAGTATTGGTAACCACTGTTGTTCAAGACCTGGTTGGTTCGGAACAAGAAGCTGATTGATTTTCGATCGGAACAGTGGCTATAAAGTTGTCCGCTGAACTAGCGAATTGGTGACTGGCAAAGTTCGGTTGCCAGATTTGTGGTTTAGCAGAACCTTGTTTTACGGAGGATGTACTGTGGCTAAGAAGAAGGCCAAGAAGAAGGCTGCCCCCAAGAAGAAGAAGGCCGCCCCGAAGAAGAAGAAGGCCGCTAAGAAGAAGGCCGCTAAGAAGAAGGCTGCCCCCAAGAAGAAGAAGGCCGCCAAGAAGAAGGCTGCCCCCAAGAAGAAGAAGGCCGCCAAGAAAAAGGTAGCCAAGAAGAAAGCGGCACCCAAGAAGAAGAAAGCCGCTAAGAAAAAGACAGCCAAACGGAAGAAGAAGTAGGCTGTAACGCTAGAGCTTCAACCTGTAACAGTGATTTTGCAGGTTAATGAAACGACGAGAAAGAGCCGCGGATCATTTCCGCGGCTCTACACTTTTCTTGGCCTAAGTTGTTTTCGCAGAACGATTTAAGACTCACAGGAAAGACCCTCCTGCGAACGTCCAACCGGTTTGGTGGCAGTGCCCGCCAACGCCGTGCTATCCCAAAATAGGAAGAGACGGCTGGAGCGGTTCATCAGCTGCTTTGGTAACAAGATTTGTCACCAGCGAATGAACCAGTTTCTCTAAATGAGGTGCAACAATCGCGTCCTCAAAGAGGCTACCAATCGATCCACCATCACCTTGGCTACGTATCTGGATGTTAATCGGTACGGCGCCCAGGAACGGAATTTCATACTCTTGAGCGCGTAATTGAGCACCGCCGGTGCCAAAAATATCGTATTGCTTGTTGCAATCGGGGCAAACAAATCCACTCATATTCTCAATCATTCCCAATACGGGAATCTTGACCGTGTTGAACATGGCAATCGACTTGACCGCGTCCAATAGCGCTACATCCTGCGGCGTACAAACTACGACAGCTCCAGTAAGCGGAAGCAGTTGAGACAACGATAACGCGATATCGCCGGTCCCTGGTGGCATGTCAATGATTAAATAATCCAGGTCACCCCAGTTTGTCTGGCCCAGAAATTGGGCCACATATTTGTGCAGCATGGGCCCTCGCCACACAATTGCCTGATCAGCTGGTACGACAAATCCGATCGACATCACAGGCATTCCATCATCAAGGATCGGTTCAATCATGTTGCCGACTTGCTGTGGCTGACCCGAGAGTCCCAGTAAATGAGGGATACTTGGGCCGTAGACGTCTGTATCGAGCAAACCAACACGACAGCCAACACGCTGCAACCCTTTTGCCAGGCACGCTGCCATCGTACTCTTTCCAACCCCCCCCTTACCTGACCCAACAGCAATCACGCTCTTCGCAGACAAACCAATCTGTCCAATCTTCTGCGGCGCGCGCTCGAAAGTACCGTCTTCGATCGAAATGTTGCGCAATTTTGGCAACGATTCTCGTAGCTTTGACTCCAACGCAGATCGAACATCCGTTCGCACCGGAAAGGCCCAGCTGGTTAGTGCCAAAGTCATGGTCAGATTGTTATCTACAACCCGAATATCTTTTAACTGCTCAAACTTCAGTGCGCTGCGACCCGTTTCCGGATCCTGGAAATCTGCAAGTGCCCGTTCGACATCCGCTAACTGAACCAAACTCTCCACCATCGGTGGCCTCCGTCAATAAATCGCATCATGAATCGGAAAAAAAGGAGTCGAAGGCCTGCTCAACCCGCGACCTTGCTCGATACCTGATGGCATACAGGTGTCGACGCAACATGCAAATGGCTTCCCCAATTTGGCGTGGTGAAAAAAGTACGTGTGCTGCACCCGCTTCACGCAGGAACCACTCGCTTCGCCGCATCTCTCTGGTCGTGACAGCCACCCAGGGTGCTTGTTTCCAGCGTTGCCGCACTTGCAACGTCCACGGAATCAATTCGTCCAGCATCGAACGACGTACTTCGACGATCAAGAACAACACATCGCAGTTGCTCTCCAGATCGATGCAGGCTGACAAGCTGCCTGTCTCCAGTAAAGAAAGGGGCAAATCATCGGCAAACCTGCGCACAGCGGTAGCCCACCATCCGGTTTCCTCACAGATCAGCATATGTTCTGTTGCCATGACGCTTCGTATCGTAGAGTTCAACCCAGTTGGCGACAACCGGACAGAAGGGAACACAACGCCGGCATCCACTCAACAGAACACCAGGAAGCAAGTAAGCTTCCCGGATTACTCGAGTTCCAAATACTGGATACGTCTCAATAACCTGGCCCGTGACATACCCAGCCACCGGGCAGCCTGGGCCTTGTTTCCTTTGGACGCTGTAAGAGTCTCACGAATGAGGCGGCTCTCTACCTGTGACAAAAACTGGTCCATTTCTACCGGCTTGAACGCGTTCACTTCACCCTTGGTCGGCTGAATCGCCTGGTGGAACACGAACGGCAAGTCAGCAACCTTGATCTGCGGCCCCTCGGCGACAGCGGCAGCCTCTTGTATCAGATCACGTAGCTCGGCAATGTCGCCAGGCCAAGGATAAGCCGCCAGGCAATCGATTGCCTCTGGACTAAGCCCACTGAGCTGCCTGCCTTCTTGACGATTGACTTCTTCGAGAAACTGTTGCGCCAATAGCGGTAAATCTCGTATCCGACTCACTAAGGGGGGTAACTCAATGACCAGTGAACTTAGTCGGAAAGCCAGATCGTGGGAAAATTCATCTCGCGCAGCAAGTTTCAGTAAACACTGGCGCGTTGTTGTGATAACCCGCAAGTTACATTGGGGAAGATGCAACAACTCCAAGAGCTCTTGCTGGGCATCGGTAGCCAGCAAATCGGCATTCAACAACAGAATCGATGGGACCATCGCCTCCCACTTGGCGCGTTCACGTGACATAAACGCTGTAATCGTCGATCGCAACAGCTCACCGTCAAATAATTCCGATGCTAACGGGAGAACGGGAACCTGTTCTTCAGTAGAACTGGCGTAGTGAATCGCACGAGCCACTGTTTCACTACCGCTACCGTGGTTGCCAATCACCACAACATGCGTCTTGGAATCACTGGCCAAACGCACCTGTGCACGAACCCGGTGTAATTCCTCACTCTCACCGACTAAATGGTCTACTCGAAAGTACTGCCCCAGTTCATGACGCAGTTTACGCAGCGTCTGATGCAACTCTGAAGGTGTAGGCTCCCCTGTCGTTGGCTGCAAAGAGCCCTGCCAGGAAAGAGACGCTTCAACAACGACAAGAACTCCTGACAATTCACCTCCCGTCGATTGTAACGGAATAAATTCAGCAACGCGGCGTTCGAGCCTACCGGTCGTAGACCGGTGTGATACCTCCGCAGCCATCCTGACACCTGTAAACACCTCCGGCGGAGGGCACAGTCCAGACGCAGCGTCCTCGGCGGCGGTAGACCGCGGCGCCGAATGGTAGTCGCACCGCTGTCCAACTAGATCCTCTTCGACAACATCAACCCATCTACAGCAGGCTTCGTTCGCAAAGACGATCCGCCGCTGATCGTCGAGGACAAAGACCGGGAGCGAGCTGGATGACAGTAGTTGCTTGAGCGCATTGGCGGTCGAACGTTTGCGTGCCATGGCGAAACCCTGTTGTGAGATCCCTCGGCCATAGAGGTATCATACCGTCACGGTCCAGTTACAAATCAGGCAGTCGCTAGTGACCGTACGGTTACCATTCCACGAACGCTGAACATCGACACTTGCGCGGGAAAAAACAGAACCAGCAACTCTTATCGTACGATCTTTGGAGCCAATTCCCAGGCGCAAGCAATTGGTCACTCCAGACCATACTCTTGAGACGGCAAGCGCCGCAGGACACCTTCGCCACCGCGCTACTCCGGGATCTGTTCACCATCCGGGGCATTCATTCCCAATTCTGGCTCCACCGGTACCTGGCGTGCTCGTACTGCTTGCGGTTCAATCGCGTCCAGCAATCGGCCGGGATCGGCACCGATCAAAACCAGCAACACCGAGCAAATCGCAACGACTGTCTGCAAGCCATGGTCAGCGGTCACCGGCGAATCAGAGTGAGGTGGTTTGAAGTACATCACCAGAATCACACGCAAATAATAGGCTGCGGCGATTGCCGCATTCAGGGCACCTGCAACCGCTAATACCGCAAACCAGCCACGCATCGGGTGCGTCATATCAAAGGCGAGTTCGACAGCGCCACTGAACAAGGTCAACTTGCCCCAGAAACCCGCCAGTGGTGGAATCCCGGCCAGTGACAGCATGCACACGGCAAGCATGGCCGCAATCGGCGCATGGGTTTGACTTAAGCCCGCTAGATCATCCAAGTGTTCCGCTTCTTCTCCGCGGCTACGTACATAAGCGAATGCTCCAAATGTCCCTAATGTCGCGACGACGTACAGAACCAGATAGAAGAGCATTGCCGAAAGTCCATGGAGCCCGCCAGATGAAGCAGATGCCAGCCCAAGGGCAAGACCGATCAACAGATACCCGGCATGCGCGATTGAGGAATACGCCATCAATCGACGAACATGGGTCTGCCACAACGCGCAAACATTACCAACCGTCATCGTGACAATCGCCAGGACGATCACCAACTTGGCACCAAGATAAAATTCCGCGGGAACGACATTCACCACAATCCGTGTGAGAGCCAGGATCCCTGCAATCTTGGGAGCGCACGCCAGAAAGGCAGCGTTGACATTAGTCGTACCCTGATAGACGTCTGGGGCATAAAAATGAAAAGGCACCGCCGTGATCTTGAAACCAAGCCCTGCCAAGACCAACACCAGTCCCAAGGGAAGCAAGCCCCCGATCTGGGACTGCATAATCTCCGGCAACTTGTCTCGTATGCCCAACAGGTCACCACTACCGACAAGCAGGGTAGTACCTGACATTCCGTAGACAAAGCTAACGCCGTACAAAAACAACGCCGAGGCCAACAGGCTGAGGAAAAAGTACTTGACCGTAGCCTCTGATGAGGCGCGGTTACGTTTCCCCAGGAACAAGAGCATATAGGTAGGAATCGATACCAATTCGGTCCCCAGAAACAGAAACACCAGGTCATTTGCCCTGGAGACGAGCATCAACCCCGCCACAACCATCAACAAGCCGCCAAAAAACTCGGTGGCTAGCTTTCGACGGGTCTGGCGCCAAGCCATTAACACCATGACCAGACCCAGGACCACCGAGAGTAACCGTCCTGTGTCACCTGTCGCATCCTGGATCAAGGGACCGGAATAAAGGACCGGACGGCCCCAGTCACGTACCACCATCACGAGCGCAAAAAGCAGCGGAAGCGTCGCACAAACGGGCCACCACGAACGCCGACGATCAGCGGCACCTAGCACAAACAGGGCAGTAGCCGACAGGATCAAGGCCCCCTCGGGAACCAGGATCAGGATGGTTTCTAGATCGACAGGCACGGCAAGATTACTCAGTCAGAAAGTCAATGAAACAGCCACTTACACATTCGGTCAGGGCACCCGCCGTGACAATTCGACAGCGGGCGCTGTTACTTTGGGCACAGCAGACCACAGACGCTGGTAGTCTTCGTGATGGCGAGTGAAAGCGTTTTCTGCGACCGCCTCAACATCATTCAGAGTCTGTGCCGTTCTCGACAAGAAAAAACCCGGAGCAACTCCGATCCAGACGACCAGGATCGCCAGCGGTGCTACCGCCAGAATCTCACGGGGAGATAAATCACAGGCAGGAGCATGTGCAGCATGCTGAGCCGGCTCCTTCAACGGACCAAAAAAGACGCGCTGGACAAGGTAGAGCATATACCAGGCTCCCAACACGACTCCGCTGACCGCAAGAACCGCAACCGCGATGAGCAGAGGCTGCCAGCCCGCTATCGATTGGGACCAGGCCCGCTGGAACATTCCGAGCAGGACCAGTACTTCGCCCGCAAAACCATTCAACCCAGGTAGCCCGATACTGGAGAAGGTAAACAACAGCATAAAGAAGGAAAGGATTGGCAGGCGTTTTGCCAAACCACTCAACGCGCTAATTTCCCGGGTGTGATAACGCTCATAAATCATCCCTACCAACGCAAACAAAGCGCCTGTTGAGATGCCGTGATTAACCATCTGCAACGTTCCACCTTGTAGACCTGGACGATTGAGCGCGAACAATCCCAACACACAGAAACCCATGTGACTCACACTCGAGTAGGCAATGAGACGCTTGAAATCGTCTTGCGCAAGTGCCACTAAGGCGCCATAGACAATCCCGATCACGGCCAGTGACAACAACCAGGGATATACAAATACGGTCCCTGTACTCACCCAGGGAAAGACACTCGCCACGACATTCGGCACGACTTGAATACCCGGGTGCAAAATCGCATCCGGCAGCATCAAGATCCCAAACCGAACAAAACCATAGGTGCCAATTTTCAGCAACACCCCAGCCAGCATGACACTGCCCGCGGCAGGTGCCTGAACGTGTGCCAGTGGTAACCAGGTATGCAACGGAAAGAGCGGCACTTTGATCGCGAAGCCGGCAAACAGCGCCAGAAAAACCATTAACTGAAATTTGACTGGCAAGTTTCCTTCGCTGGCCGCCAGCCGCAAATTGGTTGATAGATCGGGAATCGAAAACGTCCACGTTCCTCCATTCCACTGGTTTGCGTTCCAAACCACAATCGCCAGCAAACCCAACAGTGTCAAAACACTGCCAGCCAAAGTGAACAAAAAGAACTTGACGGCCGCATATTGACGTTGCTCGCTGCCCCATACGCCCACGAGAAAAAACAGCGGAATCAAAGTGAATTCAAAGAACACATAGAACAGCACGATGTCACGAGCGACAAACACGCCCACACAGCCAAATTCCAACAACAGTAACATGCCATAAAACAACGCGACGCGATCGCGAATCGCTTCCCAACTGACCAGAATGGCCGTCAAGGTCAGTAGGGGCGACAACCCGAACATCCACAGCGAGAGGCCATCCAGCCCAACATGAAAACGGACATCCAACGGAGTTACCGATGAATTAGCAAGCCACGCAACATCGGTGACAGCCAGCTCCGCTTGAGTCGCCGCTGCGCTGGAAAAAACAATCGCAGTCGAGCAGATCAGACTTACCGAGGCGACCAAGAGCGCAATCCAGCGGACGGCCCGGTCACCCAAGGGTGCCACGACCCAAATGACCCCGACGCCAACCAGCGGCACAAACAAGGTAACAAGTAACAGGAGTTTTAAATCCAACATCGCACGACCAATTCGATTCAGAACCTAACGGATCCACCACATCCAAAGAACCAGCAACAAGAGACCCAACACCATGCCCAGCGCATAGAACTGCAGTAGTCCTTTATGCAGGGATCGCACCATCCACCCGGCAAATCGTGGCAACCAGCCAATCAAATTGACCAGTCCATCAATCAACCAGCGGTCAACGATACCACTGATGTTGGCGAGTGTGCGCAAAGGCCAAATCACGACACAACCATACAATTCATCCAGGTAAAACTTCTCACTGGACAATCGATAAGGCGAGCAATAAACCGCGCGCCGAGTCACACGAGACAGCCAGCGAAACTCGAAAAACGCCTGGAGCCACCCAACAAAAGGCCTATCACCCAGGTACAGAACCGAAGCAATCCCAACGCCAGCCAGGGCGATCACCGAACTGATCAAGGCCACCTCCCCATCCAGCTTCGGTATAAACGACTCCCCGGACAAGGAAGGCGTCTGCTGCAAATAACCAGCAGGCTGGTGGTAAATCTCCAACACACCACCGATTGCCAGTGCGCAAACGGAAAGGACTGCCAAAGGCCTCCACATGGATGCGGGTTCATGTGGGTGATCGGCTTCCTCGGGGACATACTGCCGGCCCCAGAAGGTTAAATAATACGCCCGGAACGTATAGAAAGCGGTCAGCAATGCGGTAAACATGGCCGACCAATGCAGCCAGCGATAGATCGACGCACTCCACGGCGGGGGTATCGTGAATACCTGCTTTTCCGGCGGCGCGGACGCGACTGTGTCAAGATCCGCCAGCGTTACGGCAGACACCTCCAATTGATCCGCCTTCTCTTTGACCGCTTTGACAATCTGGTCTTTACTCCAGAATCCAGAGAACAGTGGAATCCCGGCCAAGGCCAGGCAACCGCACAAGAACGTCAAATGGGTTTTCGGCAAGATGTGCCGCAACCCGCCAAACTTCCGCATGTCAATCACATCACCCATCGCATGCATCACACTTCCTGCTCCCAGGAACAGCAAAGCTTTGAAAAAGGCATGTGTGAAGAGATGAAAAAAGCCGGCCGTAATTCCGGCCATCGTCCCGGTTCCCAGCGCGAGGAACATGTAACCCAATTGACTGATGGTGGAATATGCCAGTACTCGTTTCAGATCAAACTGGGTCAGTGCGATGACAGCGGCCAACAACGCAGTGAAACCGCCCACACACGCCACGATCAGCTGCGCTGTCGGGCAGGCCGCAAACAGGGGTGTACAGCGCACCACCAGGTAGACACCGGCAGTCACCATCGTGGCAGCATGGATCAACGCACTAACCGGCGTCGGTCCTTCCATCGCATCAGGAAGCCAAATGTGGAGTGGAAACTGGGCGCTCTTTCCACACGCGCCCAACAAAAACAACAAACAGATAGCCAGTACGACCAGTTCGCCATCAGGGCCGATGACAAAATCGTTGGTCTTGATCCGTGACTGGCCCAGAACTCCACGTATCAGTGTGCTACCGGGATCCATTCCCGCCGCTTTCTCCGACACCGCTTCCTGGACTGTCTTTGAATCAACCACGACCTTGCCTGCAGGCGTATGCAACACATCGTGATAATTCACGGTTCCGTAGGTAGTCCAGATCAAGAAGACGGCAATGATCAAACCAAAGTCGCCGACACGATTGACCAGGAATGCCTTCTTGCCAGCCGCTGCAGCAGATGGCCTGGTGTACCAGAAACCAATCAAGAGATAGCTGCAAACCCCGACACCTTCCCAGAACACAAACAGCAACAAGAAATTACTTACCGAGACCAGCATTGTCATGGAAAAGACAAAGAGTCCTAAATAGGTAAAAAACCTCCAGTATCCTCGGTCATCATGCATATAGCCGACGGAAAACAGTGCCACGAGCGTGGAAATGAAGGTCACCATCGCCAGCATCGTCGCGGTCAACGCATCTGCACGCAGCGTGATATCGACACGAAACGGTCGTGTTATCGGCTCGTCCAGGCTCTTGCCAGCCGCCGTGAGGCCGGAAATTTCTGGAACGTGGGCGTCTTCAATTACCGCCCACGACCACAACTGGATGGGAACCTCGAAGCCTGTATCCGAATTCTCCGTGTATCCTCGCTGTACTTGTACGACCAGCACAAGACTACAGAGCAATGACAGGGCCAGCGCAATCACCACCGGTAGATGACTTTGGGACCTGAGGACACGTGGTCCCAAGCTTGCCGTCACGATTGCTGCGACCAAGGGTAAGGTCGGAATCAATACTACCAACCACTCCATTCAAATTCTCCCGCAATTCGTCTCTACTGGTCAGATCTGGCTTCGGTGGTTGGACTCGTCTTCATCCGCTTGCGGTTCGATTCCCGCAGGTGTCAATGTGGGCCATTTTTGCGTTCCCGCAGTGTGCCCCGGTAAGCCTCGATCGACAAACGGAGCCTGCCCCTCCTCGCGCAGATCTTGCCAGATCGCAACATCCAGACTGCCTGTTTGCTTGGCTAACATCAAGATCAACGCCAAGGCAATGGCCGCCTCACAAGCGGCCACCGCAATCATGAAAACAACAAAGATCTGGCCGCCCCAATCGCCGTGGTACCGCCCCCATGCCACCAGACTAAGCGACACGCCCTGCAGCATCATTTCTGCGCACAGGAACATGACGATCAAGTTGCGACGTACCAGCAAACCAACCAGGCCTAGCCCAAACAGCAACGCCCCGACAACCAGGTAATTCTGCAACAGTGCCCATTCACTCATGGTGTGAGCCCTCCTGCATCTGTTTCCCGTGAACCATAATGGCTACCGCGACCACCAGCGCTACCAGCAATAAAGTACCCGTGACTTCGACGGAAATGAGTCGTTGCCCAAAGAGCGCTGCGCCAAAACCGGCCATGTGTGCTTCTACCGACAGTGCACCTGTGGTTGTCCTTGCTACCGGATCGATCAGCAGGACTGACCAGGAAACCACACCGCTCAACAAGAGTCCTGCCGTCACAGCCAGCAGTGGTACAAACCTGCCCCAACTCTGCTGGTCATAGTTCGCATTACCTTCCGGGTTTGCCAGCATGACGACAAACAAGAACATCACAACTACCGCGCCTGCATAAACCGCAATCGTCGCCACTCCGAGGAACTGCGCGCCTTGCAGCAGGAAGAGGCTTGCGACACCAATCAACGACAACGCAAACCAGAGAGCAGCATATAAGGGCCGGCGCGAGGTAATGGTCGCAGCAGAGGAAAGGACTGTAATTACGGCCAACACAGCAAACACAATTTGCTCCGCTTGCGGTTGCACCTCAGCTGGTGATTGGATATCCCCTGGTGGTTGGAAACGCGGCAAACTGATCAACAACAGGGTTAATCCAGCCACAGCACAGACCACTCCCGCAGCCCGCAACCAGGAACGGGTATTGGGCAGCAACAACAAACCTACACCTACGGCCACGAAGGCGCCACAAAATGTCGCCCATGCAACAGGACTTGTCGCAGAGTCCACCGATGCCCAAGCCAGCAAACCGCTCACACCGTGCCTCCTAGATCCGCCGATTTCATCTGTTCGGTTTCAATCGTCTCGTCAAATACGCTCAACAACTTTTCCTTGTCAAAAATCATCTCTTCGCGACTGCGACCTGTGAGGTTGTAGAGACTGGTCAATTCAATCGCATCGACCGGACATGCCTCTTCACACATGCCACAATAAATGCAGCGCAGTTCATCGATCGTAAAACTCTCTGGATATTTCTCTCGATCAGGCCAAGGGCTCTCGTCCGCCAAAATATCAATACAATGCGCTGGGCAAGCCGTCGCACAAAGAAAACACGCAACACACTTCACGCGGCCTTGCTGGTCCTTATTTAACCGGTGGACGCCACGGTAAATGAGCGGGTTACCAATCTGCGGTTCTTCATCCGGATAGCTCACCGTGACGTCTTTACCCGCAACACTCTTGGTCAAATGCTTGACGGTCGTCGTCATTCCATGCACGAACAACGACAGGTATGTCTTCCCTGCCATACCTAGCTTCGGTTCCTCAATCCACCGAATAGCTGGATCATCGGATTTCATAGGACACCTGCTTGTTCTTGAGTCGAATACCCCGCAGGAGAGCCTCGTGCAATGCGAGCAAATTCATCAAACCGTGCATCTCCAAACACAAATAAGTGACTTGTCAAATAGCGGAATCCACGGCATCCGGGCTGAGTGATCTGTGTGGACGATTGTCGGCAATCCGCGAAACCAGGTGGCTCACGCTCACCCAAGCCGTCACACCCACAAGCCAGGCAAGTGGAATCGGCAACCATGAATCAATGCGAACCCCGAACAGACCGGGATCACGCAATTCTTCAATCACAGCAACAACCACAAAGTTGATCATGCCGAGAGGCAACATCACCTTCCACGCTAACGCCATCAGCTGATCAAATCGAAAACGTGGCCAACTCCATCGAACCAACATGAAAAACACAACCACTGCCAGGACTTTAGCCATCAAAACCAAAACACGTACAGCAGCCTGCAACCAGGCCAAAACAACGGATTCACTACCCCAACCATCAATGAGCGATGGAACCAACTCGCCAGACTTGGCGACGTGGAAACCGGTAATCTCAAAAGGCAAATGCCAACCACCGAAGAATAAAATCACGATCAAGAACGCCATCGTCACCATGTGCAAAAACTCAGCCACCAGGAAGAGCAGCAATTTGATTCCCGAGTACTCCGTGTGGTATCCACCGATCAGCTCTTGCTCGCATTCTGGCAAATCAAAAGGCAGGCGCGCGGATTCTGCAAAGGCCGCAACCAGGAAAACAAAAAAACCGAGTGGTTGAGTGACCACATACCAGCCATTCAGAGCCTGCTCCCCGATGATTGTCTCCAGGTTTAACGAACCGGCAGCCAGCACCACTCCCAGCAGCCCTAATCCTAGGGGCAGTTCGTAGGCAATAAGCTGTGCGCTCGATCGCAGGCCACCCAGGAAACTGTATTTGTTGTTACTGGCCCAACCACCAAGAATGACGCCATAGACCGCCACACTGGACAAGGCAAACACAAAAATCATACCCACATCGACACCAGGAGCGACAACCAACTCAATTTGTCGAGCATCAAGCAGGTTTTCGCTACCGGAACTACCCGGCATCACGCTAGTGAAAGTTTCAGCGCTCGCACTACCAAAAGGAATCACACTACCGAAAGGAATCACAGCAAACACAGTCAGCGCTGTTGTCAGAATGATAATCGGTGCGAGCACAAACAACTTTCGATCAACATGGCCCGGTGTAAACTCCTCCTTGAAAATGAACTTCAGGCCGTCAGCAAGTGGCTGCCCCAAACCAAAAAGTCGCAAATCCGCCCACCGGGAGTTGATCAAACTTAACGGCATGCCTACGCGATTCGGACCACGACGGTCCTGAATCCACGCAGCCATGCGGCGTTCCAACAACACGAGGTACGCTGCACCCGTCATCAGCCCACCAAGCAGTAAGGCAATCTTGACGAACGATTCAACGATGGCAAAACTCAACATGGCAGCCAGTCTTATTCCACTAGCACATTGACACAAAAGGAAATCTGCAAGAGCACGATTATTCGTCTCCTGCTAGTTGATTCACACGCAAATTAACACCTACCTCTGGAACATCGCCACACGCGGCAGAAAAGTAAGGAATCTCTCGAGCGACTTCATCCAGTACGACTTGTGAGTCGTACATCCCGGACCGGCCCAGCAGACGCCAAAACACACTACCTTCCGATTGCGCTCCCGCTGGGGGCCGAATCGCCCACGTAAAAGACTGCAAATGGTCGCGATGGTTTACATACGCCCCTGACCGCTCTGCGAAGGTAACCGCCGGCAGCTGCCAATTGGCGCGCTCCCAGAGCGGCGAACCAAAGAGATCCTGCACGACGAGCAGTGGCACGTTTTCAAATTGCTCGGCGTCCCCTTCATCATGCCACGCCGTGGGATAACCGGCCGCAATCCAAACTCCCGCCAAATCTTCCTGCCCAACCCGCGATACAAATTCCTCCCAACTGAGTAGCCCATTCCCGCGGAAAGCCAGCACTTCTTCAACACCACGTCGATTGGGACACTTTTCCGCCGCGATCGTAAAACCATTCGAGAAAGTCTGGTCTTCCCCCGAACGCGGTACAGGGCCTAACACAAACAGTGGATCGTCGTGCAGCGTCTTTAGAAATTGGGTCAGCAAGAATGCTTCTTCTACGGTCACAAAAGGCGACACAACAGCAGCCCAACGCCCTTGCGGCAACTCCGATAATTG
>PBOG01000171.1 GCA_002724245.1 Planctomycetaceae bacterium
CAGCCCAACGCCCTTGCGGCAACTCCGATAATTGATCAAACAACTGCCCCCACTCAACATTCTCTCGCTGCTCACGGGTTCCACAACGCAACTCTGTCGCCCGCTGCGAATCATGGACATAGTCCCACCCATAGCGCCCCGCATCGCACATCCACCACTGATTTACATCCGCGTTCTCTCGTGGCTTGAGTCGGTAAATGCGATCCTGGTTTTCTTCGATCTTGATCGAGCAACCAGTCGAACAGCCAGCGCACACACCATCACGGCTCTTCATGAACCAAACACGTTGCTGGTACAGAAACTCGCGATCGCCCAAAGCACCAACGGGGCAGAGGTCAACAACGTTTCCCGAGAGTGGGTTGTCCAACGGAAATCCCGGAAAAACATCAATCTCCTCGTGTGCCCCACGATCCGTTACCATCAATTCGCTTGTTTCAGTCACTTCGCGACAGAAACGAACACAGCGGCTACACATCACGCAGCGGTCGACAAACAAAGTCACCGTATCGCCCAATGTACGGCGGCGACTGTTGAATGGCTGCAAGTCAGCCCGTCTTGCCCCGCGACCATGCTGAAAATGGTAATCCTGTAACGAACATTCACCTGCCTTATCACAAATAGGGCAATCGATAGGATGCCGGATCAAGAGATCCTCTTCAACCATCGCGCGCGCTTCGACAACCTTGGGACTATTGGTCACAAAGACGGTGCCGTCCTTGGCCGGCGTCTGGCAAGCCGGGACGAGCTTCGGCAGTAAACGAACCTCACCCGTTTCGGCATCGCACGTGCCCGTTTCAACAAGACACATACGGCAACTCGCGACGACGCTAAGCCCTGGATGCCAGCAATAATGTGGAACTTCGGCACCAGCGCGTTGAGCGACCTGAATTCCATTCAGTCGTTCGTCGTCACCAATTTCAATTTCCTGGTCGTTTACGATTACTTTCGCCATATCAGTTATGCCACTTCTGCTTCCGGTGTCACGCCGAGCACATCAATGCTTCTAGATGCCGAATCAGGTGGAGTGCAACGGCGCTGGGTTCAACAACGCCACTTTCCAGTCGTCTCAGTGTGACTCCAATACTTCAAGTGAAAAAACCGGATCCGTTTCCTGAAAACCCTCCGGATTCGTCCTCTTAATATGGTCCTCAAACTCGTCCCGAAATTTTCGGATCGCGTTCTTGATGGGCCAGGCAGCACCATCCGCTAATCCACAGATTGTCGTACCTGGCATAATGCCAATGTTGTCACCAATCTCCAGCAGCAAATCGAGATCATGTAAACGGCCGCGGCCGCGGCGAATGCGTTCCAGCATCTTGAATGCCCACGAAGTACCTTCACGGCAAGGGGTACATTGGCCGCAACTCTCATGAGCAAAAAATTGGCAGCTATTGTGCAGAAAATCGACAATCGAAACGGTTTCATCCATCACCACAACAGCAGCGGTTCCCAGCCCTAAACAGCCAAACTTGCCAGGGCCAGAAAAATCCAATGGACAATCCAGCTCTTCGGAGCTCAGCAAGCCCATACTGATGCCGCCGGGAATAACCGCTTTAGCGCGACGTCCTTTCCAGACACCACCGCCATATTGCTCTATCAATTCATTCACAGTGATTCCCAGCGGCGCCTCGTAGCACCCTGGCCGCTCTACATGTCCACTCAAACAATACAGCTTGGGACCATAGCTGCCGGCGTCGCGAGGGTTGTCGGGATCAGGTGCGGCCCCAATCGACTGAAACCACTCAACCCCCCGATCAGCGATTTGCTTCACACAGGCAGCAGTCTCGACATTATTGACAACCGTGGGTTTACCAAAGACGCCTTCTACAGCCGGGAATGGTGGTTTGATACGAGGCCAGGCACGCTTGCCTTCCAGACTCTCAATCAAGCCTGTCTCCTCACCGCAGATGTATGCCGCTGCACCACGATGCAGATAGACATCCAACGTGAAACCACTGTCCTGAATGTTCGTTCCGAGTAACCCCGCGGCGTAACACTCATCAATTGCCAATTGCAGATGGTCCCAACAGCCAGGGTATTCGTACCGCAAGTAGATATATGCTGTCGAAGCTCTTGTGGCATAACAACTCAACATCAGACCTTCGAGCACCTGATGCGGATCCTGCTCCATAAGGATCCGATTATTGAACGTGCCAGGCTCACTCTCATCTGCATTCAAACAAAAGTAAATCGGACCTGGATGATCCTGTGGCAGAAATGTCCATTTCAAGCCCGTAGGAAAACCTGCGCCACCGCGACCACGCAAGCCACTTTGCTTGACGATTTCAGTAAAGCCACCTGGTGTTTCATCACGGAGAACCCGTTGCCATGAAGCGTATCCACCGTGTGATTGATACACCTTCAGCGTGTGACTCTCGGGCTCCTCGACGTGAGCCAATAGTACTGGGTTAAATTCGGTCACCAGTGATTCACCTCAAAAGTGTCGCTCTCACAATCACACATGCGTTAGCCAAGCGACTCCACGAAATCCTCGATCGATTCTTTGGTCAAACAAGGATGCAGTTTTTCACCAGCCAGCATGCAAGGCGCGAAATCACAGGCCCCGAGACACTCTGCAAACTCGACTGTCAGCTTTCCGTCCTCGGTGGTTTGTCCCGGTTGAATTCCAGCTCGATCGCAAAGGTGTTCAAGCAAATTATCCGCACCTCGCAGATGGCAACTGATCGAGCGGCAAACCCAGGCTCGCGTCTGGCCATGCGGCTTGCCTTGGTGGAAAAACCCATAAAATGTCAACGTGTCTTGTACCTGTGCCGGCGCAAGTTCCAGCAGTTCAGCAATCTCAACAACTGCCTCCAACGGTACTTGCCTCAATTCACGATGAACCAAATGCAGAGCGGGCAAGGTCACCGCCTGTTTCGTCGGATAGCGCGCAAACAGAGCTTTGATCTCGGAAACCATCTCGTCGGTTAACACGCGATCCATTCCATTCACCACAAATAGCAGTAGAAAACCAACCAGTTCAGGCGACTGGCACTGTCGAAACACTACAAAGAACCCAAAACACAAATCAGCCTAACGGTCCAGTTCCGCGGCAATGATGTTCAAACTGCCGAGCACCGCGACCACATCACTCAAAGTGTGGCCACGAATCAAGTACGGGAAAACCGAAAAATGAATGAAAGATGGAGGGCGACAGCGCGCACGATACGCGACATCACTGCCATCACCAACCAGATAAAAACCCAACTCGCCGTTGGGAGACTCAATCGCAGCATAGCTTTCGTCGTTCGGCACTTCGAAGCCACGGTTACTCATTGTCAGTTCAAAGTGCGTGATCGTACCTTCGATCGTCTGGTAAACCTGCTCTTTGGTCGGCAGCGCCATACGATCTTCTGGGCCCACATCAATCGGTCCGGCTGGCAAGTTCTCAAGTGCCTGCTGCACAATTGAAACGCTCTCTAGCATCTCCGCCATACGGACGTAATACCGCGCAAAGCAATCCCCCGCGCGTGCACAACAGACGTCGAAATCGAAATCTTCGTAAGCCAAATACGGCTCGTCTTTCCTCAAGTCACGAGTCACACCACTGGCGCGCGCCACTGGACCAGTGGCACAATAACGAACGGCCTCCTCTTGTGTGAGCACTCCCACACCCTTCATTCGGTCGATAAAAATACGGTTGCGATTTACAAGCCGTTGCATATCGCCAAATGTTTTAGGGGCTTCATCCAGAAATGACCGTATCTTCTCGATCACCAATGGCGTAATGTCATGCATTACGCCACCGACACGGGTGTAACTGTTGGTAAAACGTGCACCACACAAAGTCTCAAAGATGTCGTAGATCTTCTCACGCATATAAAATGCATAGAGAAAGAACGTGAATGCTCCGACATCCAGTCCCATCGCACCGGTGGATAGCAAGTGGTCACTAATCCGCGCGAGTTCAGCAACGATGACGCGAACATACTTGCAGCGGGGCGTAATTTCTATTCCCGCAAGCGTTTCCACCGCATGGTGCCAGGCCACATTGTTGGCCATCGGTGAAATGTAGTTCATACGGTCGGTTACCGTGACATACTGGTTGTAATCGAGATGTTCGCCGATCTTCTCGAATCCCGAATGGAGATAACCAATATCCGGGATTGCGTCGACGACCCGCTCACCATCTAACTTGAGCACAATCCGCAACGTCGTGTGCGTTGCCGGATGCTGTGGACCGAAATTCAGTGTCCACAGGTAGTCCTGTTCTGTAGGATCGGCAACACCGACGGTTTCCGAGAGAGATGCCATATCTGAACTACGCCTGGTCTCGATTGATTACCGGAAAATTGTGACGTTCACCGCGGCCTTGCATTGGATAGTCCTTACGCAATGGAAAAGCAGTAAATGCCTCAGGGAGGAGAATCCGGCGCAGATCAGGATGACCGTCGAACCGGACACCAAACATGTCCCACACCTCTCTCTCTAACCAATCCGCACCTTCCCACAACGGAACCAGAGAAGGCACCACCAGGTCATCCTCATCAAGCATGACTCGAACCGTCAATCGTTCGTTGGTATCCAGATTAGAAAGCAGATAAACCAGGCCAAACCGGTTCCTGGCATCACGATACGCCTGATAGTCCACACATGTGATGTCAGCCAGACAGGTAAATGCCTGTTCGTCGCGAAGCCAGTGAATGAGCGACAAAAATCCGTCGCGCGGTACTACAACACGCGACTGACCGCGGAACTCACTCATCTGCAGGCCGTCAAAGCGGTCCTGCATCGCATCCAATACATCAGGTCGGATCATGTATTGCCCTGTTCTTGTTGCATGGCGCCGGCAACAGAAGACCTCAACGACGACGAGATCGGCTGCCCCAGAACAGGCAATTCCAAAAGAGCACGCTTCGGTTGCTGGCGCGACTGCGTCTCGAATTCCTTACCTGACAACGTACCTTCCTGCTGGATCTTATCCTGCAAATCCATGATCGCCTGGATCAACTGCTCTGGCCGTGGCGGGCAACCTGGCACATACATGTCAACTGGAATAAAGCGGTCAATCCCTTGAACCACTGCGTAGGTATCGAAGACACCACCTGTCGACGCACATGCCCCCATCGAAATGCACCACTTGGGTTCATGCATCTGCTGCCAGATCCGCTGCAACACCGGGAGCATTTTCATCGCGACCCTGCCGGCCACAATCATCACATCGCACTGGCGAGGACTAAAGCGAAATACCTCAGCACCAAACCGCGCTAAATCATGGCGGCTAGCGCCCGTCGCCATCAACTCAATACCGCAACATGCTGTCGCAAAAGGCATGGGCCACAAGCTGTTCTTACGGCACCAGTTGGCCAACGAATCTAACCGGCTGACTACCACGTTTTCGGGAATCTCTAGCGCCAATGAAAAACTCCCTTCCGCCATGCGTAGATAAAACCAACGGCTAATAACGCAACAAAGACCATGACTTCTATAAAGATCAACGACGACTGAGCTTGATCAACAACGGCCAACAGACCATGTTCCTTGTCTTTCCTGGCCACCGCCCACGGGTACAGAAACAAAACTTCCACGTCGAATAGCAGAAAAGTAATCGCAACCAAATGAAATCGGACATCAAATCGACGCCAGGCACTGTGGGCGGGATCCATCCCACTCTCATAGGGCATTTGCTTTACAGCACCGGATCGCTTCGGACCCAGCAATGTGCCAGCCACCAGCATGCCAACCGCCGTCGCGAAAGCACAGGCAAAAAACAGCAAGATTGGGATTGCTTGCATCATTTGCAAAGCCAGCCTCCACATCGTGAATAATATCACAATGTCGCTGCAAAAAAATTTGGGCGCCCTTAAATCAAACGAGAACGCTATCAGCCGAAACCGCAGAACTTCAAACGACGCTACGCACCGGTACCCACGAAAAGGGTCGGGCGCAGGCAAGTCCAGGTCAGAAGCCACATCCAGGAGCTTCCCCGCCCTCGACCATAACGCTCGCCGTACATTTTGTCCCAATCCACACAGAACGCAATACCCTGCTAACCAACAATCTGCAAAGCCATAGAATCAAAGTCGTTATCATCACGAGTGGATCGAAGGCCACCCAACCAAGCCTGGCTTCCCGATTTTCCTTCGAGGATACAAATTTGCTACGGAGCAAACGCGTTGTTATCTGAATTGTCAGTTCACTCTTGTCGACGAGTTGCACCATGCCTTTAGAGGTTGTCACAACATTACGCGAACTGATACGTCGACCAAGCGTCAATCCGATGTCGAAAGAAGCTCCGTCGGACACACTCTTCGAACAACCGGTGACAGACTACGTGAGCTCGCTGCTCGGATCGATGGACGTAACCATCTATCGGCAGCAGATCGCGAAGAACCGAATCAACATTGCAGCCCGCCTTGACGGCTCAACACCACTCAACGAAGGAGGCAAAATTCTTGTCCTCGAGGCACACCAGGACACGGTCCCCGTTACTGGGATGACAATCGATCCGTTTGCTGCTGAATTGCGTGAGGGCCGGATTTGGGGACGCGGTGCATGCGACGTTAAATCCGGAATCGCTTGCATTCTCACCGTCTTGTCACGATTGGCGGAGGAACGACCTGCCCCACGGCCTACCGTGATTGCAGCATGTACCGTAGACGAGGAATTTGGTGTTACCGGGGCTCGAGCATTTCCACAAATGTGGACTGATCCGACAATGCTCGCTTTGCCACGAGTACCCGATGCGATCATTGTCTCGGAACCAACGGAACTGGAGGTTGTGGTCGCCCACAAAGGAACCCTGCGTTGGAAATGCCAGACGCAGGGTCGCGCAGCCCACAGTTCACGTCCTCAGGAAGGTGAAAGCGCGATCTACAGCATGGCCAAAGTAATTAACGCCACGCAACAATATGCAGATACGGTTGTCGGACAGTTGGCGTCACATCCTCTAGCAGGTTCACCTACCCTTAGTATCGGACGGGTGGAGGGAGGCATCAGCGTCAACGTAGTACCCGACTTGTGCACAATTGAAATCGATCGTCGCATTGTTCCCGGTGAGAACTGGGAAGTCGCTTTTGAACATTTCAAGAACTTCCTGACGACCCAAGTCCCTGACGTGACAGTCACACACGAACAACCGTACTCGACAACACCTGGCATGTCCGACCAGATCAACGAACAGCTATCCTCGCATCTCTCCAAAGTAATCCAGGAACATGGATATCCCGGCAGACGCGTCGGTGTTACGTACGGAACCAACGCGTGGGCATACGCCGCGCGAGATGCGCCAACGGTCGTGTTCGGCCCAGGATCAATTCAACAAGCACACACTGTCGATGAATGGATCGAGATCGAACAACTCCACCGGGCAACAGATATTCTCTACAACTTTGCACTTCAATTTGGCCACTAAGCCGAACCTAGAGGCAAATCGGTAGTCGTCGAACGGTCACACAGGGACCACACTTTCGCTTCGCCTGAATCTCAAACAAATATCAACAAGAAGCGAGAGGTTGCGCACCCTGTGAAGCGTACTAGTAAGTTGTCCTCACCGACCTGCCACGGGTTCGCCCGCAGAACACCTGCAGATTTCGTGATCCTCCCGCCGGTGGTCCTCGACATCCAATCCATTCTCAAAACACATCGAGAATGAAATGATGACCTGAGTGGTAACGGCGTCCCGCCGGAAAGTAGTTGTGCCAGCGTCGGTTGTAGACAGGCACTCTCATCTCTTGAGGATACCTATGGTAGAGATCCGGCGAGCTACGATAGTACTCCGAACCCCAAAAATTCTGGGGATAGAAGACGTAAGGGTAATGGTAAAAACGCTCCCAATCGCGAATGCTATGAGTACCGCCCCAAACGCGACCAAAAGCTCGCTGCTGGGCATCCGCATTACTCTCAGAAGCTACTAGAAACGCTACAGACACGATCGCAAAGGCGAGCAGTTTACGGCAAATCATCAAAACATCCCTCCAGGGAGTCGCTGATCTAATTCGGGGTCATTCCCGTCCACGGGTAGCGGGATGGACGCGATCCTATACGTGGCATCGGCGACCGATAGGACCCGCGATAAGAGAAAATCCGGCAAGATTCACAAAACAGGAAAAGCCGGATTATTAGGCAGCCGCGACAGCTACTTCGAATTCCTGGAAAATGGCGCCCTCTCAGCTCTCACGCCAGCTCATTTTCCCTTCCACAATTTCCCGCTCCCACTCATCCATCAGCGGCCAATCTACGGCGCATGTACCAAAATCAGCCATATGCGCATATTTTTCCAACCGGGCTATCGTGTCATCCAGCAGTGCGTCGTCCTTGCGGAAAATCGGCCCGTGGCTCGGCAACAACCACTGTACGTCACTCTCACGAATTCGACGTAACGAAGCGATAAATGCGACTAAATCACTACCGTGATGCGCATCAATTGCGCCAACACAGCCATCCCGGTAGATGTTATCTCCGCTAAACAGGAGGTCACCCATACGAAAAGAAAGCTGGCTGTCCGTGTGACCGGGCGTGAGCCATACGTCGATCTTGCAATCGCCCACTGAAAGCTGCTGGCCCTCGTCAACCAAATGTTCTACTTCAACAGGAGGCATTTCTAAATGAATGCCCTGGGCTTCGATTTCAGCGAACGTCTGTAACTTGTCTCCCCTGGCAAGTACTGAAGCAGTACGCGCGTGCGCTGTTACTGTCGTCTTCAACAGCTGCTTTGCTCTCGCCAGTCCCTGGATGTGATCTACATCTGCATGTGTCGCCACCAAAGTCTTGCAACGAGACAACGGGAAATCCAACTGCCGTATTAACTCAATAATCTCATCAACCGCTTCCTCGTATCCAATGTCGATGAGCATCCATTCCTGCTGATCAAACAGCAAATAGACATTACAGCCCAGCACATGCCCTGCTTGCATATTGATCTCAATGACATTTGGAAACACAAGCTTCCGTTCAATCATCATGCACCATCTGCAATGAAGAACACAAACACCAGTCGGCTAGTAAGTTTACCGCTGCAGGAAATAGCATGCGTCGGATTGTAGAAAGGCTACTTGCTTCGATCAAGCGTAACCAAAACACATCTCGTGATCTCATGCGCGACAGCAGACGTCGGGAACCTCCGGCATCCCGCTAATCTCCCCTGTCTAAAGCAACAATAGACTCCAAACCTTCCCGAAACGAAGGATATTCGAGGCGAATCTGCAAAACATCTAACATCTTTCGATTTGTCACGCGTTTGTCTGACAGGGCTCGTGCCGACACCGCGGCACCTTGCTGAGGAGTCTCAAAATCTGGCAAATCCGTTTCCAGAAGTTGGGCCAAATAGGAGAAATAATCTCTCCGTAGAACAGGGCATCCGTCTCCCACCAGAATCAAATCCGGGGGAACCGCATTCGCTTCTGCGAGCAAGATCGACTTTACAGCATCATCGCGATGGATAAGGTTCAAATAGCCACATTCTGGACTTACAATTGGCCGCCCGGCCTTGATATCCGCAATCCGTGGTACCCGTCCCGGTCCGTAAATGCCACACATCCGCAAGATGACGCTGCGCCTGCCTAGGGCATGGTTTCGCAGGCGACGTTCCGCCTCAAGGCAAGCTGCTCCACCCGCGCGTACCGGTAGGCACGGGGAATTTTCGTCAATCCAGGACCCATCATTTTGTCCGTAAACTCCCGTAGAACTGACATAAATCAAACGCGCGGTCTTCGTTGACAACGCATCCAAGAGGTGCGTCAGGCCTTCAACGTACACGGTGTTGATTGACAATCCGGCACGGCGGTCATACCCCACCGCACAGAGCACATGGTCCACTTCCGGTAGATCCACGAGTGTCTTTGGAACCGTAATATCACCCAGTATCGGGCTCATCCCTTGTCGGGAAAAAAGTTCAGCATGCTCAGCTGACCGTGTCAAAACGTGAACACGATGCCCGTCACGCAGCCACTTTTCTGCAACCGGGGTCCCTAGATAACCACATCCAACCACTAATTTGTTCATGCGTCCATCCTGACTCTCTGGCGCTCACTCATGTACAGCTTGAACTAAACGAAAAATGCCACAAAGAAGCAACAAAATCGTCATAAACCAGACTTCCAGACTTATGACGCGCCCTGAGCCTACTTCCCGTTTTCAATACAGTATGATGCATTATCTCACCACTCAATTGTCCCGCTTTGAACAAAATGCAAATAGCGAGTTCCTCAACCAAGCAGGCAGTCTTGTGTTTGCACCAACGATAAAGGGATGGCAAGAAGCGATGTGCACACGTTTTATTGTTTGTGTCGTTGTCCTGACAATCTGTTTGACAGGTTTGGGCGCGCCTCCTGACAGCTCCGAGGTTTCCGTCGACCAGATTTTCTCAGGCGGAATACCGCAAAGCATCGTCGAATTGCAGGCCATGCAACGCCGGCAACAAGATCTCGCCGACCGACTGAAGCCATTCGCTGTCGCAGTGCGGATCGGCCCTGCACAAGGAAGTGGGGTCTTGGTATCCGCAGACGGCTATGTACTAACAGCAGCACACGTCGCGGGCCAACCCGGCCGTCTCGTCCTGGCATTCTTGTCCGATGGACGCGCGGTCCGCGGTCGTACTTTGGGCGTCAATCGATCCATGGACGCTGGCTTACTCAAACTTGACCCACCCGACAACTCCGATGCGACTTTCCGCTGGCCTCACGCGGAAATGGGCCGCGCTGCCCAGGTGAAACCTGGACAGTGGGTGATGGCGCTGGGACACCCTGGAGGTTATGACTCAGACCGCCCTGCAGTTGTTCGCCTCGGACGGGTCCTCGCTGTCCGAAAAAACCACATCAAAACCGACTGCAAACTCGTAGGTGGCGACTCCGGCGGCCCTCTATTTGACATGCAAGGAAATGTCATTGGTATTCACAGCCGTATCGGTAACTCACTAGTAAACAACATGCACGCCCCAGTTGACGCCTACCGCTCTGACTGGGAACGCTTGCTGGCAAGTCAAATCTGGGGGCATCTTCCCGGTACTCGACCCTTCATCGGGGTAGTCGGCGATCCGGATGCACCACGGGCTCTGATCGTGCAGGTCATCCCAGGAGGCGCGGCAGATCAAGCTGGAATCCAAGTCAACGATGTGATCGTTGAATTTGGAGGCGCGCGTGTCCAGAATTTCTCGTCCCTTCGCCAGCTTGTTCGCAAACAGGATCCCGACGATCGAGTTGGGCTGAAAGTTGAACGCGACGGTGAAGTCGTTGAATTGGCAATCGTGATCGGCACTGGGGAAGAGTGAACATGCAACCCACTTCACGTCAACATGTTACCAGCAAGACATTTACCAGCCTGCTGCCCGCGCCATTTCTGATCGTTGGGATTGTGGCAGCTGGTTTTTGTGTGAGGGCCGAAGCCCAGTCTGTTGAAACACCGCAAAGTTCTTCGGATCAAGTGTCTCGCCAGCCGGACAACGTGGCGCCCTGGTTGCGCCGCTGGGCCCGCGAAAACCAACGGAACAATCCGGCGGTCCTATCGGCATTCCGTGGTATCGTTGAAAATGCCGGGCGGAGCACGGTCCTGGTCTATTCCGATGGTCGACAAGTCGCCTATGGCACCGTCGTCGACAGTGCTGGCTTTGTACTGACAAAGGCGAGTGAGCTAGCGGGACAGACCGAATGTCAACTCGCTGATGGACAGAAACTCACAGCCAAACTCGTTGGCGTACACAGTGAGTTGGATCTCGCGATGCTGAAAATCAATGACGCAGACGCCGTACCCGTTCAATGGCAAACCGAGGCGCACATACGTCCTGGGAACTGGCTGGCGACTGCTGGAGTGGATCCTACCCCGCTCGCTATCGGAGTGATTAGTGTCTCCTCACGACGTATTGCCAGGGCGCGGGCCATTTTGGGAATCCAGCTTGACGACGGTTCCTCGGCGGCGCGGGTGACACACGTCTACGCCGATAGTGGCGCGGAAGCAGCGGGCATCAAGAAAGGAGATCTGGTCGTCGCGTTGAACAAGAATCCAGTTGGCACCGCACAAGAGCTCATTGATCAACTGCGTGAATTTCGGCCCGGTGACCGCGTTGTGCTCACGCTCCAAAGAAGTGATCGAGAGATTCGTGCCGTGGCTACGTTGCAGAATTCAGCGAACACGCCATTAGGACAACGCGAACACACCACCAAGAGTCTGGGGCGAAAACTAAGCAAACGTCACAGTGGCTTCCCCAGGGCCTTCCAGCACGACTCAACACTACGACCAAATGAGTGTGGCAGTCCAGTGGTCGACCTCACTGGCAAAACGATTGGCATCAATATCGCGGTTGCCGACCGCGTATCAACATTAGCGATTCCTGTAACATCAATTCTGCCTGTACTGGAAGAGCTCAAATCAGGCAAATTTGCGCCAGCAGACATCGGATCTGATGTTTCGATAATTCAGCAACGAGAAGCAATTTCTCGGTGGTCCCGCAGATTGAGAACTTTCCAGGCCAAACACCGAAATACACTCAGCGCCTTGAATTCAGCAAGACAGCTTATTCTGCAAAAACCCGCCGACGCCACAGCGCAAGAAGCACTGCAAAAACTGGAAGCGCAGGCCGCACGCACACAACGCTCGGTCAAAGAAGCGCGACAGCGTCTCGCACAGCTCGAACAACAGGCCAGTGTGGAACTCTCGGCGGCCCCTTAAGGTCTCTTTGGCTTTGAGATATCAGGAGTCTTCTGTGCGTGCGGTTTGACCAGCACGCCTCTTGTACGTGAGCCACTCGCTGTCAAACGGTACCCCGTTATCCAGCTACTTGCGCCGGTACTCGACGTTGACTGCTTACTGTGGCGAGCATTACTTCTGCCACTCAACGGTGCTTTTCTCGCATGCGCCGACTATAAGACTCCAGAATCTTTCTCTCGCGGTCTGTAAGACTCGATTCACCTTCCCGATGGACCTTATCCAATAACCGATCCGCCTCGTGATCGTCTTCGGGAACATGGAGTTTCAACTTGGGTCGACGCCTTGTAAATTTCGCAGCCCCGCCCAGTTGCCGGGGCCACCAGCGGCTAAAATTCCAGCCCAATTTGTAGTAGACGGCACCTAAAGCAGCCCCCACTAAATGAATATCGTAGGCAACATTGGCACCGCTAACACCTGTCATATTTACCTGCAGGAGGTTTGTCAGGACGAGCAACACACCAACCAGCCAGGCCGGAACCGGCAGCACCATCATCAGCAAGAGCGTTTGCTTGGGATACAAGAAAATAAACAACATGACTACCGCGGTGACCGCGCCAGAAGCGCCAAGTGCACTCGGAACAATTACTGTCCCGTCCACCATACCGATAGCTGATTGCCCAGAGAAATACATACGCCCTGACCAGGCGACATTACCCAACACAACCGCCACCAGATAGAACAGCAGAAATTCCTGTTTCCCGTAACGCGCCTCCACCGGTCGGCCCAGGAATAAGAGTCCCGCCATGTTGAATATCAAGTGCTGCACACTATCCGGACTGTGCGCGAATCCGGCTGTCAAGAACCGCCACCAATTCCACGGCTCGACAATCGTCACTGTCTGCACAGCCATACCATTCATCAGGCTCCCGCGTTCAAAGAACATATCGAGCACAAACACTGCGGCGTTGGCCATAACCAGCAATGTCACCATTGAGTACTTACGCAGTTCAATACCCGGTCGGGAACGGCCGTCCTGGTAATAGTCGCGATCGTGGATTCCCATGAAACTACGTCCTGACAAAATTCCGGTAGCCGGCGATCCTTTGATTCGCCACCATCTCGCATAGCAACAAGTTCTCTATCGGTCCAAACGCGTGATCTACAGACGCCTCGTTCAACTGGCGCCGAACAAGCCCCTATGTCAACAGGCTCAATGGATGCCTGCGGTTCTCCAGAGGCAGCGTGACCGGTCGTCCCAGCCGGTGTGACTCAAAGACCGACAAAATCATCTCAGTGGCGCCACGGGCCTCGTACACGCTACTGAGTGGCTGACGTTGTTCCTCAATGGCCGCTACGAGATCGAGTATTGCCAGCCAATGGCGAGCCTGGTACTGAGGTCCTGCTAGCGGTTCAGGCTGGGCGATTCCAGCGCTGGAGACCTCTTGCCAGGACTTCCCACTACGTCCCGGTGACCAGCTTGAATCAACCAGAATCTTGACCGATGGCAGGATTCCCTCGACCAGTTCAATCACACCGCGGGACCCGAGAATCTGCAGTCCATATCGAGATGGTCGTCCGGCCATGTTCCGTGTCGATGCGAAGTACGCCGTCGCCCCATCTGCCATTCCGTAGACCGCGCGCACCTGATCACCTGCCAACAGACTAATCCCCTCGGTACCTGGTACAACATCCGCTTTCGTGGCAGGTCTTTCGTCCTGAGTCACTTGGGCAAAACACCATTTCGGCGCGCCGCCGATCGCACGGATCATATCCATCACATGCGTCCCGAGTACCCAAAGATCCTCTCCACCACCGCGCCGATCCTCTTTGCCGCGGCCGCGATACTCCAAGACCTTTCCGATGCGACCTGATTGAATCAAGTTCCGAATCGTGGGAATCAGCGGACTATATCGAGTTGGGTGGCCAAGGGCCATTTTGACGTGTGTTTTTTCACACGCTGCCACAATCTCATCAGCCTCCTGGAGTGTCCGACAAAATGGCTTTTCCATATAAATGTGCATCCCGCGTTCCGCCGCCGCAATCGCCATCTCGTGATGTTTGTCAATCCATCGTGAACAAATCGCAACAATATCGATGTCGACTTGATCAAGCATCTCGCGATAGTCGGTGAACGCCTTTTGGACGCGCAGTCTCTTGGCGGCGGCTGCCAGACCAGCCTTGTCATCATCGGCGACTGCAACCACCTCGGTTTGCGGTACATCCAACCACGCCGTATCGAGCCCATGGCCATAGTTCCCTCGGCCTGTACGCCCAATCACTCCAACTCGAAATCTCTTCTGCATCTGCTCACTCTCCAATCAAGAGCCCAATCCAGAATCACGGTATTTGGCCAGACTGTCACGCAACACGATATTCAATCCAACCGCTGTGCCATTATCAATCCCGTTTGCCAGAAACGCAATCGCTCACCGTGCCTGGATGTCGCTGGCAGGAAACAATCAAGTAATTTCGGTGAGTGGCAGCCCAAATGTTTCGGCAACAGCGGCATTGGTGACTTTACCCTCCGCCAGGTTAACGGCCGTTGCAATTCCGCAGGACTGCCGAGCGGCTTCGGCCCAACCCTGTTCAGCCAGTTCGATGACCCACGGTAACGTGACGTTACAAAGTGCAAAAGTACTAGTCCGTCCTACCGCGCCCGGCATATTCGTGACACAGTAATGAACCACATCCTCTTCAATAAACGTTGGGTTCTGGTGTGTGGTCGGTCGCGACGTTTCAACACAACCGCCTTGGTCAATAGCCACATCGATGATCACACTTCCTGGCTTCATCAATCCCAACTCGGCGCGGCCAATCAACGACGGCGCTTTCGCACCAGCAATCAACACAGCACCAATCACCAAATCTGCCAATCGCAATTGCTCTCTGATTACATGACGGTCACTAAATAACGCATCGACATTGGCAGGCATGATCTCATCAAGGTACCTGAGGCGATCCATATTGACGTCCAAGATTGTCACATCGGCCTGAAAACCCGCAGCGATTCGCGCCGCGTTAGCGCCGACAATGCCACCGCCCAGAATCGTAATGTGCGCAGGAGCGACTCCAGGAACACCACCCAGCAAGATTCCACGCCCCATTTGAGGGCGCTCAAGGAACTTCGCACCCTCCTGAATACTCATACGCCCCGCGACTTCACTCATGGGGGTCAACAACGGCAATCTGCCTTGCTGATCTTCAAGCGTTTCGTAAGCCAGACAAATCGGTCCGGCAGCCACCATTGCTTCAGTCAACGCACGATCCGCCGCGAAATGGAAAAAAGTGAAAATTTGTTGCGCAGGTCGAATCAACGGCCATTCTGCTTTCAAGGGCTCCTTTACTTTGACAATCAAATCAGCGCGGCCATAAACCTCTCGTGCATTCTGGACAACTTCTGCACCCTCTTGCAGGTAAGCGTGATCAGGTAACCCAGAGCCCATTCCGGCGCCAGTTTCAATAAGCACCGTATGGCCACGTCCTACCAGTTCCTCTACCCCAACAGGGATAATCCCCACACGGTACTCATCCTCTTTTACTTCCCTGGGTACTCCAATGATCATATTGCTGTCCCTTTGATTTGACGGTTGATGAGCGGATTCCCCCGGAACACTGGGCCACAGCCGCCGTGGCAGGTCGGAGAAACAATCTCCCGACAACCAAACCCGACTGCGATAATCCAACGATCCAGTTAAAGCCGGAACCAACCATTCACATCACGGTCTGCCACGAATCCAATACCAGCCGCAGTTTGTGTCTACCAACCTGTTCAAAACATGTCCGACATCCAGGGTTCCGGACCGGCAAACAAACCACACGCTAACTGTATAGACGTCTCTGGCCCCTCTAGTAGTCCCAGCATGCCAAGTTGGTTCGCAGGTGTGATCCCCGAAAACAAACAAGCCAGACCACCGATTCCGCAATGCAACTCCCCACGTCCACCGGGCTCCACGGTCGCCTGGCCATGCGCCACGCGCAAGAGAAAACGTCCGTTATTCTGAGGAATCACGGAATCTTCGATTTCCAGATGAAGCTCTCCCTCAATTCCCACTGGGTAACCACGCAAACAGAGTGCCTGGACCACATCAACAATGCGAAGCATCCACCGGTGCGGATCATCAACACGAAAAGGCGCTTCACCAGGCAGTCCTAGCAGCGGATCATTCGCCGGACCACACCAGAATACAGAATCGGACATCGAGCGATGCCCATAAAAGAAACTCCATAGGGTCTCTGCCGCTTGCGGTGTCACCGCCACCATATCGCGAACATGGAGATCAAAGTAACCGTGATCATTAAGCTCCCCGTGATAGTAAACTAACGACCCTTGGGGATTCTCCTGGTCACCAATCAGGTATGCATATGACATTTTGTCACGAAAGAAAAACAAACGCTCCCACATGCCGTTACTGCGCTGTAAATTGCCGTTGGTGGCGCGCGCACGAACTTCCGCTAAATGTTCAAACGGTGTGCGTGTGTCAGCAGTAACTCGGTGCATTGGCAATACGGAAACGCGGCGGCCAATCGCATCCAACGGAAGTCGGTGGACATAGGCGGTTCCCCCATGCTCATAGCCGACTTTACGGTAAAGTCGTTGTGTCGAAGCGTACAGAGTCGAAATCGGGATCCTCTGTTTGTACAAATCTCGCAACACTGCCGCCATCAATTCTGCAGCGATTCCGGCCGCCCGATATTCAGGCGCTACAGCAACACCCGCAATTCCGGCCATCGGCAACGTCTGCCCTCCAAACCACTGCCCTAATTTGTAGAACGCGAGGCCGCCCAGAATTTGCTCACCTCGACGGATCACTCTGAGATTCTCACGCCCAATCCGACCTGACCAGGTCTTCCAGTCAGGCCCCAATCCCGGAAACGTCTGGGAGACAATCTGGTGCAAAGCGGCTTCTGTGGCATCTTCCGTGACGGAGGCAAAATCAAGTGTCATCGTTCACACCTGCGTTGATTCTCTAGATCGAGTCTGTGTCACTGCGTCTGAAACACTTGATGCTCTAGACGCCTGACACGAAAAACATCCCGGTCGTCATGCCACACGCGATCTGCGGGGTCTTTTCGCCCACTGTGAAACCGTTACACGGCCAATGCGTTGCCCTCAATATGTCAGGCCGGATCGGCGCACTCAGCTAAGCCAGAATCTGACTCACCGCTTCCCCATGTACATCGGTCAAACGATGATGTCGTCCCTGAAATTTGAACGTCAGCTGTGCATGATTGATACCAAGGCAATGCATGATTGTCGCGTTCAGATCGTGGACGTGGACCGGATCCTGGGTGATGTTGTAAGAAAAATCATCGGTCGCACCATACGTAACACCAGGCTTGATTCCCGCCCCAGCAAGCCACACCGTGAAGCATCGCGGATGGTGATCGCGTCCATAATCTTCGGCTGTCAACTTACCCTGACAGTAGACAGTACGCCCGAATTCTCCACCCCAGACGACAAGCGTGTCTTTCAACAAGCCGGTCCGTTTGAGATCCTTGAGTAAAGCTGCTGATGCCTGATCAGTCGCTCGGCACTGATCACCAATCTTCTCAGGCAGTTGGGCATGTTGGTCCCAGCCACGGTGAAAAAGTTGCACAAATCGAACACCGCGTTCCGCAAGTCGCCTGGCAAGAAGGCAATTGAAGGCAAATGTCCCAGGCTTCCTCGCATCCTGTCCATACAAGTCGAATACGTGTTCAGGTTCCTTGGAAATGTCAGTCAAATCCGGAACCGAAGTCTGCATGCGATAAGCTAATTCATACTGCGCTACACGCGTTACGATTTCCGGATCTCCAACCTGTTGATAATTCAGCTCATTCAAACGAGCCAAATCGTCGAGAAACCGTCTCCGAACAGGTGAGCTTATCCCTGGAGGATTCGAGAGAAACAGAACCGGATCGCCCAGTGAACGAAATTTGACCCCTTGGTACCGTGTTGGCAAGAAACCACTTCCCCACAGACGATCGTAAAGTGGCTGTCCACCACTCCCGGACACCATCGCGACAAAAGCAGGTAAATCGCGATTCTCACTACCCAGTCCATAAGATAACCAGGCCCCCATACTTGGCCGGCCCGCGAGCTGCGCACCGGTTTGAATGAAGGTGATCGCCGGATCGTGATTGATTGCCTCCGTGTGTAGCGACTTGATGAAACAAAGATCGTCAGCGATCTCCGCAGTATGTGGCAATAAGTCACTCAACCAGGCGCCACTGCGACCATGCTGGGCGAACTTGAAACGGGTTGGAGCTACCGGGAAACTCTCTTGATCCTTGGTCATTCCGGTCAAACGCTGCCCGCGCCGAATCGAGTCAGGCAAATCAGTCGCCCGCAAACCAGCAAGCTTGGGCTTGTAGTCAAAGAGATCCAGTTGTGACGGGGCACCTGACTGAAACAGATAAATAACGCGTTTCGCCTTCCCGGGAAAATTAGGAAAACCAGAGACGCCGGGTTGGTTACCCTGCTTGGATTCGGCCGCCGGCAGATCTCCATGCAGCAAATCCGCTAATGCAGCAGCTCCAACTCCAACAGCCGAACCCTGCAAAAAGTGCCTGCGTGTCAGTGCCAGTGCAGACGAAGTCAAGTCGTTCATCGTAGCCTCTGCAGATGTCCCTGGTCGACGTAGCCTTCGCGACCGAATTTCCGAATTATACTACCGCAGTCCCTCAACAAACAACGATCTCCTCGAAGACCACTCGCCCTGTGGGGGTTACCGTAGAGAGAGCAGAAAAGCCAGTAAATCGCTTAATTGTTGCGTTGTCAGAGCCTGATCCAATCCTTCCGGCATGATCGAAGACATCTGCCGAGATAGATTTTGAATGTTCTCGCGATAGACGGTGGTCTCCGCTCGCTGACTATCACGTAACACAATCGCCCGACTGGTTGCGCGTTGAATCACCCCTTCCAGGATGCGCCCTTCTTTCGTCAATACCGCGTACGTCTCAAATCCGTTGGCAACAGTCATGCCCGGATACACCACGGACTCCAACAGATCGCGCCGTGTTCGCACACGTGCAATGGTCGACAAATCTGGCCCGATCGAACCGCCTTCCTTGTTGACTCGGTGACAACCACTACAAGCAGAGCGTTGCTCGTAAAACAGTGCCTTGCCACGAACTGCATCCCCCTTCAATAAACTACCCTCGATCTTATTCAGGCGTGCGACCCGGTCACCTTTCCGATCCGCTTTGGGCTCCAGTCGCTGATACGCCGTCCGCCGAATCGAAGGTGGAAGCCGTCGTAATACACGCCGCAAACGGTCGGTCGATAAAGTACTTAATCCCGGCGATTTCTCCAGCGCCACCACTAATTGCGAACCAAGCTTGTCATCAATATTTGGTACGCGAACAAACGCTTCTAACAAGGCCGGGAGCTCCAGCAAACTGGCGCGACTCACCACCTGCAAAAGGATATCCAACTGACCTCTCTTGAGTCTTGCCAGCCCCAGGGAACGCGCCGCAGACAATCTGTCCAGGGCCGCTGCACCGGTATCCCCTGTCCGAGCCGCGAGTAACTGAACGGCAGCATCAGGTAATGGCAAACCACGCTGGGCCAAACAACCCCAGGCCATACAACGCTCAGTCTGCGGATTCGCGGCGTCACGACCAAGGTTCCGCAAAGCTCCATCCAAAACGTTCGTATTGAGTGCAGTTACCGTCTGGATCACTTGCCGGCGTACCGCCGCATTTCGATGCGAAAGCAGTTTCCTCAGTGGTTCCACCCAAGTGTCGGGCACTTCCGATCGCCGCGCAAGCGCCTCCAACAGCGGCAACAACAAGTCTGATTGAACCTCAGCTGAACCCAAAGCATCGCTGACCAGTTTCTCGACCCGCAAGTCTGAGGAGTACGCCACCAGAGCACCTTGTGCAATGCGTGTTTTGGCCGCATCTACCGGACTCTCCTGTAACCAAAGTGCCAGAAACTCGATAATCTGATCGGCCCATCCTTCTCGCGATGCGATAAGCTCTAATGCCGCGTTGCGTACCGCTGGATCATCCGATTTTAGCAACGGAGCGACATGGTTTTCAGTGAGGCGTTCAGAGTCGATCCGTTTGAGCGCTGTCAACGCGGCAAGCTGCACTTGAGGATTCGTATCCAGTAGACCTGTCAAAGTCTGCCCGAAATGCCCCACCTCGATCAGCGAAAACACCAGGGCATGCCGGAAATGTGCATCACCATTTTGACGCGCAGCGCGCAGCAAGGCGGGTACCGATTCAACAGAACCAATCTGTCCTAGCGCGGTTGCTGCGGCTCGGCGCACCGCCAGCTCGTCACGCAACAACATCCCAGTCAGCGTCTCAACGGCAGCGGTTTCCTGCAACATACCAACACTGCGAACCGCCGCCTGTCGAACGGTAACATCGCTGTCAGCGAGAAACGGAAGGATCATCGCACGGGCTCTAGCGGTAGCGATCCTGGACAGAGTCCACACTGTATTACGTCGCCAGACCACCGTTGACTCTGGCGCAACTTCGAGTGCAGCAAGTCCTCTATCGCCAAGCGTCACTAAAGATTCCCTGGCTCGGTCTCGAACGAAGACCCGGGCATCATCCAACAGACGGGCCAACTCGACCGCGGAGGCGCGTGACCAATCCACCTGGCTTCCCAAAGGATCAACCAGAGCTTTACCATTCACACGGCGAATACGATAGATGGCGCCCGGGATACCTGGTTTGGCAACTTCTGACTTGGGGCAACTAATGCGAAACCAACCACCTGTATCAATCACTAACAGGCTGCCATCCGCGTCTTCCAGGACGTCAGTGGGGTGGAAATCACGGCTCGGCGAACTGAGGAACACCTCATCCTCTGACAAAAATGAAGCTCCCTGCCTTTGCAACCGAGTCCACATCACTCTGGCGGTGTTGAACTGGGCAGCAAAATAGGTATCGCGGTACGCAGCGCCAAAGACAGCACTACGGTAACGCATCATGCCAGATGGAGCGACTTGTCCCCAACGGCTCAAAGCAGGCAAGCGATGTCCGGTTTGCGGTAACACGGGTGGGCGAAAATCGCGTGGGGCTGCAGTCGCACCTCGTACCCAGTGAATCAACGCATCATGACGACCGTTAATGTTATCGAAAATCGCACAGGTCGTCAGCAATTCACCTTCCGGGGTAAACACAACCTCCACTGGGTTGATTCCACCGGTGCCGACTACCTCAACGTCCGTTCCGTCGGGAAGACAGGAAAAGACACCAGCCGCCGATCCTTTGACCGCCGGTTTTCCATCGGAACCGGCCAGGTCGTAGCCGAAAGTCCCGCCTGAAAAGTAGATCCGGCCATTCGGTCCGAGGTAGGCACCGTGTTGATTCGCCTTACCATTGAACTCCAGATACCCAACCAACTTTTCACGGACATCCGCGACACCATCATCATCCGTATCTTGCAGACGCCACAAATACGGAGACGAAACCACGTACAGCGAGCCCCGATGCCAGAGGGCACCTTCTGGCATCACCATCCGGTCGGCAAAAATAGTACTCTTGTCGAATCGCCCATCTCCGTCGGTATCCTCGAGCATACGAATGAACCTGCACCGCTGTTCAAGCAGCGCTTCCTTGGCAAGATTCTTTCCACTGGATTCTGCAATAAAGAGCCTGCCGCGATCATCAAAACAGGCCATCATGGGATACCTGACAAGCGGCGGCGCTGCAGCCACTTCGATCACAAACCCATCGGCAACCTGTAGTGGTGGCGGCTCAAATCTGGCCAGTTCCTCAGCCTGAATGACCGACGTCAGACTGATAGCAACACCCCACGCAGATGCGAAAATAAATGGCGTACATTTCACGAGCTGGATTCCCTGACTTGCTGCTGGCACTACGACGGAAAAATCGAAAGCCACCTTCACAGGACAAGATAAATGGAAAGCTAAACCCGGACCTGCTTTCCGAATCGCTCACACTCTCACACTACTCCGCCAGTTGGACCGGTCGCTGATCACGCTGTTTGAGCAACTGCTGAAAAACACTTTCCCGTACAACTCCACCCTCTTCAATCAGGATCGCAGTACCGGATCGTTGCTTTGCCATTGTTTGCTGCCAGCGCTGTCGCGCAATTTGCGGTGACCGATCTTCGGCTTCACGAATGTACTGGAATGGTAGATCTCGAAATCCAGCTTGGCGCGACAACGAACGATATGCCAGCAAACGTACGGCATTGTAAGAATCTTCGAGAAGTGCGCTAAGATACAGTGGCAACCATTCGCTTCCAGACGCCGCCACAGCTGGCGTCCACCCCATGTGCCAGGCGACCAGGGCGCGCTGCCCAGCATCCCCGCGCAGCGCCCAATCGACACCCGCAGCGATTTGCTGCTGATATTCATCCAATTGAGGGGGCGTCTGGCCATACCTGCGCTGCAGATGATCTGCCGTCCAACTGACTGGTTTATCCAAGTGACAGAGATTACAAGCATTCGGCCGCCCCACAGCGTCATCGCGACTGACATTGGGGCTGGAAATCTGGTGACTCCGAATTGCCTTCAGCAAGGCATACGTCGTGTGTGGCATGTGACAGTTATTGCAGCGACTTCCGGCAGACTGGAGGTCGTGAAAGGTATGCGTTGTCGTCGCGTATCGCTGACGCTCATGGCATTCCAAGCAACCCTGATCGGCCCGCATGCCCGGCTTGAGCTGATCATCTCTCCACTCATCTACCGAACGTGTGTCTGAATCCGAGCGGTGTAGTGCATGACACGATAAACAAGACATTCCTCCCTCGACATGACAACGTGATTTCAAGAGACCGTTGTATTCGCGGCCCGACACACGAATCATCCCGTCCTCCCAAAACTGCGTATCAAAGTGACTGGAAAGATCCTCGTACGCGGGAAGACCTGCGAATAACTTCTTCAAATGAGCCTCGCCAGCGCCATCACGTTGAACCACGACACGGTTCTTGGCCAAGGGTTGCCCCGGTCGAAAACGCGGCCCATCATTCATTTCATCGCGCAATCCAGATCGATCGAGCGGAAAATTCACACTATGACATTGGCCGCATACTTGTGACGCCAATGCGGCAGGCAGCTCGGCAGGATTGACAATGGGGTCGTTCGCCACCGAACCGCCGTTTGCGCGTCGCAATCGCACGTGCGCCGCACCGGGTCCATGGCAGGCTTCGCAGGCAATCCCAAACTCAGCAACGCGCGTGTCCATCGTCGCCCCATTCACAAACCTGGGCATCGGATGCGTCGTGTGACAAAACATGCATTTGACATTCCAACGTCCTGTCTCGGAAACATGCTGATCGTCGACGGGACGGAGAAAAGCCGCATCCCTGGGAACCCACATCTGTTCCTGTCGCAAATAAAATATTGGCAACTGCCCCATCACCCGTGAATAACTCGAGTACCAGTACACTTGCATATGATGGGAACCGGTGGTCATCACAATCGGCCGCTCAATACGCTGAGTCGCGCCTTCAGGCCCGTCAGGATCGTCCATTTCAACCCAAAACTGATCACCCCGTCGGTGCAGAAAATACGATGCGCCTCCATACGAGACGTGACGGTCCTGGAAATCACCAATCACAGCCGAGGGTGTCGCAACCTGAGTCATGCTACGGTGGTAAGATGCACTCCAACTGGCATGTTCGCTGGGATGGCATTCACGGCAGGTATGCGATGCTACATACCCGTCACTGAGTACTTCCAACGGTCGCTCCTTGAGCAGTTGCAGAGGATCGGCCGGCGACTTCCCCTGTACCACAACATCTAAACCCGTGTCTCGCAGGGGTCTTTCATACAGGGCAACTACCCAGGCTGTAGCGGACCCAATCACACCCAACAACGCCAGAACTGACCATCGCCTTGCGGGCGAGCGAACACGGGTTGCCAAAAGCAGACCGAGACCGCAAACCAGAAGGCCAATCAGTAGGGTTGATTCTGCAAACACCGGTGAGCCACTCGAAGATCGACACTGAATCTCTAGGGTCCAAACCGCATTACACGCGGTGGTAAATCAGGTTCGGTTGGTTCAACAACCACATAACGGCGCCCCGCAACAATGTCAGAGATGACAGATCGGTTACGGCTGGGCCAACGAATCTCGATCTCCAGATTCTCCTCGCCTGCAAGTACAGCGAATCGCTTCTTCAGTTCACTCGCGGACAAATAACTGCCGCCCCCTTTTACCTGCTGCTGCATCGAACGATCGCCACTGCGCATAATCACACTACTTCCAATGGCGTCGCGGTTACTAACAGTTCCAACCAATTGCACTACCAGAAAACTCGAATCAATCTTGCTGGTTTTCTGACGATCATTGCGCAAGAGGGCCGGAGCGGAGTCCTGGTGCCCAATTACGATGTCTGGGTCGAGATCGTCATCAAGATCGGCAACGACAAGTCCGCGCCCCACATGGCGGCCAGTGAAATAGTCGCCGGCGACACGGTCTGTCAAAATAGTGAACCGTCCTTCCTGATTACGCCACATCAAAGGAGGAGATTGATACGGCGAGTCCTCGCGATTGTCATCCACGTGACCATTGGTCACCATCAGATCAAGCCAGCCGTCACAATCAAAATCAGAGAATACCGCTCCCCAGCCTACCCATGGCATACTGGGAGCGCGCAACCCATACCTGGCACTCACCTCGACGAACTGCTCGGCACCAATATTGGTGTAAAAGGCATTGTTCTCACCCTTAAAATTCGTCACGAAAATCTCAAACTGACCATCGTTATTGACATCAGCCGCAGCGACTCCCATGCCAGCTTGAGGAGCTCCCGTGTCATCGTAGCCAGCACCACACAATTCAGAAATATCCTTGAAAGTCCCATCCTGTTGATTCACAAAAAGCGCATTTGGATGTCCGTCGTTACCTATGTAGAGGTCAATCCAGCCATCCTGATTGAAGTCTGCCGCCACAGCACCCTGAGCACGCTGTGGTCGTGTCGCCAGACCTACATCAGCCGTCACTTCAATAAATGACCCGTCCCCTAGATTGCGATAGAGAACATCGTGTACCGGTTCAATACTCGATGGGTTGCAGTACCGCCGAATCTGCCTGACAAAGTCACCGCACCATTTGTCCTGAAACTCGGCAAAACTCCACTTGCCGTAATTACAGACGTAGATGTCGAGTAAACCGTCCGCATCATAGTCCAGCATGACTGCACTGGCAGCAAAACCCTCATGTCCAACCCCAACTGCAGCATCAACGCGAGAAAAGGTTCCGTCTCCCAGATTTCGGAATAATTGATTCGCACCGTAGCAGGCGACATAGACATCCGGAAATCCATCCGCATCGTAATCACCGACCGCCAAACCAGCGCTGTAACCGTTGAATCCCAGCTGGCAATCGCCTGTCACCTCTTCAAAGTTCCAGCCTCCCAGATTCCGGTATGCACGGTTGGTGGGACCTGGACGTTTTAAATCAACGGGAAATGCGGTACCCGTCGCAAAATAGAGATCGTCTCTGCCATCCAGATCGAAATCTACGACAGCAACACCGCTACCGTTCGCTGCAGGAAACGGCTTCTCAGGAGAAGTCCCTGTCTGATGTACGAAGTCAATACCTGTCTCGGCCGTCACATCCACAAACCACGGAACCACCGCAGTTGTTTCAGCTGAGCTATTTGATCCCGATTCCTGTTCCTGGGTACGCAGTTTCCCGGTACCCGTTTGAGGCGACACTACACTTTTCTGCGTACCCGTATCGGATGAGGCTGAATCACCACAGCCAACAAGAAACCCAACACCCAAAAGAGCACATGTAATTCGTAAACAGTAGCGATGCAACATAATCAGGCTAGCACGATTTTCGAAATGATGAGCACTCTGTCAGGACAATTCGGCAAGCACACAATCTCAATCACCTAGAACGAATCAATTGGAATAAGATCCGTCGAAGGCAGTGGCTTCGACGGATCTGTCAGAGAGGACCACAAAGCGGCGACAAACGGCTCTTTCTTGTACTCGTCTTGCTTGATCAGCATGCGCACAATCTTTTCAGCTTCGTAACGTTCTCCCTGCTGGGCAAAATGATGTGCCTTCATCGCCTGCCCCC
>PBOG01000172.1 GCA_002724245.1 Planctomycetaceae bacterium
GACGGCGCCGTTGATCCGCGTGATCGGCCGATGGTGCGGCCAGCGGGGGAAACGGTAGATAGAGAGTCTGGTGAAAACCACTGGGCGTTTCAGCCTCTCATGCGTTCCGAAATACCGCCAGACGGAGACGGTTGGACTCGCAACGAGATCGATCAGTTCATTGCTGCGCGGCACGTTGAGGTCGGTGTCGTACCGAGTTCAGAGGCCGCTCCAGGAACCCTGCTCCGGCGACTGCATTTCGGCCTGACGGGGCTGCCACCCATTCCTGCGGAAGTGATTGACGTCACTAACGACTACAACGATGCCGCGTATGAGGCGGCTGTGGACCGACTGCTCGATAGTCCTCATTTTGGTCCGCACTGGGCAAGAATGTGGCTGGATGTGGCGAGGTTTGCCGAAAGCAGCGGGTTCGAGATGGATCACGATCGGCCGGAGGCGTGGCGCTATCGCGAGTTCGTGATTCGCGCCATGAACGAAGATTTGCCGTACGACGAATTCGTGCAGTTGCAACTGGCCGGCGATCACTTGCGCCCTGACGATATTGATGCCGTAACCGCGACTGGATTTGTCGTAGGCGGAGTCAAGAATCTCATCCAATCACGCAAGGAATACGTTCGAGATCGTTATGACAAGATTGACGATATGGTCAGCACTGTCAGCACAGGCCTGCTCGGACTTACAGTGGGGTGTGCCCGCTGTCACAACCACAAATTCGATCCGATTTCACAGCGTGATTACTACCATGTTGCGGCAGCGTTCGCGTCGACACTCAGCCAGGTGCGCGAATTGAAACAGGATGCGATGACGGTCAAGTTGTTTTCGGCAGGCGAAGCGCCCGGTAATCGTATTGAAATGGTGACGGTGACGGAGCGGTCAAAAGACTGGCCGAGTATTCCGGCAGTCGTGCGTTTTCTTCCCCGCGGCAACTCCGCGAATCCTCAGGAAGCAATGTCCGTTGGCTTTCCGGCTGTATTGCCGGGTGGTCGAACGCCCACGAAATGGACGGCAGAGAGTGTTCCCGGACGCCTTGCCCTGGCACGCTGGATTACTGATGTGCCGGAGGGGGCTGGTCAGTTGCTTGCCCGCGTTATTGTCAATCGTCTGTGGGCGCATCACTTTGGCCAAGGCCTGGTGGCGACTCCCAGTGACTTTGGGACGCGCGGAGGTGCGCCAACGCATCCGCTACTGCTTGACTGGCTGGCGACTGAGTTGATTCGCAATGGCTGGCGGCTCAAACCGATCCACAAGCAGATGTTGATGAGTGCCACGTACCGGCAGGGCTACGGTGTGAGTGATGACAGGCAGACTGCACGGAATACGAAGCTTGATCCAGCAAATCAGTTGCGTTGGCGTCGTCGGCCGCAACGGCTGCAGGCGGAAGCGATCCGTGACAATTTACTCGCTGTCAGTGGACGGCTGGATCTGAAAGGGATCACCGTCGGGTCGCTCGATGAGAATGTACGCCATCGCAGTATCTACCTGAGAGTGAAACGTTCGCGTTTACAGCCGGTGCTCCAGCTCTTCGACGCTCCCGATGCGCTGCAGGGAATCGGGCAGCGACAAACGACGACAACGGCTCCGCAAGGATTGATGCTCCTGAATCACCCGCTTGTGAATGATTGTGCAGCGGCATTCGCTGCGCGTCTGGCCGGTGAAAATCCCCCGAATACCAGGGCATTGATCGACCGAGGGTTTTTATGGTCGCTCGGGAGGCACGCTTCTCAGGATGAAGTGAGCCTTTGTGCTGAGATTCTGGAACCTGGCACGCCTGAAGCGACCCGGGATTTTTGTCAAATGTTACTTTGCCTGAATGAGTTCATCTACGTGGAGTAAGTCTGAACCGTTATGAATACCCAGCTCTCTCGACGCGAAGCTCTGGCACGGACTGGTTTCGGATGCGGGTCGATCGCGCTCGGTTCTCTACTGAACCCAGGGGACGCCAACGCCGCGAATGTTGGCTTCAGCCCGCAACATCCGTTGCGTCCACGGCTGGGGCACTTTCACGGCGTGAAGAACGTGATCTGGATTGTCATGAATGGTGGTTCCAGTCAGGTTGATACGTGGGATTACAAGCCGGAGCTGCAGAAACGAAACGGCGAAACGCTGGAAGGTGCTGATCCGCGGACTGGTTTCTTCAAGACCAGTGGGAAATTGCTGGCGTCCCCCTTCCAGTTTGCCCAGTACGGAGAAAGTGGTACGTGGGCGTCGGAGATTTTTCCACATACATGCCAGCATGTGGATGATATGGCCTTTGTGCATTCGTGCTATTCACGGTCCAATAATCACAGCCCGGCGTTGTTTGAAATGAACACAGGGATGGCCCGCATGGGTTTTCCGTGTGTCGGGTCGTGGTTGACATATGGCTTGGGTTCAGAGAATGACAACCTGCCCGGTTTTGTCGTAATGACAGATGCCCAGGGACGCGGCCTTCCCAAGAATCACGCACAGAATTGGGGAAGCGGTTTTCTGCCCGGTGTTTTTCAGGGCACTCGCGTTAAAGAACAGGGCGCACCGGTTGATAACCTCCTCCCCATCGCGAGCATGACGCCGGACAGACAGCGAAAGATGCTTGACGTCGCTAACCGGATGAACCGACGACATCAGCAACAGTTCCCCGATCAGCCTGAGCTGGAAGCACGGATTGAATCCTTGGAGCTGGCCTTCCGAATGCAGGTCTCGGCACCTGAAATATTGTCGGTTCGGGGTGAGACGGCACAAACGCAAGCGATGTATGGCATGGAACATCCGCAGGCCAAATTCTTCGGCCGGCAGTGCCTGATCGCTCGCAAACTGGTAGAGTCCGGCGTGCGTTTTGTGCAGATTTACAGTGGTGGAACGGCGAATTCACAGAGCTGGGACGGGCACAACAACATTGACAAAAACCATCGGCAGTTTGCGTTAGAGATCGACCAGGGTGTTGGAGCCCTGCTTGGGGATCTGAAGCAGCGTGGCATGTTGCGGGACACGCTGGTCGTCTGTGGTGGTGAATTCGGCCGGACTTCAGACTCTCAGGGCGGCGGAGCCGGCCGAGATCACAACCCGAATGCATTTACGTGGTGGTTCGCCGGCGGTGGTATCAAGGGTGGCGTGCACCACGGTGAAACGGATGAGTTCGGTTACAAGTCTGTCAAGAATCGCACACACGTGCACGATCTGCATGCAACGATCCTGCATCTTTGCGGCCTGGATCACGAGGCACTGACCTACCGCTTCAACGGTCGCGACTTCCGGCTCACCGACGTGGAAGGTGAAGTGATTCGCGACATCCTGGTGTAACTGGAGTGGTGGTGCTTTTTCGCCGAGACGATTGCGGTATCAACACCAGGTGCTGACCAGGATGACTGCAGAGGCCTACTCAAACCAGTAGGAGTAGAGCTGCGCACTGCGCAGCGTGAAACGCAGGGTGAGAGATTGGCCCGTCAAACGAGCGAAGTCGCCCACCTTCCATTTCAACTCATGTCGCGGGGAATCGTTTACCACGTCATCCGACGTGGCTACCACCTTGTTGTCTGCATTGATAGCGTCGACTCGTAGGATTCCTGCTCGCGAGCTGACGTTGACACACAACCGTCCGCGTGGCGCCAGGAAAGGTTTCGTGACTATGAAGCCAGTCTCCTCCTGGGCACCGAGTGAGATGAATCCGTCACGTCTCAGCACAGCCAGACAGACGCCGCCGATGTCGGGATCGGGGTGGAAGTCGTCTTCCACCGTCCAATAGCCATCGGTCCAGGAGCCGTCGGCTGTCGTCCAGTCCCCGTTGGGGCCGACCCACTTCCAGCCTCCGCGATATTTCCCACCCCAATAATAGAACCAGAGCTCGTCTCCACGTAGTACTGGCGCGGAGGGTGGCATGATTTGGGTCAGGTCGTAGGCGCCACTGCCCACGCGAGAGGGGCCGATAAATGGGCGACGGTTCCCCAGTCGTTTCCACTTCTTCAAGTCACGACTGCAAGCCAGTTGGATGAGTTGAAAGCCTTCCGTATTTGGATACCTAGGTTCCTTGCCAACGGCGTGGTACATCGCAGGCATGCCAATGAACATCCCCTCGTACCCGAAGATCCCCATGTTGTAGACGTCCACGTTGTAGATGGCCGGATTCGGTTTGTAGTACAGGGGCTGCAGCGTCGGATCTGCTAACCGATCGGTAATGTTCTGGTGGCCAAGTCGTTGGTCCATTGCGTCGGCGTGGAATCTTAGTTCGGGTTGGGTCCATTGTTTCAAGTCCGTGCTGGTCGTGATGAACACGGAACGCCCATGCGGCCCGCCATGTTTGACCGTGGCGATAAACAGATGCTGCTGAGGGTCGAAGGAAAAGTTGGATTCGTCTCCACTACTTACACTGGGGACGTCGAGCATCTTCCACTTCAGGCCGTCGGCCGACACAGCGCACCCACGGTTCGGCAGGAACGCTTTGTAACGCCGGCCTGGATTCGGATCGCTCGCATCGTAAACGACTTTGTGGACCGGCAGATTTGGCTTGCCAATTCGCTGCCACTGCAGACCGTCCTGGGAATGATAGCAGGTGCTGTCGAGCAGCCAGATCTTGAAGACTTGCTGGTCCAGGTCAAAGATAGGTGCGGAGCGAATGATCGCGTTGACACCATTTGCTTTGGCTTGCGCATCAAGACCATGCCAACTGGGGCGGATCACCGCCCCTTTCTTTTTGGGTGAATGCATCGTGCGCTGCAAATTCTCGATCTGTGCAATGCCCACGTCATCGAGAAAGAGTTGCCGCTGCCCAGGGCGAACTTGAAACCCCGAGTCAGCTTTGCAGACGATGTCTGTACGAAAAACTGCCAGGCCGGCGACAGTCTGAAGAAAGAGCGTCACGCGTAAGTAGTATGTGGCGTGCATTGTGGCAGGCTTTCGCTTGTTTCAATCAGTAACGCTGTATGTGCAAAGCAGCACCACGCGTGCACACACATGGTGCTCGTCATGCTATCCGATCTGCGCGGCGGGTGCTTGTCCAGGTGGCTCGATCCCGCAGGTGCAGTCGCGGTCCAGTGAAACCCGAGGAGTTCACTTCTTCAACAACTGCTGTAATCAATCCGTTTGCTGCTGCCAACCGTTGTGCTACATTCAGCCTGACGCTGCCAGGGCACAGATACCGACGAGGTTCGCGGCTCCGTGATCGATCTCAACACGCCTTCTACAATACGCTGCCCCACTATGTGGGGCGTCCGCTGTTTACTGCGGGCAGGCGCCCTGGTGCTGGCGTGCGTCGTTTTTCTCGTGCCCCACGAGCAGGTAAGCCAGTTCTCCGAGACAACTGCCGCCGGCGCCCCGTCTGCGAAGCAGTACCGTTTGTTGATGACTCCGGATGGTATCCAATTTGGTCTCAGACTGGGCTCCAACAAAGCTCCCGCGCCAGTTGCATTCCTGTTTGGCAGTTTGTTGGATGAAATGCTGACCATGGAGCACTGTCGCATCCTGCTGGAAGC
>PBOG01000173.1 GCA_002724245.1 Planctomycetaceae bacterium
ATCGATCTGCTGGGCCGCACGGGCAGAGTGTCGGTCGCCGACGGCAACGTCGCCGTGCACGTGACGCCCGCTCCTCAGTTCGTTCGGGCTCGATTCAGAGGACATGGCACGGCTGGGGAGGGTCATTGAGCGGGGGAATGGAGTCATCCAGTTTGCTCACGATGAGAATGTTTCAGGTGTCCCCCATTCGGTGATTCGCTCACGACACGCCCAACGTAAACAAAAGTCTGCGGTTCGTTCGCGGCAACAGTTCTCTCGCCCGGATGGAGCGCGAACACCGCCTAACTGGCTTCAGCTAAGTACAAAGGACGACAACGCCGCAGCCATTCCAGGCACTTCTGTTGCGCATCACTGACTAACCGTCCGCGTGGATCGTCCGAATCCGGAGCGGGTGGGGAAAGTAGTAGAAAGGATCGGCAAGACAGCGGGTGTCATTGTCGATGAGGGGGACCCCAGAACCGGCCGAGGGGTGAAATATGCCAGCACCCACGATTTGCGGCGGACGTTCGCGGTCCGCTTGCGCCAGAGCCGGATCCCACCGCACCTGATAACCAAGCTGATGCGGCACAGCGATTACCGGGTGACCGAGCGGTATTACGTGACAGAAACTACCCAGGAGGATGCGGGTCAAATTCGCGATATTTTGGGGAGTGTGCCCCCAAGTGTGACCGGATCCAGGACACAGTCCAGGACACACATTTGACGTAAGTCTAGTACGCCCAGCAGGATTCGAACCTGCGACCTACGGATTAGAAGTCCGTTGCTCTATCCAGCTGAGCTATGGGCGCAAAACGTTCCTTCCATTGTTCGTCAATTGACTTCGCTGGCAAGAGGATTCTTGGTTTCCTGTACCAATCAACACGCCCCACCGCATCTGCAGTAGCAGAACCCGCCAGATATGCAGTGATACTGATGGAAAACCTGTCGCCGCATAATGGTCTTACTTCGTGCAGGTGAGTTCGTGAAGTAACTTGCGCCAGCTCTGCTGTTCACGGGCCGGTTGAAAGAGCCGTTTCCGCTGCTGGCAATGGCGTTGGAGTTCTCTGTAGTCAGGGGCGCTGGCCTCTACACGCTCGAGTAGCTGTGCCAGGCCGCGTGTATCGCCCGGATCGAAATAGCCCGGATAGTCGCGTCCCAAGAGACCAATGGATCCGGAAATGCGGGATGCCAGTACCGGCACATCGGCAGTGATCGCTTCCGTGATCACGTTGGCTCCACCTTCCATCCGTGACGTCAGGACCAGCAAACGACTCCGTGCCAGACGCCGGCGGGTCTGCCAGCGTGGTAGCTCTCCGAGCCAGCGATACCGTTTGTTGTGGACCATCTCCCGTTGGGCACGTTGTTTCATGTCGGCAGTCAACGCAGCTCCGATATGGACCACCCGAATCCGCGATGATTGCGGTAGTTGTCGGGCGGCGTAGGCGCATCGGAACGGGTCTTTGACCGGTCTCAGATGGCCCACGACACAAACCTCAAACACAGTGCGCAAGGGTGTGGGGCTGGTGCCAGTGAAGGTGGCCGACTGGTAGATCACGCGGACTTTTTCGTGTAGACGATCGGGTAGCTCTTGCTGCCCCTCAGGCTGCAAGATTATGAGACGGTCTGCCAGTTCCAGCGAACGCCGAGCTGCGGCAGACCGCTGGATGTCACGGTACAAGTCGGTTCCGGTGAGCGCCAGGACAATCGGTTTTCGCGGGCAACGCTGGGCGAAATTGAGGATGGCCTCGGCGCTGTGACGGGCGTGCAACGCGATCAACAGATCTCCCTTGACCACGGAATCGGGGAGCTCGAGGGCCACTCGATGGCCCAATTCTCTAAGAATGCGCCGCCAGCGCAACGCTGTGATGCGATTTCCTTTTTGCGATCGCGGCGGAGCGGGTGTGACGAGCAGGATGTTCATCGATTACGGTTTGCTGGCAGGTGCGCAGGCACCGGACGATTGGCAGCCCCAACAAGCAAACGTTCGGTGCGGAAAGACAGGTTCCGAGCAAATCCCGTCGACAACCATCGGTAGTGTGGTTTACTGCTGCACGCCAGGGGCGGTGTTCTGGTCAGCCAGACACCGCCCTTAACGGCGATTGCAACGCAGCAGTTTTGCATCCTTAACGGAATGGGCGTAGGGTTCGTGGAATTGCGCTCAGGCAATCCGTGCGCCCACCTCGCTGACCATGGCCGCCTCATCCGGGAATTCGCCGGTACTCAATTTCGAATAGACGAGTTCACCGTCGATTGTGAGTTCAAACGCGCCCCCATCGGAGGGTTCGAGTTCGAGGCTGGCAATGCGACGTTTGTATTCAGTGAGAATTTGGCTGGCCAAACTGACCGCCTTTGGTTCGTAGTTTCACGAAGAGCAGTAGCGAAGATGGATTTTCACTGGTCAAGCTCCATTAAAAGAATTGCGAATTGGTTACGACTTTTTTGTCTTCTTCTTCTTGGCCGTGGCGGCTTTCTTCTTGGTGGCTGCCTTGCCGGATTTGGTGCGGGACTTCTTGGTTGCGAAAATACTGTCAAAGTTGTCAGAGTATTTTTGCGTGGTTCCGCTGTGTAAGATGGTCACGTTTTCGGGCCTTTAGAGCGAGTACAGTTCAAAACATGTCACCACAGCTACCAACTATTAGACGATCGTTTTGTGCCCGTCAAGGCTGTCGTCTTGTCGACCAGGACAGGCTGCTTCTTGCGGATTTGCAACAGCCTGCACGATCGGGTCAATTTTGTTTGAGTCGTTTGTAACGGAACCGCGGAGCTTCGTCGGCAGCAATTCCCAGTCGCTCACGCCGCTGCTGTTCATACGTCTGGAAATTGCCCTCGCACCAATGGACGTAGCCGTCCCCTTCGAACGCCAGGATGTGGGTCGTGAGACGATCCAAAAACCAGCGGTCGTGGCTGATCATCACCACGCAACCGGCGTAGTTGAGAATGGCCTCTTCCAGGGCACGCAGCGTATCGACATCGAGATCGTTGGTGGGCTCGTCCAGCAGCAGGACGTTTGATCCACTGCGGAGCAGCTTTGCCAGGTGAACTCGATTGCGTTCACCCCCGGACAAGTTGCCTACCTTCTTTTCCTGGTCCGGTCCGCGGAAATTGAAACGAGAGACGTAGGCGCGGGCATTGATCTTGCGGCCTCCCATCTCAAGTGTGTCGTAGCCCCCCGAAATTTCATCGAAAACACTGTGGTCGGCCTGTAACGCATCGCGGTTCTGGTCGACGTAGCCGAGTTCGACGGTCGGTCCACAGCGGAGCGTTCCGGAATCAGGTGGTTCATCTCCTGTGATCATGCGAAAGAGGGTTGTTTTTCCGGCGCCATTGGCACCAATTACGCCGACGATACCGCCTGGCGGCAACTGAAAGTCCAGCTGGTCGATTAAGACCTGGTCGGAAAATCCTTTGACGAGGTTTTGCGCTTCCACGACCAGGTCGCCCAGATGCTGTCCAGGAGGAATCTGGATCTCGAATTCGTCTGGTTGTTCCTCGAACCGTTCTGCCGCCATTTGTTCGTAGGCACGGATACGGGCCTTGCTTTTGGCCTGGCGGGCACGTGGCGCCAGACGAATCCACTCCAGCTCGCGCTGCAGGGTTTTGTCGCGGGCGTCGCTGCGCTGTTTTTCGTGTTGCAAACGGGCCTGTTTTTGTTCCAGCCAGGAGGAGTAATTACCTTCCCAGGGGATACCTGCACCGCGATCCAGTTCCAGAATCCATTGGGCGACATTGTCGAGAAAATAGCGGTCGTGGGTCACGGCGACCACGGTACCCGGATATTCGGCGAGGTGATGTTCGAGCCAGTGAACGGCATCGGCATCAAGGTGATTCGTCGGTTCATCGAGTAACAGCAGGTCGGGGCGTTGTAACAGGAGTTTGCAGAGTGCGACCCGCCGGCGTTCACCACCTGAGAGTGTTGTCACGTCACTCTCGCGTGGCGGCAGGTTCATCACGGAGAAAGCGATTTCAATTTCTCGGTCGAGTTCCCAGGTACCGGTTGCCTCGATTTGGTCCTGCAGCCGGGCCATCTCGTCACACAACCGTTGCATTTCGTCATCCGCCAGCGGTTCGCCCAGCTCTGTACTGATTTCGTTGTATCGATCGAGCAACGCGCGGCGTGGGGATACGGCTTCCTCGACGTTGCCCCAGACATCCAGATTCGGGTTCAGGACGGGCTCCTGCGGCAAATATCCACTCGTGAATCCGGGGGTCAGGCGGGCTTCCCCGTCGAAATCGGTATCTTCCCCCGCCATGATGCGCAGCAACGTACTTTTGCCGCTACCGTTTCGACCCAGTACACCGATCTTGGCACCAGGATAAAAGGCCAGCCAGATGTCGTTGAGAACCTCACGCTGGCCATGTTTCTTGGTCAGTCGTTCAATGGTGTAGATGTATTGTTTTCCCATGGTGCGGATTTTATTCGATGGTTGGTTGCTGGCGCTGGAGAGGAATTCCCGTGTCACCAGACTGGTGGGTGTGTTTGCAGCGGCGTCGAGGCATCGTAATAAGTCGATTCCGTACTGGGAACCGGCCCAGTGCGGTGCCGGTTGAAAATTGCCACCGAACGGTCATTGGCAAAGGGGCGCGGGATCCCCGGGGACCCAAGAAACAGGACACGCCGCCCCGGGAGGGAGGCGGCGTGTCGGTTGCATTGGCCAGGTGGCCAGATAATTCGCGACTAGTAGGACAGGACAGCGTCGACACTGAACGTTGTCGCATCCCGGAAACTTCGAGGCACGAAGCCTTGGAGTTGTTGCCAGTTCTTGTGGTAGTCGAGGAAGTGTACTTCTGGTCGAATCACCAGGTTGGGTGTGTGATGGTAGTTGAGACCAATCACCGTCGCATGGATTTCGTCAATCCAGCGATCGTTGTTGACCCACTCAGCACGCACTCCGACTTCCATGCAGTCGTTGAGCTGGTAGAACACATAGTTGCAGAGCGTGGCGACGGTACCGTCGTAGGCGTTTTGGTCGGCAAAAACGTTATTGCCGATGTAATTCTGGTTGCCGGAGTTCCCATCATTGATTGTGGAGTCCAGCGTCCGATCGGCACCGGAAACCAGGGCGTGGTGGAATACCGTGTGGATCCGACTCGTCAGCTGGGTCCGCAGGATGACCGTGTGCGAGTAGCCGTCGGTGGGACGGGCATTGCGCCAGCTTTCCTGAGGTCCAAAGACTGCCGGATTAGCTCGGGCGAAATCGTTGGTGCGGTAGGTTGCATCGTGCCCCAGGTCACCGTTGGTCATTGCGTAGGTGAGATGCATGTTGTCGTTCAACTGCATTTTCACGCCACCCAGAAAGACGCTGCCATTGTTCCCTGCAAAACTGCTATCCCAGCCCGCGGCCCAACCAGCGTAGACCTGCATGTGTTCGCTGAGCGGAATCTCGGCCAGCACACCGGTGAGTGACGTGGGTTCAGCAATTGCCATGCTGGCACTGCGAGAGTAGAAGAAATTTCCGGTTGCCGGGGCGACTTCGTATTGCCCGTGGTAAAAGAACTGACCACCTTTGATCCGCATACTGCCAGTATCGACTTCGGCATAGAGCTGCGGGATCGCGTGGCCATAGGCGACTCCATGGTCCCAACTATTGTCCCAGGCGTCGATTTCACTGGCACCGTGAGCCTGTAAGTCCGGGCCGTCCGTCCCGTACAGGTAATCCATGCGAAATCCCCAGGCAGCTCCTTTGCCATCGGACTCGGCGACCTTGGCGACATACAGCCATTGCTGATTGAGTTGTACTCGGTCACCGTACGTATTGAACAATTCGGTCCCTGCATTGTTGACACCAGCGGCGTGGTAGCCGATTTGCGTATGGCCGCCAATCACAATGCCGTTGGGGTTGTCATTGTTGAAGAGTGTCCAGGGTTCACCCATGCAATCGCCCTTGCCCAGGAAGTTTTTTCCCAGGAAGTCGAGGCTCAGACGTGAGTCACAGCCATCATCACAACTGGCCTGGGTGGGTGCTGGGTGAGGAGCTGCTGCTGCGTCCTCTTCTGCGGCACCGGCTGCCTCTTCATCAGAGAGGGTTGTACGTGTAACGTAAGACACCTGTGCCGTGGTCGGCTTGCTGTCCGACAAGGAGAATGAATCTTGCTGGGCAAAGGTGGTACCAGCCGCAGTCAAGCTTAAGGTGGCCGTTAACGCTGCGATCCAATTTGTTTTCATTATTAGTTCTCCTGCCTATCGTGGTGTGGGAACCACCGCCTGCGAGTGAAAAGGGTTTGACGTGTGAGGCGGTGTGACCGCCACGTTGGGTTGGAGTTTGCACCGCCCGCCGAACTTGCGTGAGTATGCACGTTGCAGCACGCAAAACCGGCGAGACCGTTACAGACAGTTTCGCCTGAATCGATCGTTAAGTTCAGAGAATGCGGCGCCAGCCGTATGTGCTACCTGTTCGACAAACCCAACTGAACCGGAAAAGTCATGAGCAAACTACCTATCTTGAAATGGCGTGTTCGCAGATTTTTCCCTCGGACAGGCACCCACGGTGCCGTTCTGGGAATGTTAATTCAGCGTCCGGTCCTGTGGAGCGGTTTGCACCGTGCCGGAGAGGAGCATGGCCTTCGAGCGTCTGCGCAGAGTAGGTGATTGCGGAGAATCTTCTGCAGTGACTCGTTGCCACAGGCGCGTTGGCAGAATACGTCCACTGGACTGAACCTGCGAACCGCTGTTGGGAACGCTGACGTTCCGGTTACACGGTGACTGTCTTGCCAGGCGTGGGAATTGCGTAGTGGCCATCGGGCGCCGGTTTGATCGGCGCCGGATCTGCCATTGATGCCAGGCTGTCGACGTCCGCGAGCACAATCTCCGAATTGATGGCGTCGTCCCAGCGGATGTTCTTGCCAGAATAACTTGCCATGCGCCCTAGAATAGCAGTCATCGTACTTTTGGCGCCGTAATCACCTTCATTGGGTAGTTCACCTCGTCGCAACTGGGCGAACAGGTCGTGGTGTTCCTGCTGGTGTCCTCCGCGGCCGCCCTTTCCGTATGCCCATACGCGTTTACCGTCCGCGTCAAGAATCTTGGCGCCGCTGATGTTCGCGGTACCACGGCTACCGTGGGCGTGTTCGGAGACACTGTTCCAGCAATTGCGGATATGGCGGCACTGGCTGAACATTTTTGACCCATCCGCATAGGTGAATTCGACAAAGTGATGATCGAAGATCTCTCCGTGATCGATGCCATCGCGGACCTCGCGCCCACCCTGCCCTTGCGCTTCAACGGGGTACGCGTCTTTCAGCCAGTTCGTGACATCCAAATTGTGAATGTGCTGTTCTACGATGTGGTCACCACACAACCAATTGAAGTAATACCAGTTGCGCATCTGGTATTCGAGCTCACTTTGGCCTTTTTGACGTGGACGTACCCACACGCCACCGCCATTCCAATAAACACGTGTAAGGTTGATGTCACCGATGGCTCCGTCCTGAAGGCGAGCAATAGTCTCGCGATAGGCGGACTCGTGATGACGCTGTAACCCGACGGCTACGGCCAGGTTTTTTTCGCGGGCAATCGCGTTGGCGGCAAGTACGCGGCGCACGCCAGGAGCATCAGCAGCCACGGGTTTTTCCATGAAAATATTCTTGTTGGCTGCGACGGCGGCTTCAAAATGGAGTGGTCGAAAACCCGGAGGTGTTGCCATGATTACCAGATCGATGTCGCACTCTAGAACGCTTTTGTAACCGTCGAACCCCGTGAATTGCTGTTCCTTAGGAACATCCACCTTGTCACCGTGTTGTGACTTCAGGCCGCGAAGAGAGGCTTGGAGACGGTCTTCGAAGGCATCCGTCATGGCGACCAGCCGAGTCGGACCTGCCGTGTTCATCGCCTGGCTGGCGGCACCCGTTCCGCGACCACCACAACCAATCAGGCCGATCTTGATTGTGTCATCGCCGAATGCGTGTGCGCCGCGCGCGACGGAGAGATTTCCGCTGACTGCTCCGCCGGCGACCAGTAAAGATGACTTCTTGATGAAATCACGACGAGACGTAGGCGTCTTTTTTTTGCGGGGTTGATCGGGTGCAGCCATAACTAAAACTCCCTGAAACCGGGCGGAAGAGCAGAACGCAAAAATCGACAGTCGGCAACAAAGTGGGCACCAAAAACGAACTGCCACCATTCGTTTGACGTGTTAGTGTTAGAATACCACCTCGCAATTGACGCGGCAATTACGCGGCCTTGTTTTGGGGACAGGGGGGCGTAGCAGGAAGCAGGTAGTCGGTGTGTTTTGGAACGCGTTTGAGCGTAACGCGGGCGGGGGACACTGACGCGAGTTACAGTGACAGGAAACGGGTTGCAAATGGGTATTTTTTGCGGACTGTGTTTGGTTCTGTTCGCCTCCGACGGTGAGCACACGACACTCAGTCGTTATGAGTCCAGTGAAATCCATATGGGTTCTCGCTTTCGGGTGGTTTGTTATGCCGCCGAAACGGAGCAACTACGAAATGCACTAGCGTTGGCATTCAGTCGGATTGCCGAGCTGGATGCGATGCTCAGTGATTATCAGTCCAACAGTGAGTTGAACCGCTTGAGTCGAACTGCTCCGTCTGACCGGTTTGTCCCAATCAGCAGCGAGCTGGGTGAGGTCCTCAGGACCTCCCGATGGGTCAGCTGTCGTAGCGGCGGTGCTTTTGATGTCACCGTGGGGCCGCTAACGAAGCTTTGGCGACGAGCCCGACGCAGGAAACAATTGCCGTCGCGTGCGCGTCTTGCCCAGGCTCTTGAAGCAGTTGATTTTCATGCCGTGCGTTTAGGCGCAGGATCAAAAAGTGCGCGGTTGTTGCGCCGTGGCATGCGGCTCGATTTAGGTGGCATCGCGAAAGGGTTTGCCGTTGATGAGGCGCTCCGTTGTTTGCGTGCCAACGGAATTCAGCGCGCCCTGGTAGATGGAGGTGGCGATATCGCGGTGGGTGAACCGCCGCCAGGGCGGCTGGGCTGGTCGATCGCGATTAGTGAACTGGATCCAGACGAGGAACCGCAGCGTTTCCTCCTGCTGCGCAACCAGGCGGTTGCGACGTCTGGAGATGCCCGCCAGTACGTGGAAATTGGTGGCCAACGGTATTCTCACATCGTCGACCCGCGTACCGGTCTCGGGCTGCAACACCGTAGTCGGGTTACAGTCGTAGCTGCGAGCGGCATGCTGGCAGATAGCATGGCGTCGGCAGTCAGCGTGTTGGGGTCGCAAGCCGGCGTAGCCCTGGTCAACCAGATGCCAGGCATCGAAACGCAGGTCGCCACGCTGCGTCTGGCGAAGCTCGTACACCGAGAATCCCGGGGATTTTGCCGTCTGGTTGACCCGACAGAGGGTTCTGCCAGTGGTGAGTAGTAAACCCCAAACAAAGGTGTCGAGCTGCATTACAGGCAGGGTAAACCCGGGTCTCCGGTCGGAGTTTCCCCTTGTTCCGCCGCAACACAGGTGCCATGATATTTGTTCATCAACCCAGGTAGATGCGTTCGTTTCCGCACGTTTGTCCCGTGAGTATCCACCTTCACGCCTGTGAACGGAAAGACCCTTTATGAATAAATCGGATTCCAGTTCATCCAAGTTGCGCTGGCTGAAGTTGCTGTTCATCCCGCTCGTCTGGATCGCCAAACTCCTCGACAAGCATTTCGTGTCGTTTATTCGTGGCCGTGTTTTGAAGGACGAGACACGTGTCTATAGCCTCCGCTTTGTGTGGTACAGCGATTCTGTCTATTTACATCCCATGATTTGGGGCAGTCTTGTACTGTGGTTTCTGGCAACGAATGCGGTTGTCGTGGAATCCGATGACGTGGCAGCTGCCGCAACAGGTGCATCCCAAGCTGCTTCGGCCGAGGGAGATACAGCGGCGACGACGCCGTCTGATAGTGCGACCGCGGCAACGAGTGATACGTCGCCAGCAGCCACTGACGATGCGGGGGTGGAAGCCGGCGATACCGATGTATCAGGCCAAACGGATGGAGAAACGGAGGGGCAGCCTGCAGAGGCTCAGGCCGAAAAAACTGGTATGGCTGCATGGGGTCTGAAGCCTGGGTGGTTAACA
>PBOG01000174.1 GCA_002724245.1 Planctomycetaceae bacterium
ACGCTCGTATTTAAGCGTATAAGGGTGATGTCTGCTTCTTGTCTAGTGGACCAAAAATGGCAGTGGTTTGATCCTAAATCTAGCGCGTCTGCCAATTCCGCCACTCTCGCAAAACGAAAGAGCCCACGGTAAATGCAACCGAATGTGGCTCCAGGTAACAAGTTACAAATAATACGCAAAGCGGTCACAACTGACAACGAGGTGGCACCAGACGCAAGAAGATCTGGTCGATTTGCGCCAGTTCTTTGGCTCACTCGAATGAAGGCCAGATTCGTGAACGGGCCGGGAGTAAGACCGGTTTATGCATCTTTCCAGGAGCATGCTGCTCATAATGAGCGGTTGCCATCCGGCCCGCTTGCCAGCACTGTAACCTTTCCTGTGATTGTTAAGAGTCTGCTCGCAGGTTTCCCGCGACACAGCGGGCAGCACGGTCCTCCCACCAAGGGGTGCTGTCTTTGCTACCCCCGTCTTCCTCTGACATTTGTCCCCGTTGTGCCAGATAACGCGCTGCCGGGAAGTACATCAAAGGTAACACAGACATGCCGTCCAGGTTGGGAAGGACTACGTCTTTTGTCGTCACGTTGGCGAGTGGAATCTGGTGTTCAAGTCGTAACGCTGCCAGCAGGTTCAAGAGATTCGAGGTGGATGGTTTGTAGTGGCCGCTCTCATTGTCGATATGAAGTAATTTGCCATCGTCAATAATGATCATCCCCGCGCACAAGACCGCTTTGCCGGCAAGGTAGGACGAGTGATGGATAGCGAGATCGTCCCCTTCGTTCTGGTAGGGCCGCGAATAGATATTCAAGTCGACGTCTACTGCGTAAGAGTCACCACTAAGGTGGCTTGTCGAGTAGGGAACTTCTCGTTGACTACCATCGCGGTGTTGCTGCTTTTTACACCACAAGCGGCGTTGTGCATAAAACACCAGCAAATGACGCAGGCGCTCGACGTCATCAAAATACCGTACGACCTTCTCGGGCTGCATTGGTGACGGCTGATACCGATGTTCGCCAGCAGCATTGCCACGTACTTCGCTCGCGACGGCCACAGGTCGTTCAGGTCGAGTGACCGCAATCCGGTTCCGGTGCCGCCGCGATTAAGTCGTTTGACGCGCGTGCCTGCCTGTTGCCAGGCAGCCGTGACACGTTTGTCAGACTGGCAGGCGGCCATCAATTCCTGGCACAATTGTCGCGGGTTCCAGGATGCCCTGAAATCTCTGGGCGGCAGGTTCAACTCATGCCAGACGGAGACCAACAGACCGGCGACTGCGGTTTTGCGTTTGGTCGTGTCTCGCTGGCTTTTGGAATCGAGGTAGAGGCAACAATTTACACCTAGGCTTGCCAGGGTGTTGTTGCGCCACCTGGCATAAGATTCAGATCGACTCGGCTGATGAGATAAAACACCTGAAGGATTCCAGTACCGGGTATGGTACACCTGAAGTATCTGGTCAATGTTCAGCAGGATCGGGTTTTTCCGTCGACCGATAAAACGATAGGTGGTAGCGGTAATGAATTGCCGAGGTGTCAGACTCAACGTAATATCTGTCGCAAGAGACGATGTGCGTGCAGGGAATTGAAAGCCTCTTCACCGGCCATGCTGTCAGGCCACAATGCCGTCCGCGTCTTAGTATGTTACGGGAATTCTTCGTGTCAACGATGCTGCGTTGGTGGAGCAGCGCTTAGCGTGCCCCGCTCCACGGTGACCTGAAAGAGCCGCTGGAACCGTGGGCGACTCTCTGGTAATTGTCGTACGCTCGGCGAGGGCTGCGGACTGCGAGCGGCGCATGCACCCCCGGAGGCAGTCCGTATTGCGATTTCTCGGTATCAACGGTAGGAGTACAAGACACGAATGCCCTGACTTGTGGATAGATCGAGACCTTTCATGTGGATCCGCGCGTTGAGTGTCCAGCGGAAGTCGATGCCGACACTGTGGTAACCTACGTTCCCGGGAATCTCGATCTGCAGCGGCAGTTTCTGGCGGGAATTGGCAGCAAGTGTCACATTTTTGGCGATTTGGTGCTCGCGATGATACGCCTCACGGCTGTGGCGGCGCGTGACCATTCTGCCTTCCCCGTTGTTCGCGTTATGGTCCCATTCCTCCGTCTCCCAGCCTTCGGTGCAAGTGACGGAGACAGTGATGCGATCCGCCAGGAGATCTTGTTTGCTGATGATGCGGAGCGCGCCGGAAAGCACGTCACCTGACCGCACGCTGCGCTGATCGAGCTTGATTTCTACGCTGCCCTTGCGGAATTTCAGAAACAGCACGGTGAACCCAGTGACGGCAAGAGCGACCACGACCGCCCCGGCCGCGTATGCAATCGTATTTGCAAGCAGTATCATCGAGACGCGTCCTCGCTGTCAGGAGATCAGTGGAGTGAATCAACGCTGCCGCTTCCAGAATACAGCAAATGTGCCGCTGCTCCAAAATTATGCCAGTTGCAATAAGTGGACAGGTGCGTTCACAACGGAAAAGCCAGCAGAAATATCGCTGGATTGGCGAGACGCGACAGGTCCGGTTGAGCAGGCCGGTGATAAACAGTGTGTCAGGGTCCAGCTTTGAAGCGGTCACAGGTTTGACACGTAGGAACACCTATGCGAGTTATCGTCGCCATCGCTCGTAGCTTGATTTTGTTGTTCATCTTCGCCTTTTGCGTGTTCGGTTTTCTGGCTACCTTCGAGCCGACTGGGAGCCCGGGCACGTTTTTGGCCTTCCGCATCGGATATGCCGCAGTTGGATTCGGATGCCTGGGCGGTCTGGTGGCCTTAACCATTCGCCGAATGCGAAAGGAGTAAGCCGCTTCTCTGTACGGGTCTGATCTGCCTGCCCGTGCTGACCCGCGTAACGTGAAGTCTCTTACGAATACCTGCCAGTTGGTCAATCTGTTCGGCGTAGCCCCCAGGCCAGGTCAGCATCCTTTATAGTGATGGAAGTTTGGCGACAGGCCACATGTAAGCACGCACTTGGCCCGCACCAACCATGTGATTGGCTAACTAGCCGGAGCGAGTTAGTGTGCTCCGCTGTGAATAGTGGACAGGCCCAGATGGAACGTAAGCGATTGGTTGATACATGGGTTGAACGGCCCTTGGCCGCACACTGGTTGGGGCGATTCAGGGATGGCTTCTTTGCGCCCTGGGACGGTGTGCGGATCATGCGTGTCCATCCGTCGTTGTGGAAGCAAGCTTTGTGGCCGGTGGCGTTAAACCTGGTCATTTCGCTAGTGATTCTGGCAGGACTTTATTTTGTGGCCAGCCAGTTACTTGGTTCGTTGCAGCCATGGGTGGTCGAGCAGTTGCCGGACTGGAGTTGGCTCTCCGCCGCAAGTCGTTTTATCGTGCTCTTGGCGGTGATCTTGTTATGCGGTCTGCTCGCGGTGTTGACCTGGTTCTTGCTGACGGCGATTTTGTGTAGTTATTTTTATGGTCTGTTGGCTGAACACGTTGAACGTCTGCTGGGTGATACGGATGGACACCAGCCGCTGTCGATTTTGCAGGAGCTGAAAGACACCGGTTTCAATTTGCTTTTCCTGGTAGCAGGACAGGCTGTGATTTTCTGTTTGAACTTCCTGCCGGTGATTGGATCTGTGCTGGCTTTTACATTTGGCTGGGGATTTACATGGTACCTCCTGGGAGCCGATTTGTTTGCCTATCCACTCGCGCTGCGAGGAGTCAAACGCTGGGATCAGTTGAAGTTTTCCAGCGGTCACAGAGCACACACCATCGGTCTTGGGGCCGTAGTGTTCGTTTGTAGTGTTGTCCCAATAGTGGGTGCCGTATTGATGACAACTGCTGTAATTGGGACTGTAGTGTTGTACCGAAGAATTGAGCGGCAGCACGCAGGTTGAGAGTTAGCTCATGTGAAATAGATGGTGTTGGTGCTCGTTGCAGCACTGATTTCTGGAAGGCCTCCTAGGGCATCGGGCGCACTCGTCGAGGCTTGTTCATCACGGCACCCATACGGTCAGAGTGCACCTTCTTCGGTAGTTGTCGGAATGAAGTCGAACTTGTAAGAGTCGCCTAACTGAAAACGAGTCATGTGGACGATCTCCTGGGTATGGCCTCGAAAATGAGACACCGAGTGAAAAATAGCCTGCATTCCAGTGACATCACTTCCCTGAACGCGCCGCACCCGAAGTAGTCCTTCCACCGAAACGTCCGAGAGAACCACTTTCGCATCTGCCACAGTACTTTCAAGTTGCTGCATCAGTTCCGCCTTCAGTGCTGAGTTTCGCTGATCGAACTCTTTTTGTCTTTCGCGGACATCGACTGCTTCACCAACCCCTGAGATGACCCACTGTCGCACGTTGCCACAAAGATGAAGTATCAGGTTTGCAACACTGTTCATGGATTCCGCAGGGCGCCACCAGAGTTGAACGTCGGAAAGTTGGTCGACGCAGTGCCTGATGATTTGCAGCGCACTGTCAAGTTCAACGCAGGCTTCCGTGCCTACTGTGCGGTGCAGCCTATCGGGCGTTGCCATCATGCCACGTTCTCCAGCGATTCTGTCAAGTGACGCCGTAACTACTCGTTAGCCGCTGCCAGGCGGATTGTCCAGTACGCACCTTGCCGATATGGATTTTGGATCATACCTCAGGGGCTTCGTAGTGGCCGTATCGATACTAGTGTGTCGGCATTCAGCACGCCGCCTCTTAGCTGGGAACCAGCGGTAAACACCGCTGGCAAGAAAGGTCGAGAGGTCGCAGAGGCGGGTGCTGCTGTTTCTTGATCACCAGGGGGCGTGCAGTCATGGATACATTATCGCCGCGCCGGATGCCACGGCCTGCTCGAGATTGTTGTTGTACACCGGGCCGCTGCAACCAGGAGTGTCATGAATTGACCAGTTCATTTTACCCGGCCATACTGGTTCCCACTGTGATTCCGCTCTCTCCTGATCGAGGACTGCTATGCGTTTTCTGACTCAAACTGTGCTGATGGCTTGGTTTGTCTGTCTGGCGACGACAGTTCCGTTGGCCGCCGCGTCGCCCCCAAACGTGGTGCTGGTGATCACTGATGACCAGGGGTATGGAGATGTTGGCGCGCATGGCAACACGATGATTCAGACGCCGCATATGGATGCGATGTTTGCCGAAAGTGTCCGGCTGACGAACTTTCATGTCGACCCCACCTGCTCTCCCACGCGTTCTGCCTTGATGAGCGGTCGCTATTCGACACGTACCGGCGTCTGGCACACGATCATGGGGCGTTCATTAATGAGTGAGCGTGAGGTAACGCTGGCAGAAACATTGAGAGCCAATGGTTACCGCACAGGCATGTTTGGCAAATGGCACTTGGGAGACAACTACCCCTGCCGCCCTCAGGATCAAGGCTTTGACGAGGCCTTCTACCATGGTGGTGGTGGGGTCGGACAGGGGCCTGATTACTGGGGTAACGACTATTTCGACGATACCTACTTTCGACTTGGAAATGCGGAGAAAGCGAGTGGGTACTGCACGGACGTATGGTTTACCAATGCACTAGAGTTTATCGAGCGGCACAAGGATGGAGACCAACCATTTTTTTGTTACCTTTCGACGAATGCACCCCATGGACCGTACCTGGTCGATGAAAAGTATTCCCAGCCGTATCGCAATATGGGCGTTGCTGCCACGATGGCTCGATTCTATGGAATGATTACGAACATCGACGAAAACTTAGGGCGACTGCGCAAAGCCCTGCGAGACTGGGCTTTGGAGCACAACACGATCTTGATGTTTATGACCGATAACGGTTCTGCAGCGGGCTGGCGGGTAGGCAGGAAGGATAACGCCCGTTGGCGAGGTTTCAATGCGGGTATGCGCGGCGGTAAAGGGTCAGAGTACGACGGCGGACACCGCGTACCCTGTTATGTGCACTGGCCCGCGGGCACGTTACAGGGAGGGCGCGATGTCGACCAGTTAACGGCACATGTCGACGTATTGCCTACGATTGTCGACCTCTGTCAGTTACAGCGGACTGCCGGCCTTGCAGGCGATGGTGTCAGCCTGAAAGCGATCTTGCGCGGAAATCGTGAGTCATTACGAGACCGGACACTTTTTGTTCACTCACAACGTCTGCCGACGCCGCGGAAATGGCGCAAAAGCGCGGTGATGACCGAGCGGTGGAGGCTCGTCAATGGCAAGGAACTGTTTGATATTCAGGCAGATCCCGGCCAAAGAAGCAATGTGGCACAAGGGCATCCAGCGGTAGTTGAAAAACTGGTCGCTGCGTATGACGGCTGGTGGGATAGTTTGAAACCGGCTTTTGCTGATCCAGTGCGTATTCATTTGGGAAGCCCGGCAGAACCAAGGGCACAGCTCCATCCGCACGATTGGCATGTGACCGATCAGTCGCAGTCGGCCTGGCACCAGAACCACGTGCGGTCCGGACATTTGGGTAACGGTTACTGGGAGGTCAATGTCGGGCAGCAGGCACGCTACCGAATTGAATTGCGGCGATGGCCAGATCATCTCAACCGGTCGATTGAAGCAACCATGGCGAGAATCCGATTTGGAGACCAAGAGCGACGGCAATCTGTTGCGGAAGACGCGACGCATGTCGCGTTCGAGCTGGAAGTCCCACAGGGACCCGCCAGGTTACAGACCTGGTTGACATTAGCAAATGGAAAGCAACGCGGTGCGTTTTTTGTCTACGTAACCAAGTTAAAGTGATCCCGGATCAGACTACCTCAGCTAAGTAAGGCCCTGCCAGGTATCCGACGATTCGGCTGCGGCGCGTCGAAATGCGGCCCGGATTTCTGCAACCGCTGCGGACGGCAAGGGACCCTTTAACGCCGCCGTAATGTTGGCAATTGCGTGTGTTGTTCGTGTGGTTCCAATGATGGCGGTGTGCACGCCCGGTTGCGCCAGTGTGAAACGCAGCGCAATTTCTGGCCAGCTTGAGTCGTTCGACTCTGCGAATCCGAGATCGTCGACCGCCAGATCCATCTCAGACCAGCGTTCTGTGTATTTGCGAGCGTATTCACTGTAAAAGCCCGGTTGATCGTTGAGCGGCTTCCAGGCAGCGTTCGCAATGGGACGTTTCGCGAGGACCCCCAGACCGGTGTCAATTGCCTGGGGCAACACCATGTCAATATTTACCTGGTCGCAGATGTTGACGGAGGTTTCGATCACTGACAGTTCCGCCAGGCTGGCAGCATAAGCAACGGCTTCATTGTCACCAGAATAACCGGCGAAGCGAATCTTGCCAGCATCTCGTGCGGCGAGTAATGCGTCAATTACTTCACCCTGTTGTAGGATTTCCAGTCCGCACGAATGAAGGAGCATGACGTCCAGGTAGTCGGTCTGCAGACGTTGTAGAGACCGGTCGATCGTGTTCCGGATGATCTCTGCCGACCAGGCATCGCCTTTCAGGTCAGGAAAGGCTTGGCCGCACTTGCTGACGAGGATGTACTCCTTCCGACGTGCGGCGATAGCTTTGCCGATCGCCTCTTCAGACGAGGCGTAGTTGGCTGCGGTGTCGATCAGATTGACGCCTTTGTCCAGGAGTAGGTTTAATACCCCATCGATGTCTGTCTGCGGCGCGTTCAAGACGCCAATGGGTGCAGCCCCAAATCCAAGCACCGATGCTTTCAGGCCAGTTTTTCCAAGGGCTCTTGTTTCCACTGCCATCTCCTTGGGCCAGGCGGGACACGCCAACGCGGTAAGGTGGGCGCCACGCGGCAGGTACGCAGGAAAGTGTAATTCCGGACGTCACCAACTATTGGAGCGATCTGGCGGATCCGCTGCAAGCCTCGGCAATCCGGTTGAGGTGCGCGGGTGCAGTAGTCAAGTGGCCTGGTCGTAGCAATTGTGCGAAACTGTTCAGCAGGCGCCAGCCATCGCAGACAAAGATGGTTTGATCTTTATGGCACCCAGGTCTACAAGTGACAGAATGATTGGACTTGTGGGTTCAATGCTCGGATTGGAGTGAACAAAGCGATGTTACGTCAGTATGGAATCTTGCTTTCGATATTTCTGTTGTCGGCCGCCTCGGCGACCGCCGAGGATCAACTAGCAAAGGCCCTTGGGGACACGCTGGTCACGCCGGATGCTGTTGCGGCGCAACATCGTGACTTCGTTTTGGCGCGCATCAAGAAACTGACGCTAGCCCCGGATGCGACAACCTGGCAGCAAGAGGCCGAGGTGATGCGCCGTCGCGTTCTGGACGAAGTTGTGTTCCGCGGCGTTTCTGCGGATTGGAGAAACGGTGACCCTGCTCCCCAGTGGACTGAGGTGATTGACACGGACCATGGTTATCGGATCCGCAAATTTCGCTATCAGGCCGTGCCTGGGATGTGGATTCCAGGCTTGCTCTATGAGCCAACCAGGCTTGTCGGAAAAGTACCGGCGGTACTGAATGTGAACGGGCACGAGTCAACAGGAAAGGCCACGGACTACAAGCAATTGCGCTGCATCAATTTGGCGAAACGAGGGATGTTGGCGCTCAACTTGGAATGGGTGGGCATGGGGCAGCTTAACGGGCCCGGGTATTCCCACAATCACCTTGCCAAATTGGATGTATGTGGCGTCAGTGGCGTGAGCGTGTTTTATCTCGCGATGGCACGTGGCTTGGACGTCTTGTTGTCGCACTCACACGCTGATTCAGAACGTGTGGCTGTGACGGGACTTTCCGGTGGTGGTTGGCAGACCATTGTGTTGAGCGCGTTGGACAAGCGAGTGCGTCTTGCTGTGCCAGTGGCGGGCCATAGTGCCCTGGCACAACGCGTGGCGAATACGAACAGTATTGGCGACCTGGAACAGAACCCGTCCGACCTGGTTTCGATTGCGGATTATGTGCATCTTAATGCGTTGATGACTCCGCGACCGTTGTTGTTGATTTACAACACCAAGGACAACTGTTGTTTTGTCGCCAGCACAGTGAAGTCCAACACGTACCAGCCAGTGATTCGCTTCTATGAGCAAGCGGGGGTTCCGCAACGACTCGCCTACTATGAGAATTCGGATCCCGGAACGCACAATTACGAAGTTGATAACCGTCGGCAACTGTATCGATTTCTCAATCGACATTTTCTCGCCGATACTGTTACCAACGAAAACGAAATCCCCTCGCGTGGAGAATTGCAAACGTCAGCAGCCCTGGAGGTGATGATTCCCGCGGAGAATGCCGATTTTGATTCGCTGGCTGCCAAGGCCGCTGTGTCACTCCCACGTGCCAGTACCGAATCGAAGACCCTGCAACGCCGGCAGTTACGAGAGATCCTTCGCGCTAAGCGTTATGAAACAGGTGCCGACCGATTTACTGGACCAAACGCCGTCGATGGGATGGAAGTGCGACGTTTTGTCCTGCGTTTTGGAGAAGATTGGAGTTTGCCGGGGGTGGTCGTGCAGGGCGCTAAAGCAGACCGCACAGTGTTGTTGTTATCCGACGCCGGCTTTGCCAGTAAGGTTGCCAGGATTCGCGAGTTGGTGGCGAGTGGAACGCGAGTCGTCGCAATGGATCCATTACTGGTAGGAGTTGCGCAACCACCAGGGTCCCTTTATCAAAAGGCGATGTTGATCGCTACGGTCGGCGAGCGCGCACTGGGGATTCAGGCTTCGCAAATTGCGGCGGCTTCACAGTTCTTGACCCGGGTTCTGGTGGCGGGCCGTTTGGCCATTGAATCGCATGGGCCAAGATGCAGTCTGGCAGCGCGTTGTGCCGCAGCACTCGATGGGGCAACTTCGATTGATGTGGTTCAGACGCATGATGAACTCGCATCAATCAAATCGCTGTTGCGCCCCGACGCTCGTTACCAGGACCATCCCGAAGCATACTGTTTTGGATTGTTGGAATCGTTTGATGTGGCTCAATTGATTGAGTTGGCGGGTGCCGCCGACTAGCTTCAACCGGGGTATCCCTTTGGTTTTCTGGTTGTTGTTGTGACGTCACTCTCGATCGTTCTTTCGCAATGCGGCGCACCCGCTATTTTACTCTGGCCGGGCGCTGTGCGTCCCGGGGATCTTCATAGCAATGCGATAGAACCCTTTGCCAGCAGTGATGTACAGCGTTGCGGCATCGTCTCCTTTGCCAAAGCAACAGTTCGTAGGTAGATCTGGTGTCTTGATGTAGGCCCGTTCCTTTCCTGTGTTGGAAAACACCACGATCCCAAATCGGTCAGCGCTGCGCACGGCTGCGTAGATGTTTCCCTTTTTGTCGACGGTCATTCCGTCGATACCGGTTTGTTTCCCGAAATTGACCAGCACCCGCTTTGTGCCTAGTGAGCCATCCGGCTTGACCGGAAATGCATTCAGTGTCATGCGACCTGGTGTTGCGTCCATGTCCGTTTCCGCTTGCGCAGTTCCGTTGTCGGTTTCTGCTACGTACAAGGTTTTTCCGTCTGGTGAAAGGTTGACGCCGTTAGGCTTGGTGATGTCTTTGGTGACGCGGACCAGGGTGCCGTCCGGGTCGTAGCGGTAGACATCCATGGAGGGAAGTTCCATTTTTTCCGGCCCGACGTACTTCGGATCACTGAAATAGATGCGTCCCTGCCGATCGATGACCAGGTCGTTCGGGGAGTTGAAGCGTTTTCCCTCGAATTGGCCGACCAGTGTCTTGATCGAGCCATCGCTTCCTACCTGCACCAGGGCTCTGGCACCGCCGATGGGTGATGCACAGCAGGCAATCAGCCTGCCGCGACGGTCAAACATCAAGCCGTTGGCCATCTTGCTGTCAGCGGAATGGACCGATGTTTTTTTTGTGGCGGGATCGAATTTCATGATCCGGGCCGGCCGTGCGTCAAAGGGCTGGCCGAAGTCGCTGAAATAGATTTGCCCGGTCGGTGAGACCGCTGCTCCTTCTGTGAATCCGCCTTCTTCCCAGAGTGTTTCCAATTTCGCATCACCGGCAATAATTGCCGGGTCATTTGCCGTTGTTTCTTGATCTGATTTGGTGTCAGCTCGCAAGCCACTCCATGAGTTGCAGAGTGCAAACAGCGTCGCGGCAGAGAGAAGTCGTGTCATCAGCGTTCTTTCCTGATCGGGGGATTCTATTAGAGAACAGAAGTAACTGTCTGCGGAAATGGACCGGCGCGTTGTACGAACACGATGTTCCTGCGCAGGGTTCCTGTGTGGGAGACAAACAAACGGTGCCTGCCCAGCGTTGCTGGTCTTTCTTGTCTTCGGTATCAGGCACACTTTTCTAGTGCCTAGAATAACGTATTGAACGCTGCATTTCAGGATGACACGAGAGTATCACTTTTGGTAAGACACGTAGAATGAGTCGAGGCGTCAGCCCCGCGGACTATCGGAAAGACGCAGTGCGGGAGCAGTACGGCTCACACGGTTTTCGTTTGATTGCAGCGCAGTGGTGACCTGCTGGTTGCCTGCGGTCAATGTTGCATCCGCGAAGGCGGAGTCGAAACGATGTTGCATCCGCGAAGGCGGAGTCGAAACGATGTTGCATCCGCGAAGGCGGAGTCGAAACGATGTTGCATCCGCGAAGGC
>PBOG01000175.1 GCA_002724245.1 Planctomycetaceae bacterium
TGCCACCCTCTCGCTGGCTAACGGCATGGACATCAACTACATGCTGCTGTCATCGGATGACGTGTATGCCCACTCAATCGCGGTAGCCCGCCAGTTGACAGATCGCATCCACACCGTATTCGAGAGTGTACTGCGTACTGTCTCGGGTGAGGGAACCGATAGCGCGATCACGTTGAACAACTACGTGTTCTACGATCTCAACGATTGCATGAAGGTCGGTTTGCGATCGGAGTGGGTTGACATGGGACGTAACTCTGAGGAGTTCAACGCGGTGACGGTTGGTATCAACTACCAGGCGACTTCCAACCTGATGCTGCGTCCCGAAATTCGCATGGACAACTTCCATAGCGATATCAACGATGCTAGTAACAGTGGTGGGATCAGCGCTACGGGTCGTCGTGACTCGACAGTGTTCGGTTTCGACGCCATCTGGAGCTACTAGTTCCTGAATTGATTATCGAAGACTACCCGCGGGGTAGTTCAGAGAAGCAGGCAACGCTGCGGACCTCATGGGTTCGCGGCGTTTGTCGTTTCTTGACACCCAGTGGAGGCAGGTCGCTTACGCGGTACGGAAATCCCGCTGTTGCCCATCCAGGTGCGTCCAGGCATCGATGCCCATTTTTTCCGCCGCCCGTGGCAGAAAACAGCGGTCGCGAAACGCTGCATAGTGTGGCGGGCGCGTCTGCCAATGTTCAACGGTGACCGCTGGTACGTGGGCAACCCGTAGGCCCTGCCGCTGTGCCCGCACAAAGAACTCCTCGTGTTCCTGGGTTTTCAACTCCTCGTCCCAACCACCCATGCTGAGCACCTTGTCGAGTCTGGCGACAAAAAACTGTGGAACAATGTCGCACAATCCAAACGCGTTGCGCTCAGCACGATAACGTCGCTCAATGGTCAGGTGGCGTTGCTCGAGGGTCATGACACCGTGAAATCTGCTCCGTCGCCGTTTGGTAAACAGCCCCAGATGTCGTTTGCAATTGATCACTTCTCCGGCTGCCAGATCGATTTCCTCGCGCAGCAGTAGATCTACCAGGACCTCGATCTGAGTGTGGTCGGTGAAGCAAAAGTCGTCGTCCAATTGAAGGAAATAGGGTGTCTTTACGTGTTCCAGCAGCCGGTTGCGACCGGCGCTGGCTCCACAGTCGGTTGGTAGCCGTAGGCACTCGATGTCTGGTACCTGGCAAGTACTCGAACTGTCGTCGCCGACCAGAACTGTCATTTGCGGGTAATAGCAACGAATCGAATGAATGAGTTTCTGTAGAGACCGAGGCCGTTCGAGTGTCTTGACGATCGCAGTGACTTGTTCGATAGACATGGTGTGTTCGAACTCTTAACGGTTCTGCGTTTGGCGACTGGATCGATGCGCTGTCTAAAGGTCGGTCCTTCAAGGGCAGCGGGTAAAAGCGTGAGGGTGTTGGCGAGTGTGAACCAGCCCCTTATGAGAGTGTTGCTGTAGCACGCTGATGCTCATTCTGTCAATACGAACTGGGTGCCATCGCTTCGGCGTCTAGCCCGAGATGTTGATAGCACCATGCCCCCCCTGCCCCGTGTATCCAGGCCCGCTTTCGATTCCTAAAATGGCCAGATCGAGCCGCGGTATTGGCGTGATGTGCGCTATTGCTGGTGGGTATGAAGAGGCCACTTGTTTCTGTTTGATGAGGAAAAACGATCCATGCAATCTGATTTGTCCGGTACGGTGAGTCTGGTGACGGGGTCTGCTCGTGGTATTGGTCTATCGATTGCTGATCGCCTGGCCAGGAATGGATCGACCGTAGTTTATTCCGATGTGGATGAAGCACAGCTTGCGGCAACCGTGGCAGAACGCGACGGGGCCGTCTCACACCAGCTTGATGTTTCTAATGGCGAACAGGTGCAAGACGTACTCGCACAGATTGTTCAGCAGCATGGTAGCCTGGATATCGTGGTCAATAATGCGGGTGTTAATACACTGGCACATCGGGTGACCATCGATGAGTTCCCACGCAGTGAGTGGGATCGCATCATGAATGTGGACCTGCATGGCCTGTTCCAGGTAAGCCAGACTGCCGCTGTACAGATGCGCCGCCAGGGATCGGGACGAATCATTAATATTGCGTCGATTGCAGGTCTGGTACCTCTTCGGCTGCAGTGTGCGTTTGTGGCTGCCAAGGCAGCGGTGATCAACCTCACCAAGGCGATGGCGCTGGAGCTGGGTCCGGCTGGTATTCTGGTGAACGGCGTGGCCCCTGGTTCGACATTGACCGCAGGAACGGAAAAGCTCTTTTACGGCGATGACGGAAAGTTCAGTGCGCGGGTGCAGGAAATGATCAACCACGTTCCACTGGGGCGACCGGCCACTACCGATGAGATTGCCGTAGCCGTCCAATTTCTTGCGGACCCGGAAAATGCCTACACCAACGGCCATGTGATTACTGTCGATGGTGGTTGGACCGCGGGGTACCATCGTGACTTCTAGAAATGGGCAGGCGGATATTTGCCCGGGCTCTTTAGCAGATTGGATTGCGATGTCTATGAAATTATTCACCTGTCCCACTGAAACTCGATCACTCGACCGTCGGCAGTGGTTCGTTGGTGTGGCCACTGCTTCGGCTCTGTGCGTGGGCCCTTTTGGGGTTAGTCACTCTGTCCAGGCAGCCGCGGTTTACGCGGGGCTCAATAGCGATCGCTATCTGGGGAAAGTCAAAGTAGAGACTGCGATCGAAGACCGCAAAGTGTTCCTCGAAGGTCCAGCAGTCGACCGAGCGGGGATCGTGTATTTCACCAACGTACCGATGAGCAAGATTCTCCGCTGGGATCCGCAAAACAGAAAACTGGCGGTTTTCCGGGACGACAGCCATGAAACAAACGGACTGTATTTTGACCGTACTGGACGTTTGCTTTGCTGCGAAGGTGGCATGGGGCGCGTGACTCGAACAACGATGACCACCGGTAAGGTGGAAGTGTTGGTTGAATCCTATCAAGGGCGCAAATTTGCCAAACCGAATGATCTGTGCGTTGATGCCCAGGGACGTGTCTATTTCACGTCTCGCAGCGCAGTCGAAGACCTGCCGGGGGAAAACCCCAAGGGGGTGTACCGGATTGATACGGATGGCCAGGTACAGCCTGTCTTGCAGTGGCCGCAGGTGCATATGCCGAATGGAATTGTACTCGCGCCGGATGGAAAGACGCTTTATCTGATTGAAGCCCATCCTGATGCGGAGCATCATCGAGATGTACGTGCCTATGACGTGAAGCCGGACGGCGCGTTGGTCAACGAACGAATCCACATCAATTTCTATCCTGGACGCAGTGGCGATGGCATGTGCATTGATGCGGAGGGTAACTTGTATATCGCGGCGGGGCTGCACAAATTACGGGGAACTAGTGAAACACTCGATACCCGCCCGGGTATCCACGTGGTGTCACCAGGCGGAGAGTTGGTGGCGTTTCGCGAAACGCCTGAGGACACGATTACCAATTGTGCCTTCGGTGGCCCGGACTTGCGCACGTTGTACATTACCTGTGGCAGCAAACTGGTCAGTCTTCGCACAGACGTACCGGGCAAACCGTCGTACCGGCCTGGCGGTTAGCGGCAGTCGACTGGAGGCACGGCAGCGTAACGGTGACGCTGGCATGTGTGCCAGACGATGTGGGCAATATGCCACGAGGTGGTGCTGATTAAACTTCCGCCTCGCAACCATGGCAGCAGGTTGACAAAAAAAGGGCCAGCGGCGCTGCCGCTGGCCCTTCTTGAGACTGCAGAATACCCCGGTCTATTGAACCTGGGTCGCCGGATAGTCTTCTTTCTTCAGGGTTGCAATTGCATTGTCGACATCGAATTTTTCTTTGTCCACTTTGCAGGTTGCCAATTTCTTGGCGAAGTCAACGTCTACTTCCGCTACGCCCGGTAGCGGGGTCAAAGCTGCCGTAACAGCTTTGACGCAGCCGACGCCTCACGTCATGTTGTCAACTTTGAGGGTTACCTCCGTCAGATTAGCGTTTGCACTGGTCGATGCTTGACCAGTGGTCGCTTCCGGCGGGGCATTCGTGGAACTGCAGCCGGCGGCTAGCAGCACCATCAGGATGCCGAGTTTTCGGTACATCGATGCTCTCCAATACCAGAAAGAAAAAAGACAAAACAGCCTGCCACGGATGTCGGCGGGCTTCGTTCTAGAACACCACTATTGTAACCGATTTGGCAGACTTTGCGGAAGATACGTGTGAATCACGCTTTCCGCGGGTTCCCAGCGCCAGACGGTATGGATCGCTAACCTATTTCTAATTAACACTTTGTGATTGCCAGACAGAGGGAATCTGGCCCTTCAGCTGCTACGATTCAGGTTTCGGGACCAGTGGCCAGATGATTTATACGTAGGGGCCCGCGGGACGGAAAAAATCGGGCCCAAAGACCATATCCGAATAGGATCCATTGGCCAGGTTGAACGGATCGCTCAGACGGTGGGACTCGATCACTGCCTGGTTCAGTGAGACTCCTAGTCCGGGGGCTTCGCTGAGTGCAAGTTGACCGTCGCTGATCTCGAGCGGCTCGTTGAGCAGCTGTTCGACCAGCGGATTGCCGGTTTGGTCGACTTCGACAGTGATACCGTTGGGAGCGTTCGAAATCACGTGTGCGTTGGCAACGATGGCCAGGGCGTCGCTCCAACTGTGGGTTGCGACGCGCAGGCCTGCCGCTTGAGCGGCATCGGCAACGCGTTTTGTTTCAGTGATTCCACCACAGCGGCTGGCATCGGGCTGCACGATGTCGACCGCCTGGTTGCGAATCAATTCCTTGAATCCTTGCAGCCCGAATTCGTTTTCACCAGCTGCCAGGGGTACTCGGACATCTTGTCGTAGGCTGGTAAACGCTTCCAGATTTTCCGGCTCGAAAGGTTCTTCGAACCAGAACGCCGAATGTGTTTCCAGCTGTGCTGCCATTTCTCTGGCGGTCTGATTGTTGTAACGCATCGAACCGTCGACCAGCATATCGTTATCCGGCCCAATGGCCTGACGCACTGCTTGTACGGCAGCCACGTCATACTCCGAACTACGTCCCAGTCGCATCTTCACGCGGCGAAAACCATTTTCGATGTGCCGGGCAGCTTCTGCAGCCAGCGCGTCGACGTCGTTCCATAACAGGGCGCTGGCATAGGCTGGACAGGTACTCCGTTGGCCACCTAACAAACGCCAAACGGGCTGTCCTGCGGCTTGTCCTCGCAGGTCCCACAGTGCAGTGTCCAGTGCACCGATGGCGGTCATGGCAGCGCCCTTACGGCCGTACCAGCGAGTAATGCGATACATTTTCTCCCACAGCGCTTCGACTTGTGTAGGATCTTCGCCTTGCAGGAAGGGTGCCAATTGGTGCTGGAGCACGAGTTCCATCAAACCGGGGTGTGAATAACCCGATCCGATGCCGACCGCACCGGTGTCGGTGTGGACCAGGACCAGAGTGGTGACTCGAGCTGAACAGGTACCACCGGCGTAGGTAAATCCCTCGTCGTATTCGAAACAAAGGTGAATTGTTTCCAGACGATCAATCTTCATCGTAGTTTGGCCTTAGTATTCGATGGCGGGAGTTGCACAAACTGCCCACCCTAACGTGTTGGTTGTGACGGTCAAGCGATCTTGCTGGTAAGCCGCGGTCGATCAGCGAAAGTTGCAGACGCAGGTTGCCTTGGTTGCGGTGGTTGGCGGCAGGGTGGATGATAGGGATGGTTCTGTTTCCGAGTTCGTGGTTCAGTCATATTTGCTCGACAGGTCCTCCGTTGTTGCCGTACCGATCGTTCCTATCAGAGTTTCGCGTGAATCCATGCGCGGATTCATGAAGCTTCCTTTGCAGGTGTACTGGATATTCGCCAATGCCTACCTCCGCAGTCGATGTAGTGCCAGATCAGGGTTTGCAGACGCTTGATTACCTGGTCGTAGTGGTTTATCTGTTGTCCGTTCTGGCGGTGGGTCTCTATTTCTCCACAAAACAGACAAAGAGTGAGGAGTATTTTATTGGAGGCCGCAAAATGCCCTGGTTGGCAGTCGGGCTTTCCATCATGGCTTCACTACTCTCCACCATCTCCTACCTCGCATCCCCCGGAGAGATGATCAAGAACGGTCCGACCATGGCGCTGGCCTGGCTGATCGTCCCTTTTGTGTTCTTGATCGTTAGTTTTGTCTGGTTGCCGTTCTTGATGAAGCTGGAATTGACCAGCGTTTATGAATACCTCGATCGCCGATTTGGGCGTCGGGCGGGTCAACTGGCGAGTATCCTGTTTGTTTTTGTGTTGCGGCTGTTCTGGATGGGACTGGTGGTTTTGACCGCATCGGAGGCCGTCGCTGACATTACCTATGCAAGCGTCGCGTCCTTGGTTGGTAGTGATGTCCTGGACCTGACAGAGTGGACTTTATTTGTGCTCATTTCTGTGGGGATCCTGGCAACGGTTTACACAGTACTGGGCGGGATTCAGGCGGTCATTTGGACAGATGTTGTGCAAACGATCATTCTGGTCGTGGGAGCCGTTCTGACGTTGTTGATCATTGTCTTCGAAACCAGTACGGGGCCGTTTGACTGGTGGAATACGATGACCGCATCTCGGGCAGGTGGTGGGCACGAATTTCCCCCGCTGTGGAGCTGGGATTTGAGTGAACGCAATGTCCTCGGATTCGCTTTACTGCATAGTTCCTTCTGGTACCTGTGCACTTTTTTGGGCGATCAGGTTGCTATGCAGCGGTATTTTTCGATGGACTCGCTCCCCTCGGCCATTCGCGGCAATGCGGTCAACTTCAGCTGTGATTTGATGATCATGCTGCTACTGGCTCTGTGCGGGATGGCGTTGTTGACCTATTACACTCAGAACCCTGTCGAAATCGTTGATGGAATCAGTGACCCGCAACAGGCCAAAGTGGCGGATCGTGTTTTTCCCCATTTTATTGGTCACCATTTGCCTGTTGGTGTGGCTGGACTTGTCGTGGCTGCACTCTTTGCTGCGGCGATGTCGAGCCTTGACTCGGGTATTAACTCGGTTGCCACGGTATTAACGGTTGATTTCATCCGAAAAAAACACCCTCGCATTACCGATGCGCGTGAATTGCAATTGGCTCGTTGGATTTCTGTGGCAATCGGTCTGGGGTGCACTGGGATGGCGGTTGGATTGATGTTTCTACCGGAGAATCTCAATATTATTGACGCCAGTGCCCGTACCTTTAACTGTGCACTCGGCCCGTTGGCTGCGATGTTCCTGGTCGGTATGTTTCTGCCTCATGTTGGTGAGACCGCGGTTATCGTTGCCACTGTATGTGGCACCCTGATTGCGCTGGTCGTTTCGTGGTGGTCTGAATTGGTTACTGTGCTTGGCCTGGCCGAGCTTCTTTCCGGCGCCAATCCTGGCACCTTTCTGATTCTTCCGCTCTCAACGGTTGGCACTTTCTTGATCGCCGCTGTGCTCGGATCGGTCTTGCCGTCAGCGGATCTCAGCGTGACCCGTAAGTTGACCTGGAGGGCGGTCGTTAAGGGGCAAGAATAGATGCTGGGATTTCTTTGCCGATGGGATTGCTAATCCGAATCCATGATGCGCCGGATGATCTCGTTGTCAAAGTAGTTGGTCGACATAGCCGCATCGACGACCAAGTTTTGCGCGTTGATTCCGGAAGAACGGGGGCTGATCAGGAATGCGGCGACATTGGCCGCTTCCTGGGTTTCCAGGGCCCTGCCACGCGGTATTACGCGTTCAGCGTAGAGGTAGGAGTCGACGTAACCAGGGATTCCCGCTGAGGCGGATGTCTTGAGAAGACTCGGGCCGACGGCGTTAAACCGGACCTCGGAGAAACGGCTGAATGATTTGGCGAGAAAGGCGAGAGATGAATCGAGCGCAGCCTTAATGGGCGCCATGAAGCCGTAGTTTTCGCTGGCCATCGTTGTGGTTGAGATCGAGATCGTAACGACAGATGCCGACGGAGCGAACAGGTCCTTTAATGCATTGGAGACTGTGATCAAGGAATAGCAGGAGATGTCAACAGCACGCAAGAACTGTGCTTTGCCTGTTTCGTGAAAGGGTTTGGCTTCCCCTTCGTAATCGGCAAAAGCAATCGAATGAACGAGCCCATGGAGTACAGGATGCCTGGCGCCGACAGTGTGCGCCAGGTCTTGCACCTGGTCAGGTGATTCGACATCGCATACATAAATCGAATCTTCTGGCAAGATTGAAAGGAGTTGCTGGCGGCGCTGTTCGGTGCGAACTGCGTACAGTACTTCGGCTCCGGCTGTCTCCAGAGTTGTGCCGATCTTGTACGCGATACTTTTACGATTCGCGACACCCATTACCAGGATGGTTTTTCCTTCGAGTTCCAGAAAGTCCGTTGTCATCTTGATCGGTTCCACGTACTGAAGGACAGATGAACGCTGGGTAGCAGCTGGCTGTGCTCGGGTCCAGGCATTTTTGTGTCCTGCCTGGAATCAGGAAGTAAATCAGGAAGTAACGGTACAGGCAAAATCAAAACGCACTGCGACTTTACCTTGGAGCAGAACTCGTGCTTGCAGAAAAAAAGCGTCAGCCAGACGTTCCTTAAGTTCGACTGCAAGTTCAACCGTATCGCCGGGGTGTACCATCCGTCGAAACTTGACGTCGTTCATCCGCGTCGCTACCGGTACCCCACTGTTGCCGTCAACAAATTGTGACAGCAGAATTGCGCCAGCTTGCATCGCACTTTCACATAGAATCACACCCGGGACGATCGGTTTGTCCGGGTAGTGACCTTGAAAAAAAAACTCGTCCTGGTGGAATGTCTTCTCACAGAGGATGCGTTGTTCGGTTCGTTCGACAACCTTGTCGACCAGTAACATCGGAGGACGGTGTGGAATCGCTTCTTGAATGTCCGGAGTTTCCATGAACGCTCGATTCGTAGGTGGATGGAAAGAGCGCATCGTATGCCGCGGCAAGACTGTTGGCAAGCCGCGCTCCGCGGACGGGTTTACTATGCGTTGTCAGCGCAACTGACCCCGCCTGCTGAAGGTGAGCGTTGTGTGCCTGGTTTGCTTAGCAGTCTCCGCAAGGGATTGGTGGCAGCACACTCTGAGTTAGATTCATGTTCTGTAACCGTTGCTGTTGCGCAGTCGTACAGCTCGGGCAACGACTAATTCTATTGAAGTCCCAGAGATCGACGAAGACGCGGCCACGGTTCATTTCCAATCCGGTTGTGAAGACAGCTTCTAGCGAAGCCCGTTGCGGAGGCCGGAAGTGACCTGTCGCCGCGAGTTGTTCTAGTGCGCCATTCCCGCTGCGGGTGGGGATGATCGTGCAGCACTCGACGCCGCAGTCGAAGGCGAACTCGAGCGACCGTATTGCCCATTCGCGACCAAGTTCTTCAGTTAAGTAGGGAGGTCGCAGCAGGATGAAACTGCGAACCGAGATCTGTTCACCCACCAGGAACTCTACGGCTTGTTGGAAGGTTTCTCTCGACATGCGTTTGTTGACACGCGAGAGGACTTCTGGGTGAGCGGTTTCCAGGCCGATTGCGATTTCCAGCTTGCCTGAGAGGCGATCTCGAAATCGCAAGCACGCATCATTACAAAGTGACGGATGGTTTTCCACGACGACAGTGTCAAAAGTGCTGACCAGTTGTGCAATCTCATCGTGATCTTCTGGTGGGATGGCCTGGCGGTCGAAAAAATTGCCGCTGTTATAGAGTTTTACGGATTGGCACGGCGGTAGCTCTGCTAATGCGAGTTGCAACTGTTGCGGTATTGCCCCTCTCGGCACACGCTCGTCCGTAGTGTTTTTCCATAGATCGCAGAATAGGCACCGAAAGGGACACTCGCGGTTGGTAAGAAAAATCGTGGCGACATTCACAACGGCTCCCGTGGAAGCCCTCTCCTGCTCTGCCAGAAACGCGTAGGGGCGTTGAGGGTTCACGCTGTTCTTCGGTGCGCGCAGACTTTCTATCTGCGTGTTGTTGAGCACCGGAACCAGATCCCAGTTAATTTCTGCCATTGGGTTGCTGCAGCATCCCTTGCGGAGTTCAGACGTGCATGGCGAGAAAAGTATTTCGATATTCTGATTCGTTACGTGGGAACAACTCTTGAAATCCGCCCTCACTGACGACGCCGTGTTGGAAACGTCGTTTTTCGAATACAGGCATCTCCAAACCGGTTACTTGCGCGACGCCGCGTCGCACGATCTCCCCCTTCAAGGCATATAATTTCGCATGGTCCCAGTCAGTCAATTCGATGAACGGAATCGACTCGGCCACGGCGATCACGTTCGGTAGCGCGTAGGGGCTGAATCCGCAAAACCCAAGGGTGCGCGCGGGAGCTGAAGTTCTTACATGGCCACGGCTTTGGCCACCAGAGTAGACGAGCGAGTGTTTGATGGCATCGACCCCCCAGCCTTCCTGGTAGAGCATCAGGTTGTTGAGAACGCTGCGAATGGTCAATTCTGGATTTTCTTCAATTGGGTAGTCTTTGAGATTCTCATCACCCCCGTCGCCATCGATGAGATACCTCCAGTCGGGATACTGCTGTCGAATACCACGGCATAAGGTAAGCGCCATCGTCGCGGATTGGACATCGAGCGGTTTGTAATCCTCGATGACCGAGATCGCGTCCTGGTAGCGAATATTGTTGGCAGAAGCATGTATGACTTCCAGCAAGAACGAGAGATCTAGCGCTTCCAGAAATTGTGTTGCCTGGTCAGAATCGGGTGAGTGTTCATCGATTGCCAGCGTAAAAGCCTTTAGTCTGGCAGCGGATTCCCCGCGGGCCAGGAGGCGATGGTAGATCGTTAGTAAAACAGATCCACTGTCGATGCCACCGGAGAACAAGACACCAATTGGTGCATCGCCTGGCAGGCTATCCAGCCAACGGTCGATCTCGCGTGATAACGCGCCGATGTACGCTGCACCGATGACGTCCAAATCGGGTTGCAGTTCATTTTGTTGCGGTGTCAGATAACGTGTGTAGACAGGATTCGGATCAGGGCATCCGATTAACGACAATTCAACGACATGATGTGCGGGAACCATTCGTGTATAGGATGGGTGGTATTGGCCTGACAGGCCGTCTCGCGCCAGTTGTTCTCGAATCTCGTCCATCCTTTCGGCGACGATCAGACAAGGCCCCGCGGCTTGTTTGGCAAGGAAGTAACGCATTGGGCGTCCAATGGACCGCGCCATTCGGATTGTCTTGTTGTGTTGGTGTAACAGCGCAAATTGGCCATCGATTTGCCGCACTTGCTGTGGATCGCCTGTGCCGACACAAGCAACCGCGTCGTCGTAGGACATGTTTAGCAAGACGTTCGCGGTGGGGTCGAGCAGATTGACCAGTCGTTCGATATAAGCCGCGTTGTGCATAGCAAACATTTACTCCATATTGAGACCACCGTTTGCGGTTATTCTCCAGATCCTGGGTGAAACTGCAACGCGATTTGCGCAGTAGTTGCGAGGCATAAACTGGGTTGGCCCGGGGTGATGTCGGTGGCACGCACTGGAATGGCGAAGTCGCGGTAGCTTTTTCGTGCGACATGCCAGGCAATGCTATGTGCGAGGCCAATGTTCTATGCAATGGCGTGCGTTTGCTGTTTGGCGATCCGTGGTGTCCACTAAGAGACTAGAGATTGGAATCGCTTGACAGCTTGTTCGATGTTCTCGCGGCTATTGAAAGCGCTCAGCCGGAAGTAACCTTCACCGCTGGCTCCAAACCCACTTCCGGGGGTACCGACGAGATGCGATTGCTCCAGCAATTGGTCGAAGAAATCCCAGCTTGATTGTTCCCCAGGAGTTTTCAGCCAAACATAGGGGGCATTGACTCCGCCATAGACCTGGATCCCGACGGCTTCAAGGCCTTCACGCAACAGGCGTGCATTGGTCATGTAGAAAGCGACCAGCTCCTGAATCTGCTGTTTTCCTTCATCAGAATAAGCGGCAGCAGCGCCTTGCTGAATGACATAGGAAACACCATTGAACTTAGTGCTCTGTCGGCGATTCCAAAGCGCGTGAATCGACTCCCGCTGGCCGGCTTCACGGCTTCCGGTTAATGATTTCGGGACTACGGTGAAAGCGCAGCGTGTTCCAGTGAATCCTGCATTCTTGCTGAAACTTCGAAACTCAATTGCCACCTCACGAGCGCCGTCCAGTTCATAGATTGAATGAGGCACGTCTGCCTCGCTGATGTAGGCCTCGTAGGCCGCGTCGTAGAGGATCAATGCATCATTCTGTTGTGCGTAGGCGACCCATTGCTGTAAATGCTCGCGTGTGAGCACAGTGCCTGTCGGATTGTTTGGGTAACAGAGGTAGATCAGATCAACTGGAGTTTCGGGTAAATCTGGTGTAAACCCGTTTTCGGCGCCGATTGGCAAGTAGACCAGGCCAGCGAATCTTCCAGATTCATCTGCTTCGCCGGTCCTGCCGGCCATCACGTTGGTGTCCACGTAGACCGGATAGACCGGGTCGGTGATGGCAACCACGTTGTGCGGCCCAAAGATATCGAGAATGTTTCCCGAGTCGCACTTTGATCCATCTGAAACGAAAATTTCATCAGCAGCAATGTCAATTCCACGTGACTGGTAATCATGCTCGACGATCGCATTACGCAGAAAATCATACCCTTGCTCGGGTCCGTAACCTCTGAAAGATGATCTCTGCGCCATCTCGTCGACTGCCTGGTGCATCGCGGAAACAATCGCCGGCGGTAGTGGTTCGGTAACGTCTCCAATGCCCAGGCGAATTACGTCGGCGTCTGGATTGGAGTCGCAATAACTGTTTACTCGCCGCGCAATTTCAGGAAACAGATAGCCGGCTTTAAGTTTGAAGTAGTGTTCGTTGACGTGTGCCATGGAAAAGCCATTAGTGGTTTGGGGCAGAAAGGAGTGACGGCTGTTCGTTTTAGGGACAGTCTGTTCGTAATGCAACCGGCGCTTGGCAACTCGTCTGATGGTTTTGTCACGCGCGCCCTCGGACTGGGAGTGAAAGCGTGACACGTGTTGATCAATAGCGCTCGAAGGTGCTGGAGGGTTGCAGGCCGTCGACCACAGGGCAACGGTTCGTCCTCAGTGAGAATCCAGCGTGTCGGACTAAGCCGGCAGGTGGCGGGTTCACGGTTTTTGCACAAGTGCTGATGGATGGTGTAAGGTTAGTATGCCTGGATCGTTACAGCCTGCCTGCGGCGAACGTGAAATGGCGGTCGATAACGATGAGCTGCGGCCGGCTGATGACTGTCGGGCCACGGGTTGTCGGGGCTGTTTGCCTGAGAAATCTGGTGTCGCGGACTTGTGGAAAAGGCGTGCAACGTCTATTCTGCAGGATCTGGTTGAGCACAGAGGATTTCGTTGTTGGCAGTCCAGCGTCTTGCAGGTGGTTGAGGTTTACGGAAATGAAGAAAGGTATACATCCCGACTATGTCGAGACGGCGGTGACGTGCGGTTGTGGGAATACGTTTACTACACGCAGCACGCGACCGGAATTGAAAGTCGACATCTGTAATTTGTGCCACCCCTTCTACACCGGGAAATTGAAATACGTGGACACTGCGGGGCGTATTGAAAAATTCCAGAGCAAGTTTGCGACAGGAAGTTACGCGAGCCTGCAAAAGGGTAAAAAGCCTGGCAAGTCGGGTTCTTAGACTTTGCTGGCGCCTTCTAGTGAGTGGCTCGATTTCGCGGCCGCGGTATTTGCTCTCTGACGCGTTGGTGTGTCCAAAGCAGCAGGGTCGTTTCTTGTGCGTTCTCGGGATTGCTGTGTGTGATGCGAGAAATGCTCGAAAACAAATTGACTCGATTTGAGCATTTGGAACGCCAAATGTTGGATCCGGCGGTTCAGGCTGAACCTTCCCGGATGGCCGCAATTGCAAGAGAGCATGGTTCTTTGGCCAAGTTGGCAACGAAATATCGCGCATTCCGGCAATACGTGGATGAGATCGAAGAAGTACGCGAACTGGCCTCCAGTGATCAGGCTGATGAACGAGAACTCGCTGAAGTTGAGCTCGTCGAACTAAAGCAGCGGCGCGAGCGGTTGTGGGAAGAATTGCTCGACTTGACCATCGGTGGTGAAGATGCCAACCGAGCGCGCTGTGTCATGGAAATTCGCGCGGGGACCGGAGGCGATGAAGCCGCCTTGTTTGCTCGTGATCTGTACGAGATGTACAAGCGACACGGCGAGACAAAACGCTGGAAGTTAGAGACTTTTGGAGCGAATTCGACTGAGCTTGGAGGCTTCAAGGAAATTGTGTTTTCGATTCAAGGTGAAGGGGTTTATCGCGAATTGCAATATGAAAGCGGTGGGCATCGTGTACAACGCGTCCCGGAGACTGAGACCAAAGGACGTATTCATACTTCGGCTGCCACGGTTGCTGTGTTACCTGAACCTGAAGACATTGAAGTTGCATTGAGTCCTGATGATTATGAAGTCGAGCGTTACGCGGCCAGCAGTGGCCCCGGAGGACAGCACGTCAACAAGACGGCTTCTGCGATTCGACTCATTCATAAGGAGACTGGCCTTGTGGTGCAATGTCATGATGAACGCAGCCAGCACAAGAATTTATCCAAAGCGATGCGAATCCTGAAATCTCGCCTGTTCGACTTTTTGCAGCAGCAGGAGCAGCAGCAGCGGGCGGACGCTCGCAAGAGTCTGGTCGGGTCGGGTGATCGCAGTCAGCGTATTCGAACCTATAATTTTCCCGATAACCGAGTGACCGATCATCGCATTAACCTGACACTATACAAACTGGATCAGATTATCGCCGGCAATCTACAGCCGTTGACTGACGCATTGATCGATCACGATCGGAATGAATTGCGCAGTTCCATGGGCCCACTTGACTGAACCTGCTGAGAGTCAGAATGCGTTGGTAGCCTGGTAGGTCTGGAGTTGATGCCGTGTCGCATGTCGAGGATTGGACGATCAGGCGGTTGTTGCAGTGGACCACTGATTACCTTGCAGAGTGCGGGTCGGAGACGCCACGGCTAGACGGTGAGATTCTGTTGGCGAATGCGTGCGAGTGTGAACGAATAGAGCTTTACACGACCTACGATGAAAAAGCCCCAGATTCAGTGCGTGACTCTTTTCGTTCCCTCGTGCGTGAGCGAGCTCGTGGCGTGCCCGTAGCATATCTCGTAGGCAAGCGTGAATTCTACTCTCTCCCGTTTCGTGTTACACCAGACGTTTTGATTCCTCGCCCCGAGACGGAACATGTTGTCTTGTCCGTTCTGGAGAAGAACAAGGAGTGGGAGGGCACAGGGGCAGTGCAATGTGTTGACGTCGGTACCGGAAGTGGGGTCATCGCGATTTGCGTTGCACGCTACATTCCGAACGCGAATGTACTTGCTGTCGACATTAGTGAGGCGGCGTTGGAGGTCGCGCGGAGTAATGTCGTGGCTCATGAAGTGCAGGACCGCGTTGAGTTGATGCGGAGTGATTTGTTTGCGAATGTGCCACAAGATGCTGTGTTTGATGTTGTCGTCAGTAATCCTCCTTACATCAGTGAGGATGAGCTGGCCAACGTTGCGCCAGAAGTGCGCTGCCACGAACCTCGGGAGGCACTTCTAGGAGGCGTCAAGGGCAGCGAAGTGATCGAACGCCTGGTTCCCCAGTCAGCGGATCATCTACGGCCTGGAGGGTGTTTGATTTTCGAGATCAGCCCGATGTTGGAAGAGGTCGCATGTCAAATTGTGGCTGGGGATGATCGCTTTGGCCCGCCTGTTGTCAACAAGGATCTGGCTGGTCATGCACGTGTGGTGGAAGCGTTGCGGCAGTGAATGTCAGGCGGTGAGCTGCAATGCAGGTGTTTGCTTCCCTACGTTCCGTAACCCGTTGGGTGTGCACGGTGCCAGTGCCAGGCGGTCTCGACGATTGTCCGGAGATCCGAATAACGCGGTGACCAGTCCAGTAGATCCCGCGCACGCGATGCATCAGCGACCAGTTCAGGGGGATCACCTGCACGACGTGGACCGATCGTGGCAGGGATTGCATGCCCAGTGACCTGGCGGCACATGTCGAGAATTTCTTTCACACTGTATCCAGAACCAGAGCCAAGATTGAGTTTCAGGCCTGTTCCCGGATTGAGTCGATCGAGGGCAAGCAAATGAGCGTCGGCCAGGTCGTCGACATGGATGTAGTCTCGAATACAAGTTCCATCGGGTGTCGGGTAGTCTTCACCAAATAGGGTGACGTTTTCCCGCTGTCCCAGTGCGACTTGCAGAAGAATAGGGATCAGATGGGACTCTGGCGTATGGTCTTCGCCCAGGTCTCCATCTGGTGATGCGCCTGCAGCATTGAAATACCTGAGCGCTGCGTATGCCATTCCGTAGGCGGATGCATAATCATCTAATACACGTTCGATCACCAGTTTGCTGAAGCCGTATGGATTAATTGGATTCTGCGGTTCTTGTTCGGTGATCGGTAGTTGCTGGGGGGTTCCGTAGGTAGCCGTGGTACTCGAGAAAACGATCTGTGAAACATCACTGGAACGCATGGCGTCAAGCAGGTTAAGGGTGCCGGCTACGTTGTTCTGGTAATAGCTGGCAGGGTCTGAAACCGATTCGCCGACTAAGGCAAACGCGGCAAAGTGGAGCACCGCTTCGATCTCGTTTTCTCGTAGTACACGTGACAGGTAGTCGACTTGTGAGAGTTCCCCGACGATCAGTTGTCCGCTAGGCACTGCTTGGCGATGCCCGGTGCAGAGATTGTCGAATATCAGTACTTGATGTCCCTGCTGATTCAACCGGCGGACCGTATGCGATCCAATGTAACCTGCGCCTCCGACGACCAGTATTTTCATTAATCGCTTGTCCTTCGGGGAATCCGCTAAGAAATCTACCGCGGCCAGCTCTTGATGCGGTTGGAAGGCTGCCTGTTCACAGGCATCTTGGTTGCCAGAAACTATCCGTTTTGCCCTGCTCACTCAAGCGGATTTTGTGGCTTTGCCTCGCAAAGCCAGGTGGTATGCCAGGCCATATAGCCAGCAGAATCGCGCTAGCCAGTGGTTTGCCAGGTCCGATCAAGCTGCGGCGACTCACGGCCGAAACCTGACTGAGGGAAGTTTCGTTCGCATTGGCTGGCAAGAGGCGTCGTGTTGCAACCGAGTGGCTGGTTAGTCGTAACTGAAAAAGATGCGGATTTTGCAGCAACAGTGCTTTCTTGGGTGGTCGATTTCTTGTTGAGCCAGATATGCCTCCGCGCAAACTCAAACTGATGCGACCACAGGCTGCTCCGAAACTTGGCAAGGGCGACGGCTGGTCCCAATCATTTGTCGAGTACTTGCGCAACGAATGCCGACTTGCCGAAAATACCGTTGCGGCTTACCAGCGTGACTTAAAAAGGTTTGATGAATGGCTGAGAAGTCGTTCGATTCCGAAGTTGACCATTGCTGACCTGTCCAACTATGCCGCCTGGTTGCATCGGCAACAGCTTGCACCTGCTACGCTCGCTCGTCACATCGTCACTCTTCGTATGTACTTTCGCTATTTGCAGCTGGAAGGCATCTTGAAGGAGAATTTGGCAGAGCTCTTGGGCAGTCAGAAATTATGGGACCGCGTGCCTCAGGTTCTTTCTCCGAAATTGGTTGAAGCGTTCTTGCGGTCACCGGTTCGCAGCGATTCGTTTTGGCGAAGAGACCGTGCGATGCTGGAGTTGTTGTATTCGACGGGGTGTCGTGTTTCGGAATTGTCCAACTTGACGTTGCGCGACCTGCATCTCGATGAGGCCTATTGCGTCTGTCATGGAAAGGGGAACAAACAACGCGTGGCGCATTTGGGACGTCATTCGCGCGAGGCCGTGACTGAATATCTAGAATGTGAACGGCCCGCACTCGACAAAGATCCATCGATCAGTTCGGCCTGGTTGTTACTTTCGCGAGCTGGCCGCCGCTTGCGACGAGAAGCGATTTGGGCCCTGGTCAAGAAGTATGCGGCTCGCGCGGGGCTGTCGCCTGAGATCAGCCCACATACACTCCGGCATAGTTTTGCAACGCATCTGCTGGCGGGCGGTGCGGACCTCAGGCAAGTTCAGGAAATGTTAGGGCACGCGAGCATCGCGACAACACAAATTTATACGCACGTCGATATGTCAAAGCTCAAGCAGGTTCATCGACAATTTCATCCGCGTGCCTGAACGCGGATGTGGTTCCGTTAAAGTGTGCGGTCAAGAACGTGGGGGACTGAGAGAGTCACAGTCCAGGTCGAAGTTCGCTAGTGGTCTTTTAAGGCCGCTGCGCACTGACGTAACGGCTGAGAATATCGATGTTGCGGATGAATGTCCGTACATCGATGATTGATTCAGTAGGTGAAGCGTGTTTTTGGTATTTTAGTTGCCCTGATTCGATCCAGGCGCCATCCTGATTCAAGGCTTTCACAATTGCGTGGGCGGAATTCTGCAGCCGCTTTGTCAATCGGATTGGCGGATCGCGGGCAGGGCCTGGGGTAACAGGGTTCGGGGTTGCCAGCAAGTGTTCATAGGTTTGCCTGATCGAATTCAGCTGTGAATTGACTTTGAATCCATAGTGCGTCGGCAGGTCACTATCGTCATAGGTAAGTTCGTAATTGCGATTGAAATAGAGTGGCCGATTTGTTTTTAGCTCGTAGAAACGTGCCAGCTGACCGTTTTCCAGTTGTGATTGTTCCAGGTAATTCAGCGCAGTTGGGATGGGGGCCAGGTACTTGGAGTTTCCGGTGTGTCTGAACAGGGCCAGTAGCGTCCGTAGCACCCCTTGTGATTCGCCGCCAGTGACGGCTGGTGGCTCGAATTTTCTCGCCCAGGCAGGTTGCATGTTGGCATCGTATTGTTGCGCCCACGCGGGTTGGGGCATTGGCATTTGAGCGGCGATGATAAAGTCCCCTGCCCTCTCCGCTGCTGCCAAATAACGTGGCTCATCGTAAACGCGTGACGCCAGAAACATGGTGGTGATCATGTCGGCAATCGTGTTGTCATTGAAGGTGTAGTAAGTGCGATAGTCGAGTTTGGGGAATTGACGTGACCACGATGACGGATAATTTGCTGTGAGCACTGGAAACCTGGCTGGGTCTGGAAACCGGTCATACCGTTGTGGCCAGGCCCCTAGCGGGTATTGGGCGCGTAGCATTTGTTCTAATGCGAACTGGGCTCCAGAGTGTATTTCTGGATTATTGAACCGTAGCGTTTTATCTAGTTCTATCAGGAACTGTACAGCGGACTGGGTCGTGTTATCGTCTAGTGTTGTGACATTGCGTTTCTCCAGTTTCTTGCCGTCCACTCGATATGCGTATCGAGTTCGAGTAGCTGGTTCAAACTCAATACGGTAATCCCAGCCACCGGAGTGAAGCTGTCCTTGAAGCAGTGCTACACCGGTTTCCAATGCAGCGGCAAGTAGGTAGGGTTCCTGAGTTCGGCGATAAGCTTTCAGATAAGTCTGGCCTACTGTTGGAGTGCCAGGGGGCTGCACCCAGGCAGTGTGTATCCCGGCAAGGCCCTCACCTTCGCGTCGTTGCAAGTCTGCGCTGTACCGCCACAAGTAGCCACCTTGTGTCGAAACCCTTGTGCGAAAAAATGAGACCGCCCGTTGTAGCGCCGTGCGAGCTTCCCCCTGAGTGGTCGTGTCAGCGCTATGCGCCACTTCGAATGGGCCAGCGGCTAGCAAGGCTGTAACTGCCAACGCGAAGCAAGTCCGTATTCGTAGTTGGCAGCGTTCGTATTGGTGAGTCGTTTGCGCTCTACACATAGGCCAGTTTCTCGAAGAGGCAAGTGTTCCCAAGAACAGACGCTGGTGAACAAGTTATGCAAAGGCTTTGCGAAGCAAATTCAAGCTGGCCGGGACTGCAAGTTTGGGGTCTTGCTGCCCTTCAAACTCCAGTGAGATATACCCGCGATAATCGACGTTTCTCAGGATGCTGGCAATCTGTACATAATCCAGATCGAGTGTGTACCAGACGCCTCCGCCAAAATATGTCTTCGCTTGCACGAAGACGGTCTTGGCCGCAAGTTGGCGTAGTCGCTGGTAGGGATTTTCAAGGAAGTTGCCGGTATCCATGGTGACTTGCAGCCAGGGCGAGGCGAGCGCATCAACAATTCGCAACACACCCTGGGGCGTGAGACCCAGGCCCCAGTGGTTTTCGAGTCCCATCATCACACCATATTTCTCAGCAATTGGGAGCAGCGCTTCAAACGATTCGATGACCCAGGGGAACCCATCCTCGTCGGTATACCCTTTCAGCGGGGGCTCGATACCACGGTTCTTCATGAGTTCGTCGAAACTTTTGGTAGTTCCCCAGCGTCCTGTGTTGACTCGAATGGTGGGGATGCCCAGTTCATGTGCCAGCTGAATACTCTTCGTAGTCCGTTCAATGTTCTTTTGGCGTACGGCCTTGTCTGGCGTGACAAAGCCCTGGTGTGTTGACATGCCACAGAGGTCCATGCCGTGAATCAGCGCACGGCGTTTCAGGCCTTGAAGGTATTTTCCGCTCTGGCGTTGTTCGTCGCTCATCTGTATTTCGAGAAGTTCGACAGCATCAAACCCCATTTCTCCTGCGAGTTCGATGCAACGATCCACGGCCAGTCGCTCTCCCTCACGATAACGCCAGTAGGAGTAGGTAGATACTGCAATTGGATTGGCGCGGCGTGTGGTGCTTTGTGTTCTTGCGCAAGCTGTTGGTTGGCCAGATGGAATGACACAGGGCGCTGCCGCCATTCCTGTCAAGGCTTGAGTGATGAATTGTCTTCGGAGCATCGTTTTCTCCATTCGGTTCAATGCTGGTGATGTGTTTTAGGGTCGGGTTGCCAGGTGTAGTGCGTGGCTGCCAGGTTATCGATGATTGCCTACAGCGATAAGATACTGTCGCGTCCTGAATAACATAGTCTGACTTGCAATCGCAGGTGTGCTCAGGCAGTAGTCATCAAGTTGATTCCTCGCCAGCACTTCAAAGCGTGGGCCCGCCTTGATCGTGCACACTTCACCGTTTTCAGCAGTACAGTAAAGCCGTCCGTCGGCTGCCACAAGTGATGCTGTGAAGCTATTTGCACCGCCGCTGGAAATACGTTTGCGGTAGACTTGCTGCCCAGTTGGGGCGTGGTAACAGGTGAGCACACCCTGATTTGAGCAGCTGTAGAGAAAGTTTCCATAGACCAAAGGGGTTGGCAAATAGGGGCCGCCTCGGGTTTTGCTCCAAGCGATGAACTTGTTGGGTTGGTTTCCACGTTGAAGCGAGATATCTCCTTCGGCATCAAGCCGAATGGCGTAGATTGGTTGGATTGGACGGTAACCGCTCGTTACATACAGCAGGCCATGTGCCGAGAACGGTGTAGGAACTGTAATCGCTGAGTGGCCTGGCAATCGCCAGACTTCTTTGCCTGTTTTGACATTATTGCCGCGGGCAAAATGGCTTCCGTTTGTTACGACCTCGAGACCCCGTGAACTTTGATACGTTGTGGGTGTTCCCCACGAGGAGGGTTCTTCTCGTACTGTGGTCCAGACAGGAGTGCCATCGGCGACGTCGAAAGCCGTCAGGCAAGAGTTCGTTTGGCGGTCAATTTGCACAATGACTAGATTGCGCACGAGAATTGGAGAACTGGCAAATCCCCACTGGTAGTCAGGATCGTTGAAGGCGCCGTTGTCGAGGACACCAAGGTCTTGTGACCAGCACAACGTTCCTGTCATGTCGTAACAATAAAGTCCACCTGAATTGAAGACGGCAACCACGTGGTTGCCATCGGTGGCAGGTGTGGAATTTGCTTGGGTTGATTTTTGGTGGCGTTTGACACGTGGCACACCACGGTCAGCAGTATGGCGCCACAGAACCTCTCCAGAATCTAACGCCAGACAAAGCAGCTGCCATTCATGTTCGGATTGGTCTTTCGCAGCATCACCTGCGCCGTAGAGACCAATTCGCAGATCTCGATTGCCGTATTTGCTGGTGGCTGTTGTTACAAAGACGTGGTTGTTCCAAACAATCGGGCTCGAGTTGGCGAGTCCCTGGAGTGGGATTTGCCATCGGATGCCAGTTTTCTGGGAGACATTCCACGTTACGGGAAGTTGCTGGCCAACGCCGATGCCACGCGCTCCAGGGCCTCGGAATTGCGGCCAGTGCTTTTTGGAGGCGACTTCATTGTCACGTGTTAAGTCATCGGCAAACCGCTCTGCTGGTCGTGCTGGCTGTGTTGGAACGGCTCTTTGAAATACTCGTTTGTCAGACCCATTCGATTCAGTAAACCCTGTTACACGTTGGCCCGTGAGCAGAAAGTGATACGTGTTTTCGTCATAGTTGAACTTGGACGCTGAGGCGGGGATCAGTGGCGTTGACCGAGAATTTCGAATCAGTCTCACCTGGTTTGATTGGATTACTATGTCGACTTCTGCTGAGTCGGCGGATTGATAATGCCCCGTTAGACGCGACATTTCCTGCCTGGTGAGAGCGGGAGGAAGCGGTAGTGTGCTTCCCGTTGTTTTCTCGAGTACTGTAATGATGTTTGCATGGCCTCGTATTCTTGCGTGGGCGGCCGCAGAAACTAATTCGTGGCGAGGAGGTGATTTGCCGGCAAGCAACGCGATTAGCAGGGAGGTTTGTCCTCTGAGAGCGGCTCTTCTCAGGAGTTTGTTTCGACTTCGAGAACCAGCTTTGACGAGTATCCTGACCGTGTCGAGGTCGTCTGTCATTTCTAGCGGTGTTGCTTTCCAGACCTGATCTTCGATGTTTACGTCAGCACCTGAGTTCAATAGCGTCTGAGTTACCTTGAAGTTTCCTTTCCAGCTGCTCTGCCAGAGTGCTGTGATTCCAAAGCGATCTTGCCAATTCACATCAACGCCATCCGCCAAGAGTTTCTTGATTCGCGGAAGGTCGCCGATTCGCGCCGCGGCGATAAGGTCCTGGCCGGGGTGGGCATGGATTCGGCAAGGCAGTGCCAAAAGTACAGTCAGTATGGCCAGGCTGAAGCTGAGTGTGATTGGCAAAGACTGGGAGCCGTTGTTGGCGTTCCTGGAAGAGGTTGTCAGCGTTCTTGGGTTGGCATCCGGCTTGAAAAGCGGCGGCTGACGTCCGCCTGACGCAGCTGCACACCGTATGCGGATCGTCGCGGGGCAGGTCAAAACGGTTACCTCGGAAATGTGCGAGCCGTGTGATTGGGGTGGGTTTCAACAACCGCCTGGGGTCAACAGCGAAATACCCGATTCAACTTACAGGAAACGTGCAGGAAAAACACGGGAAAACAATGCACCAGTTCCCTGTGGACTGGACTCTTTCACGCGACTGCGTACAGCAACCACATTTTCCGCATGGTACAATCGCTAATCTAGATGGCAAGTGGATGTGTCTGCTTGAATAGTGGATGTGGATTGGCTTTTTTCCGAAAGAATTCGATGCATAGCATTACGGCATTTCGGCTAGGGTTGGTGTGTTGCTTATGTCTGGTGGCCGCGGTAATTGCAACGGCACAGGAACTCGAATCAGACGAGTCACCTCCGGTTGAGGCTTCCACGGACGGGTTGTCGCCAGCGTTAGCGAAACAGTTAGGCCAGTTAATTGAACGAGACTGGCAGGATCGTCCTGAGTGGGCTGAAATGCTGGTCGCGTTGTTGAAGGGACGAGGTATGCGGCTAGGCGAAGGCTGGTTTCAGCGGAGCCAGTCGCTTTACGATTGGCTGTGGCTTTCAAGTGAATTTGACGGAGATTTGAATGGACGCATCGAACCGCAAGAGTTACCGGAGAACAGGGTTTTAGGGAAGTTTGTGCGCCGTCTTGATGCTGACCGGGATGGCACCATCACGCTGCGGGACCTGAGCGGTCAGTCGAGTGGGCCGGCAGCAATGATGGCAGGTCAGTTGTTTTACCAATGGGATCGTGATTCCAACGGAAAGATATCCAAAGAGGAAATCAGCGCATTTTTCGAAAACGCTGACGCCGATGACCAGGGGTTCTTGACTCCAGATGACCTGCGTCGGGCATTTGCACCGCCACCTGTCGTAGCTGCTGCCGAACCAGAGCCCCAGCCTACCCCGGCCTATTGGTTGCAGATGTTGTTGTCCGGACAGTTGGGGTCAATGACGAAGGGGCCCGGGCTGGGCGAACCGGCGCCTGATTTCGATCTGCTTACTTTTGATGGTGAGCGACGCGTGAAACTGTCAAGTTTTCGTGGCAAGAAACCCGTTGTCTTGATTTTTGGTAGTTTTACGTGAGGTCCGTTTCGATCCCAGGCTGGGATCCTGGACAAGATGTATTCTCGGTATTCAGATCATGTTCAATTTCTGGCGGTTTATATTCGAGAGGCACATCCAATAGATGGTTGGAGAATGCCCTCAAACGATCAGTTTGGGATTAACTTCAGTCAACCGAAGACCTTTGCTGAGCGAACCCAGATCGCGTCTAAATGCTCGGATGCATTGCATTTGTCGATGCCGTTGCTGGTAGATCACATCGATGACAGAGTTGAGCGTGCGTACAGTGCTTTTCCAGACCGTTTGTATGTGATCTCGGAAGATGGTCAGGTTGTGTTCAAGGGTGGTCGCGGTCCGTTTGGATATCAGCCAAGGCTACTTGAACAAGCTCTGATGATGCTGTTAATTGACATGGCGCAAAACGGAAAGTTGGCTGCACGCCAAGAGCATCCTCCCGAACCGGTGGTTGGTGATGCCGAGGAATGATTGGTTGCTGCAGTCATCAGTGATGGTGCGTGTTGAACCGATGTGGTGAAGCGGCATTTGCTAGTTGCAGTGTTGAGATCACTCGTCAAGCGGATTGTGGAGCCGGGGGAGGACAGGATGTTTAATCGACGGAAGTTCTTGCAAACGAGTGGTGCGGGAGCTGCGACTGGCCACTGGGCATTAACCGACCGTTTGCGTGCGGAATTATTCGCAGCGTCACAGCAGGCATCAACTGCAGGAAAAAAGAAACGGGTTGCAGTTGTTGCGACCGTTTGGACCTACTTGTCCCACGCCCAGCACATCTGCGATCGGATGCTGGTGGGTTATCCACATCAGGGGCGCTGGCATTTTCCTGATTTGCAAGTGGTTTCGCTGTACGTAGACCAGAAGCCTGAGGGCGATCAGAGTCTGCAGCGAGCGGATGAGTTTGGCTTTACCGTTTATCCAACGATTGAACAGGCGGTATGCTGTGGGGGATCTGATCTTAATGTAGATGCGGTAGTTATTATTGGTGAACATGGTAATTATCCGCGGAACAACAAGGGGCAAATTCTCTACCCACGGTATGAGTTTTTCCAGCAAGTTGTTAACACTTTTACGGCGAGCGGGAGATCTGTACCCGTATTTAACGACAAGCATTTGTCTTATAGCTTTGACAAAGCACAACGTATGGTCGCCACATCACGTCAAATGAAGTTTCCGTTGCTGGCGGGTTCTTCGTTGCCGGTTACCTGGAGAATGCCAGAAGTTGAATTGCCGTTCGGCTGCGAAGTGGAAGACGCATTGATGGTCGGTGTCGGGTCTTCAGATGCGATGGACTACCATGCGTTGGAAGCCATGCAGTGCATGCTTGAACGTCGTAAAGGCGGTGAGACTGGCGTTAGGTCGGTTCAGATGTTGACTGGAGATGCTGTTTGGAGATCGGGTGCCGACGGACGCTGGTCCAAGAATCTATTGGCATCTGCCCTGTCGCGTTCGGATTTAATTCTCGGGAAAACACTTGTTGATGCGCGTCCCCAGGATCTTGTCGGGAGTGGTGAGCTCCCTCGGTTGGTTAAAGAACCTGCGGCTTATTTCTTGGAATATGTTGATGGTACTCGCGCCACAATGCTAATGCTCAACGGAGCAGTGGGTGACTTCACCTTTGCTGCACGTGTCCGGGGCCTGGCGGATATTCAATCCACTCAATTCCACTTGCCACCGGAGCCGAACGTGACTTATTCGGCCTGTTTGGTTGCGAAAATTGAAGAGATGGTTCTTCGCGGTATAGCACCCTACCCGGTTGAACGCACGATGTTGGTAAGTGGCATACTGGAGAGCTGCCTGGAGTCACGAATAAGGGAAAACCAGGAAATTCAGACTCCTCATTTGCAGGTTCGCTACACGCCGCCGGCGAAGAGCCAGTACTGTCGCACTTAGGCGTTCGAATGCCACTTGCGTTTATGCGCTATGTGATGTGTTGGATCTGCAATAATGGGTGTGTTGGAGCGTTCACGTGTTTGGTTGGCGTTGCCACAAAAAGTAATGGGCTAAGAATATAGGAGGGAGAGTTCGTTGAGCTCGAAGCCGGATGTTCATGGTAGTGTGTGTTATCAAAATGATGGGCGTGTGGTAATTGTTACTGGCGCGTGCAGTGGTATTGGTTTGGCAATTGCCACGGCTTTTCGGAAATCCGGAGCGGAAGTACTTGCCGTTGATGTGAATGAATCAGGGGTTCATGAATTGCCAGAGGGGGTGCGTTTTCATCAGGCTGATGTTGGCCTCGAAGACGAGTGTGAAGCGGCTGTCCAAACGGCGGTTGAAGAATGGGGTGGAGTCGATGTGCTGGTGAATAATGCCGCGATACAACCCCCGGAGTCGTACCTCCCGATGGATCAGTATCCGTCTGACATGTGGCAACGCATGGTTGCGGTGAATCTGTCCGGATATGCTTTTATGGCCAAGTACACTCTGGCAGTTATGCGTCAGCAGCACGCGGGCGTGGTCATCAATATCGCGAGTGCGCAGGGGCATCGCACTGCCCGAGGTGTGCCAGCTTATGGCCCCATTAAATCAGCGAACTTGATGCAAGCAAAACAGTGGGGTGTTGAGTATGCGAGACAGGGTATACGCGTACTCTCGGTTTCTCCAGGTGCGATCGCAACACCTTTAGTAACCTCGACAGCAGAGTCGCAAGGAGGCGAAACGCAGCTTGCGAATCGACATCCACTGGGACGGATTGGACAGCCCTGTGAAGTTGCCAACGCGGTATTGTGGCTGTCGAGTGGAGATGCTTCTTTTGTGACAGCTACAGATCTAGAGGTTGACGGTGGCTTGGGTTCATTTGCTGCGTTTGCCGATCCATATGCGATCGAATAAGTGGTAATAAGAGTCGGCGTGTAAGTCATATCTGGAGCATGCCGGCGCTGACCACACCAGGAATTCGAACGCCAGATTGTGGCAGCCGTTGCGGTGGTCTTAACGGGGGCGCGACGGCAAGGTGCTCTCGTCGATAGTCCCTTGCTGGTAAGCATCTTCATCCGGCAGGTTAATTATTTCGGAGAATCCTTCCGCTTGTTCGATTTCGATATCTCCATGTGCGTCGGGTTGATGCGCCAGGACTTTGTGATGTCGTACCAATTCGAGGATGGCGAGGAAAATGCCGATCATCGCGGACTTGTGCATGCCTGGTTGAAACATCTCGGAAAAGGCCATTTTCTGGTCCTCAACGAGGCGCAGGTGGATTTTCCGCATGTAGTGTTGGATTGGAGTATCGTCATAGACGATGTTCGATGGTTGTGTTGTTTGGGTGTCGCGCATGATGCGACCGAATACACTAACCAAATCCCACAATTCCACTTCCCGGATAGGTTGGTCGGCAGAATCGACTCGTCTCGGTGGCAGGTCGTTGGCTTGCCGCGCGTAACGTTGCTGCCATTCGCGACTTTGGTCGTCAAGAAGACTGGCTACATCGCGATAGTTCTTGTATTCCAGCAGACGCTTGACCAGTTCATCTCGCGGATCATCGATCACCTCATTCTCTTCACCTTCTCGTGGCAACACCATTCGTGACTTGATCTCCATCAGTGTGGTTGCCATCTCGAGAAAATCTCCAACGCCATCGACATCGATTTCCTCTAGGACGGTGAGATACTCAAGAAACTGCTCAGTAATCAGGGCAATGGGAATCTCGGGTGTTTCAATTTCGTGTTTGCGCACCAGGAACAACAGCAGGTCCAGTGGGCCGCGGAAAATGTTGAGGTCAACGCGAAAGTTCATCGGGCTGAAATCCGTCACGATCTGGTGGTCGGGCTTGGTTTGAATGACGAGCCTACCCTCTATGCAGGGTACTCGTAAATGGAGGATCGAAGGGAACTTGCGGGGCAGCGCTGGTGTCGGCCCAGATTAGCAAGTGGTTCGAACGGGGGGGGCGAAGATTTCGCAATTGCGTGATGCCTGCTTTCCTATACGCTGCGCTTCTACAGGTTGCTGATGGGCAGGAAATGATAGGCAGGAAACCAGTGTGCGTCAGTTTGGTTCCTGCGATGTTCTGGTGAACCTGGGTGTGGTTCCTGACTACTGATCGTTTGTTTGAGTTACGGACGCAACTAGAGTTGTGGCGTAATTTGCGGATCCTCCAACGGGGACCAGTGTGTGGTGTCCATTCTTATAGCCGATGCCGGAGTGGTAGCGCATTGCGGCGCTGTGGGACGCAGGTATTCGCGGTTCGCTAAATGCGGTTTTAGCGAAGGGCACTTTACTTGCGCCAGGGGAGGAGAGTTCCCATGGCTGTTATCAAGCATAAGGACTCGGGTGAAGTTTTGTTGCGTGTGGACGGTCCTTCGCTAGCAGGCGAGAACCTGGAGAATCATCGCCTTTCTGGAGCGGATCTATCCGGTAAGGACCTGAAAAACGTTGATTTCCATAACGCCGATCTCACGGGTGCCGACTTATCGGGAGCGAATCTGCGGGGCGCAAATCGCCCAGGAACGCGCCAACTTGCAAGCGGCAAATCTGACCGGTGTCATGCAGAATAGCGCCAAATTGTCCGACACGGATTTTTCGCGCGCGACAATGCGGTGCGCGAAATTAGGTAACTGCGAGATGACTCGCGCTGATTTTTCAGGAGCCGTCCTGAGTTTGTCGGATTTGCGTGGGAACTTGACGGAAGCAAATCTCTCTCATGCTGATCTCAGCGGGGCGGACCTTAGTGGCGCCAATTTGACCGGCGCGATCCTGACACAGGCAAATATGATTGATGCCAGTATGGCTGAGACAGAAATGACGCGTGTCCGCATGGACGGCGCCATTGGGCCACATGGGAAACGTGCGGGCACTAGGCCGCGTCTGGCTCCTCGGCGTCAGGCCTGGTGGCAATTCTGGAGATAATTCCCGTCGCCCCAGCTTCTGGTCACGGTTCTTTGCCAGATGCGCCAGGGACTCAGCTGTCATTTGTTGTGCCGATGAAGCAGCCTCGCGTTGAGCGGTTACGGCTTCAAGCAATTAATCCGGGGCCGTTGCCTCGCTGGCGGCTGGGGCACTTTCTGGCAGTTCTGGACTAGTGATTTGAGGAGTGCCTCGTGGTACTTCAAGCATCCGACGAATTCGCTTCGAGTGTTTCATGTGTGGTGTGAGTCGCCCGTAAGCGGGTTCATCGGGAAGTGGTGGATCCAGTTGTGGCTGAGGCTGGACGGATTCGTCGTATAGCTCATGCCAGAAATCGTTGTTGTCAACGGTCAGTAGTTCCAGGTCCAGAAAGAGCTGCATCCGAGCCAGGATAAAATCGATGTGTTGCCTGGCCACGTCGTTGAGTGCATCGATGTAATCCGCTTGTGACTCCAGGAAGTCGCGAGCTCGAATATTCTGGACCCCCAGGCTCAATTGGAGTTCGGTTGCGGTTACGCGGTCTTTGGCCAAGGCAGCACTGGCGACAGAAATCGCGTAAGTCTGTTTGCCCAAGTCGATTGCCCGCAGGTCATTACGGACGCTGAACTTGACGTTATCCTCAACCTGAGTAAGGTTGCGCAGCGCCCGTTGATAATTGATCAATGATTGACGATAGCTGTTTCGTTGTGCGCGCCGATTTAACGGGGCATCAAAGGTGACGCCAAGTGAGGTCGAAGCTTCGTCGATGGTAAAGTCGAAAGGATTGTTGACGTCGGGGCGCGTGCGAATCACTTGAGATGCTTGCAGATTCAAGATCGATCTGAGTTCATCGCCACGGAACTTGATTTGCCGCCAGGTATCCGCCAGTTGTTCGCGTTGGTTCATGACGTCATAGCGTTGCGTCAGGGCAGTCAGCATGGCATCATCGACGTTGATTTCTAGAGGCGAAAGCCCAGATCCGGAAATGGATAGTAGCGAAGAACTTGCATCCAGAAGATAGTCGGTTTGTTGCAGCGTGCGTTGCAAGCGTTGTTCGGGATTGAGCAGACTTGCGTCGAGTTGCGCAAGCTGATCAAAGGCTACAACTTGGGTTACCACGATGTTTTGGACGTCTGCGGCCTCCGACAGTAGCGGCTCCAGACGCTCGAGCTGGGCTTCTGAAATGAGATCCTGGAACCCTTTCGTCAACGCTTCCCAGCGTGCTTCTAACGCACGATACTGTTCTTGGTGCTGCGGGAGATTCGCTACGTCAGTGGCAGTGATCCGTAGTAGCTCAATTTGGTGTTTAAGCAATTTCAGTTGTTCTTCAATGACTTCCATGCGTCTTTGGAACAA